>NZ_JBFUIY010000025.1:0-93421 GCF_056401655.1 Allobosea sp. P4_E12 | reverse complement strand
CTGCTGCCGCATACCATCGGCATTCTGTTCGGGCGCTACGTCCTTAAGATGGACCCGCTCATCGTGCTCGGCGCCTGCGCCGGGGCCGGCACCATCACGGCGGCGCTCAGGGCCATCCAGGACGAGGCCCAGAGCAGCATTCCGGCGCTGGGTTACACAGTGCCCTATGCCATCGGCAATATCCTGCTCACGGCCTGGGGGCCGATCCTGATCGGAATCATGTCGCGTTAGGGCAGCCGATCTGTTGCGGGTCCGTTTCCACGCTGTGGACATCCAGCCCCTGGCGAAAGCTCAGGTCGCGCGTGCTTTCGGGTATTCGAGGAAAGAACCGTGGCAGTGCGCGGGTTGATCGCAGCAGAGATGGCGCTCTCCTTATCTCACAAGGAGCTTCGTCTGATGGGCGCTTCCTGAACAGAGCCGAACAATTCCGTTCATCCTGCGTTCCCTTTCGGAAGGCTTTAATCGCCGGGAGGAAAGAAGGAGAACCCCGATGCGTCGGTTCTTGATCACAGCCACTATCGTCTTGGGCGCGGCCGCAACCATGGCCGGCCTCGCGCCCGCAGCTCACGCCAGCGAAGCGATTGCGCCCTCGATTGCGCAGCAGCTCGACAAGCAACCGTTGGCGTTCGCCATGACCGAGGCGAAGCGGGAACGCTTGATGATCATCCAGGGCAACATGGATCGGCAGCGATATTACGGCCGCCGCGATGGCTATAGTCACGGCTACGGCTATGGTTATGGCCGTCGCCATGGTGGTCCGCCGCCCTGGGCGCCTGCACATGGCTACCGCCGGCACCATTATGAGCGCTGGTAGGCTCGCTCCCGCGGGATAATTTCCCCGCTGAATAGGCGGAGGGCCGGCAGGCGGCTCTCCGGAATGGTCGAGGCTCCGGTCTCATAAGCTCGGAGCCTTGGTCATGGGAGCCACGCGTTAGGCTCGAGCAGGTCAGCCTTGTGCATCGTCGCGCGCGTGTCGCCGCCGACTTCGTGCGTGCCGCCAGAACGCGACAAGCGCAATCAGGGCGGTGACCAGCAGGAGTGAAACGCCCATCTGGATCAGTCCGAACTTGTGTGCGCCTGGAGGCACAAACCACCCGGCGACGACGGCGGCGACGTTCAGAACGGACTCAACGAAGCGGTCCAACATCTTGATCCCCTTTCCCAAAGCCCGTTTCAGGAGCAAGTCGCTGAACGGTGGCGAACGAGAGGACTCTCATCCTCATTTGTCGGGGGTGCCCGCTCGCGGTGCAAGCAAATTCTAGAAGATCCTGCCCGCAAAATTCATTCTGGAAGCAGTATTCAGCGGCATCGGGCTGCCTGAACATTTCCGAGCCACTTGCGAAACCGGGATGCGCCCGGACTACCCTTCAGTCAGCTGCTACAGCCGCGCAAATCAACCAGGTCTGGCGTGCGCCATCCCAGGGCTTTCTGCCCTCGGGCGGTGTTGCGGCGGCCAAGCTAACAGCTGATCGAGGCCTATGCCGGTGGTCCTTATCCACCGCCGGGAACCACCCCCCGGCAGGCCCAGGCGACCGCCGCAAATGAGCGCGGGCCATCAGGTTGGCCGGCCTCATAGGCGGCCCTGACGGCTTCACCGGCCTTTGCCCGGGACGCCGGATCGAGCCCCGCCACATATTTGCCGAGCGGCCCCTCCCCGGCGGCGAACGGGTCCCAGTAGTCAGCGAAATTCGCGTAATCCATCCTGATCATAAGCGAGGTCTGTTCGACGCTCTCGAGGCCCTGCGCCGTGAAGGTCTGCCGCATTTCGTCGGGCCTCATCATGGGCTGGAAGCAGTAATGAGCGCGCAGGCTTCGCGCCTGCTCGTCCTGCGCAGCGAGGGTGTCCAACATCATGCGCATCCCCGACATCCCGCCGAGATGATCCCAAACGGCGGCTGCGACAACGCCGCCCGGCCGCACGACGCGACGCATTTCGGCAACCGCCTTGTCGGCTGCCGGCACGAAGTGCAGGACGAGCAGCGACAGGGCCCGGTCGAATTCGTCGTCGGGGAAAGGGATGGCGCAGGCATCGCCCTCCTTGATCGTGATCCGCGGATCACTGTTCCGGCGCCGGGCCTCCGCGACGAAGATCGGTGAAAAGTCGATCGCCGCGACCTCGGCGATTTCCGCTGCCTGGGGCAGCGCGAAGGTCAGGCTGCCTGTGCCGCAGCCGACGTCGATGACG
Organism: Allobosea sp. P4_E12; assembly: GCF_056401655.1. NCBI lineage: Bacteria > Pseudomonadati > Pseudomonadota > Alphaproteobacteria > Hyphomicrobiales > Alloboseaceae > Allobosea > Allobosea sp. P4_E12. The sequence goes on along the minus strand of NZ_JBFUIY010000025.1, from coordinate 91,236 downwards.
CGCTCGCCATGGGCGATACCGGCGAAATCAATGAACGGGCCGGCAAGCTGACGGCTCCAGCGGCCCATGAGCTGCTCATAACCGCTGGCGCTGCGGACGGTGAAGCTGGACGGCATGGTGGGGCTCTCCTTGCTCGCTGAAGAACCTCCCTACTGCGCAACCTGGGAAACGGCCGACATGAGCTCCTGGGGGTTCGGCGCCCCGAACATGTAACGCCCCCCTTCCGGAACTTCGGTGAAGCACCAGCGCACGATGCCTTGCCGGTCGAGCAGGAACTGGCCGACAAGCTGGCCAAGGCCTGTCGCCTTCATCTCCAGGTCGGCCTCGGTCAGTTCGTAACCGTCCTTGTTGTCGAGGAATTGCGACCCCGCCAGCGGGTCGAGCGGTCCTGGCGTCTCGCCGGAAATCTCGACCCGCATACCCAGCACGGCGGCCATCGAGACCTTGTGCGGCCACGCCGTCTCGTTCTCCGTGAATTCGAGATTTGGCAGGCCAAATGCCTGGTGGGAGGTTCGTTTAGGGTCGGAGGCGGCGATAAGATTGGGCATCGGATGATAACGGAAATAGAGCCGCGCGCGTTCAATCGGCGTGTTGACCACGGTCAGGCTCTCGACGCCCGCAGCACGGAGCGCCGGATCGAGCTGCGCCTGGGCGGCGATATGGCGCCGGCAGAAGGCACAGTGCAAGCCGCGGTACAGGCCGACCAGCACCGGCTTTTGACCGCGAAAGTCGTCGATCGCGATCTTTCCCTCGCGGGTGATGGCGTCGAGCACGACGTTCGGTGCCCTGTCGCCGGGTTGAAGAGGAACCATGTCGGCCTGCGCGAGCATATCCAACCTCCTCCGCGGTCAATCGAGGAAAGGCAGCACCACGAGCGCTTCCGGGTCGAGCCCGTGCCGGGCGCAGACATCTTGCGCCAGCGAAAAGTAACGGTCGGCTTCCGCCAGATCGTCACGGTCGAGATTGAGTGTTGCGAGACCATCATAACATGGAAAGAGCAGCTGCGGCTCGCCCGTTTCGCGGGCAACGTCGAGCGCTTCGTTGTAGAAGCTGGCCGCGATGTCTGGTTGCCCCTGGCATTGGTGAATCTGCCCGAGCACGATCAGGGGCACAGGCAGGTGCTCGCGCTGGTCGAGCGCACGGTCGATCTCCACCGCCTTCTCCGCCGCCGGAACGCCCTCTGTCGGGCAGCGGTCCGTGAATGTGCAGCAGGCGACCGCCAGATTGGTGAGGAGGCGTGCCTGGAAACCCAGATCGCCGATACGCCGCGATATCTCGAGGCCGCGCCGACACACCTCCATCGCCTGCACGGGATTGATCGTTGTATAGAGCACGCCGAGATTGGTGTAGCCGCGGCAGGCGGCGCCAGGCAGGTCGGCAGCTTCAGCCACCTCTATGCTTCGCTCCACCTCGCGCACTGCTTCGCGGTTCCGCCCGAGCCGGGCCAGCGCGACGCCCTTGGTGTTGAGCGCTTCCGCAGTCACGAGCGCTGCCTCGCGCCCGATCCCGGAGGCCTCGTCCCGGGTCAGCGTGCACGCGCATGCGAGCGCAGCGTCGGCCCATTCTGCTGCACGCGCGTGGTCGCCGGTCCGGAACGCCAGGCGGCCGCGTTCCTGCCAGAGATGCGCCTGCTCGATCGGTGCGTCAGCTCCGTCGAGAAGTGTCGCGGCCTCGGCGTAGCAGGCTTCGGCCTTGTCGCGCTTGCCGACATCCCAGAGCAGGCGGCCGATCTTGCGAAGAACCCGGGCCGAGGCGACGCGGTCGCCGTTCTCGCGATAGACCCGCAGCACCATCCCATAGTGCTCATGCGCCAGCGCACGGCGGCCGGTCGGGCCACAGAGATCGGCAATCCGCTCGCCGACCTGCAACCTGACCCCTGTCGGTTCGGCCGTCGCCAGCGCCGCGAGCGCCTGCTCGTAGAAGCGAAGGGCGTCATCATTGGCATAGATCATGCGGGCGCGATCACCGGCCTCGCGCAGGTATTGCGCGCCCTTTTCCCGCTCTGCGCTCAGCCCGAAATGATGACCGAGCACGGTCAGATCTTCGAGCCTTTCGGGACTTTCGCCGCACAGGCCTTCGAAGGCGGTGGCGATCTGCCCGTGCAGTTCGGTCCGTCGTAGCAGCAGCAGATTCTGGTAGATCACATCGTGCAGCAATGTCTGCGTGAAGCGGTAGCACTGCGACGAGATTGCGCCTGTCCCGGCCTTCTGGATGATTTCCGCGTCGCCAAGCAGTTCGAGCCCGGCTTCGAGCCTGGCGGGGTCGGCGGTCACCGCTGCAAGCAGCGTCGCATCGAAGCGAGGGCCAATGACCGCGGCTTCCTGCGCGAGACGCCGCGCCTCCTGCGGCAGCCGGTCGAAGCGGGCGAGCAACATCGCCTGGATCGTGTCCGGGATGCTGACTGCCGCTTCGCCCGCCACGATCTGCCAGTGCTGGCCGTCGCGCTTCAGCACGTCGAGCTCGATCAGGCTGCGCACGATCTCCTCGAGGAACAGGGGGTTGCCGCCGGCGCGCTCGAGGATCCTCTCAGGCAGCGCCCCGATGGAACTCAGCCAGCCCTCTCCGAACAGGGCCGCGAGCAGGCGGCGTCCGTCGCTGTCTCCAAGCTGCGTCAGCCTGAGCGCGGTATGGCTGAAGCGGCTTGAGTCCAGCGGGTCGTTTTGCTGCGTGGGGCGATGAGTGACCACCAGCATCAGCCGCGATCGGTCCAGCCTGTCCATCACGAAACGCAGCGCTTCCAGCGATACCGTGTCAGCCCAGTGCAGATCTTCGACGACGATCAGCAGCGGCGATAGCGCCAGGCGCCGCTCGATGATCGTGCAGACAGCATGGAGGATTTGCCGCCGCAATTGCTCGGGCTCGACATGCTGCAAACTTGCCTTGGGGTCGCCCAGGCCGAGCACATGGTAGAGCAGCGGCATCAATCGCTCCGCCTCTTCGCCCGCCATGCCAAGGTTGGCCAGCAAGGCTGCGAGCTTCAAGCGCATCTCGTCGGGAGCATCGTTCTGCATCACCCCGGCAGCGCTGCGCACGACTGCGCCGATGGCGCCGAAGGACTGTTCGCCAAGCGGCGAGCAGGCGGCCTGCCGTACGGCAACGTCGCGAAAGCGCTCCTCGCAGCCGAGGCGGCCGACGAACTCGTTCACCAGCCGAGATTTCCCGATGCCGGCCTCACCGACAAGGCGCAGAAGCTGCGCCTGGCCAGCACAGGCCTGGTCGAGACTCGCCAGCATGCGCTGGAGCTCCGCATCGCGGCCGATCAGCGGTGCGCTGAGGCCGAGTGCATCGAGCCCACGCGCTGCACGGGGTGATGCGAGCGGTCCACCCAGCCGATGCACCAGCACGCTGCCGGACCTGCCGCGAAGGGCGACCTCACCGAGCGAGGTATAGGAGAAGGCATGCCGGGTCAGCCTATAGGTCAGCGGCCCCACCAGGACCTCGCCCGGGGCGGCCAGCGATTGCAGTCTCTGCGCTGTATTCACCGTGTCGCCGGTCACCGAATAGGATTTCGCAGTACCGACGCCGAGACCTCCAGCAACAACCGGCCCGGTGTTTATGCCGAGATGGAGCACCATTTCAGCGCGCCCGGCGGCGGAGCTTTCGCCGAGCCGCGCCGTGCGGGCGATCATGTCGAGCGCAGCGCGGAGCGCGCGTTCGGGATCATCCTCATGCGCGACAGGTGCGCCGAACAGTGCGAGCAGCGCATCGCCGATGAACTTGTCGACAAAGCCACCGAAGCTCTGCACGGCCGCGGTCAGTTCCGTGAACAACGCGGTCTGCAAGGTCTGGACGACCTCGGGGTCGAGCCGCTCGCTGAGCGCGGTGAAGCCGCTGAGGTCGGCGAACAGGACCGTCACCGTCCTGCGATCCGCATCGGAGACCGGCGGCGCGGTTGTATGGTCCCTTTCAACGTCCGGAAGCGGTGCTGGCATCCGGGAATCCAGCGCAGCGATTGCTCTCGACGCGGACGCTGTCTGAGGAGTGGCCCTCGCGGTGGTGCGGGCGCCGCATTGCGGGCAAAAGGCGAAATCCGGCGCACAGAGAAAGCTGCAACTCGAACACGGCACGGGCTGGCGCACGCCGCATTTCGGGCAGAAGGCAAAGCCGCTTTCGATCTGGAAACCGCAGCCCGAGCAGTCCATCGACCAAGACCTCGCGGGGCCGTAAAAGCCTGCTCTCGCTTCACGCTTTGCCGCACGGCCTTCATGAGGTTGAACCCATAACGGCCAGGCTGCAAGCGACGGCGCGATAACGGAATCAGTCGGCCGTTCCTACCAGGCGAGTTGGCCGGTCGGGCTCTCGGCGGCAGCCGATCGCGTCGGCGCGTCCTGCGCCATGAGCGATTTGCCGTCGGGCCGAGAACGTTCCTGCGTGCGCGGTCGTCCCCTGCCCTCAGAACCTCATTCCAAGCCTGGCGTTGAAGCTATGGTCGGTGGCGCCCCGCGCGAGCTGGCCATCATAGGCGATGCTGAGCTCGGCCGCCGGCGTGAGCTTCATGCCGATGCCCGCGCCGACCACCAGCGCATCGCGGGCGATCGGAACGCCCGCGATCGAGAACGGGGCGCCGCCGGCGAAGGCCTGGAGCGAGAGTGGCGTCAGGTCGCCGCCAGCATGGCGCCAGCCGAGCGTGCCGTTGAGCTGCACCGTGCTGCTGCCGAGTTCGACGCTGGTCTGCGCACGCAGGCCGAGCGTGGCGAAGGTCACGGCGGCGGTCTGCGGGCCCGCGGACAAAGCGGCGATGCCGCCCGTCTCACGAAAGCCATCACTGCGAAGGTTGACATAGGCCAGATTGGCGAACGGCTCGAACACGCCCGGCCCGAAGTCGAGACGATAGGCGATCTCGCCAAAGGCCTGGAGGGAGTGGGCGCCGTAGCCCGACAGAAGCTGCTCGCCGCTGCCAGGGAAGGAGACCGAACGCCGCATCGAGAGATCGTGCCAGGTAAAGTTCGCCGCGCCGGTCAGGCGGAGACGATCGAAGCGGGCCCCGCCATAGAGGCCGATCGTGTAGTTGTCCGCGTCCGCCTGCGACCTGCGGCGCGCCACCTCGAAATGCGAGCGCGAATATCCCGCCATGATGCCGGCCCGACTATCCGCCGTGGCAGCGAGGTCGAGGCCGGCGACGAGGCCGTTGGTCGAGCGCGTGAGCGAGGCGGCATTGCCGTCCCCTTGTGTCTGCCCCCAGGAGCCGAAGCCGCGCGCCCATAGCGCCAGGCTTTCCGCCGGGGCCGTCGAGATCGCCCCGTTGCCCGAAGCATAGGCCAGCGTCGCGATATGCGGCGCGCCGATTCCGTCGAAGGCCGCGCGGATCCGGTCGGAAACCGCACTGCGCACGATCTGGCTGCCTTCGATCAGCACGGTCTTGGCCGAGGCGTGAATCTCGCCGGACAGGCTGTCGAATGCGCGTCGGCCTTCATCCTCGTCGCGCAACTGCGTGAAGCGCTGCCAGAGCGGATTGGCCTCGTCGAGGCTCTCCAGGCCGAGGCTGGTCTGGGTCTGGTTGCGGGTCTGTGCGAGAGCGGAGAAAGGCAGGTCGTTGCGCAGCAAGGTCAAGGTGACGCTGGTCGCGTCATAGCCCAGCGTCGGATCGAGGAAGAGATAGCGCGAGCTGACATCGTCGAAACGGCCCTGCACGCCCCGATCGGCGGTCAGGATCGTATAACGCTGGTTCGCTCGATAATTGCCGTCCTCACCGAGATGCACCACCGAGCCGCCGCCGAGCCGTGCCGCACCACCGGCACGGATCAGGTCGCTCGACATGCCGCTGGCATCGACCTCGACCTCATAGCTCGCGCCCGGCTCGAACGCGATGTCGCCGGTAACCGTCAGCGTGCCGATCGAGTTGCCGGGCGCGATCGTCGCGCCGGAGCGGATCGTCGTTGCGCCGACGGAACCGCTGCCCTGAAGTCTGGCGCCAGCGAGCACGTCGATCTCGCCGCCAAGGGAACCATTGACCACGAGCATGCCCGCCGACACCGTGGTCGTGCCGGAATAGCCCGCGCTATCGCCGCGCAATTCGAGCCCCCCGCGGCCGGTCTTGTCGAACCGTCCCGTCCCGGAGAACACGCTAGCGATGCTGGCGTCTCTGCGCTGATCGAACACGACCGTGCCGTTATTGGCGATGTCGCCGGAGATCGAGGCTGCGTCGCCGACGAGCCTGCCCGCCGCGACGACGGTGCGGCGATAGAAGTTGGTGCCGGTCAGCGTCAGCGTTCCCGCCCCGGTCTTGATCAGATCGCCGAAGCCATAGACCCCACCCGTCAGCGTCGCGTCGCGGCCATTGGTATCGACGGTGCCGTTGCCCAGCAGCAGCACGGTGCGGCTGGTGTCGAACGCGGTGCCGAAGCGCAGCGCGCCGCCGAAGAAGCTGATCGCCGTGCCCCGGGCGCCGAGATTGCCGTCGGACGCGACCTCGAGCACACCAGCCCTGATCACCGTGCCGCCGGAATAGCTGTTATTGCCGGTCAGGATCGTCGTGCCGCTGCCGGACTGGACGACGCTGCCGCTGCCCGAGATGGCGCCGACGAAGACGTAGTCGTTCGTGCGGTTGAAGCTCAGAAGGGCGTTGTTGACGACATCGCCGGCGAGTTCGCCGGAGGTCCCGCCATTGCCGATCTGCAGCATGCCGGCCGCAATCGTCGTGCCGCCGCCATGGCTGGCGCTTCCTGTCAGTGCGAGCGTGCCCCAGCCGTCCTTCACCAGGCTGCCAGTGCCGCTGACTGCCCCACCGAGGGCCAAGGTTGTGCCCGCGATGGTCTCGATCGTGCCCGAGCCGGTGAGCGTGACCGCGCGGCTGCTGGTGATGTCGGCGAGCGTCGCCAGCCGGCCTCCCCCGCTCAATGCAAGGCTGGAGGATGCATTGCCGAGATTGGCGTCGGCGATGATGGCCAAAGTGCCGCCGCGGATCGCCGTGCCCCCGGAATAGCTGCTCGTCCCCGTCAGCAACAGCGTGCCCGCACCTGCCTTCGCGACCCGTCCGGCGCCGGTGATGCTGCCGGCGAAGGCACTGTCCTCGGCCTGGTCGACGGTCAGCGTAGCCGTGCCGAGCGCAATCTCGCCGCCTGTGCCGGCGAGTTGGCTCATCGCCAGATGATAGCTGTTGAGATCGAGCCTGCCGCCGGTCAGGACGTAGCCGGTCATCCCTGGCAGGGCTCCGGCGCTCTCTGCGATCAGCGTTCCGGCCGTGATGAGCGTGCCGCCGGACCAGCTGTTGCTGCCTGAAAGCGCGAGCGTACCGGTGCCCCATTTGATCAGCCCGCCCGCGCCGCCGAGCCCCCCGGTGAGCCGCAGCGTCGTGCCAGTATCGGTGTCGAGGGCGCCGGTGTCGCGCAAGGCGATGCTGCGGCCGGAGGTGAAACTCGCGGTCGTATGGAGCGCGCCATTGTCGAAGGTGAGGCCGCCCGCACCGCCAAGATTGCCGTCATCGGCGATCTGAAGCGTGCCGCCCCCGATCTCCGTGCCGCCGGTATAGGTATTGGCTCCAGACAGGATCAGCGTGCCGTCGCCGGTCTTGGCGAGACCGTCAGAGCCAGTAATCGTCAGGGCGACCGTTGCGGTCTCGCCGTCGAGGACGCGGATCTCCGGCGTCGTGATGACGAAGCTGCCGTTATTGTAGCCGCGCAGGTTCAGGCTGCCTCCGGCCCCGTCGACCAGCGTGTAGCTGCCGCCCGCGAATTGCAGCCCGACGAGGTTCTGCTGGCCGTCAACGGTAACGGTGCCGCCCGGACCGCGGAAGACACCGTAGCCGCTCCCCCATTGCGTCGGAGTGGCGCCGGCATAGTCGAACCAGTTCTGGCTTCCGGCATTCCAGGTGCCGGATGCGCCGCCCGCCGATGTCGTGCCCCAGAGTTGCAGGATGTTGAGGCCGTTCTGCTGGACGAGCAGGTCGACCTTGCCCGCCTGCGAGATGTCGATTCTGTAGTCATAGGCGAACGGGCTGGTCGCCGGCGTGCTCCCGATGCCGAGGCCGCCGCCGGAGAGGGCACCGGTATAGGTGAAGACACGATGGAAGCCGATCATGGGCTGAGAACCGGCGCCGATGTTCAGTATCCCGCCATTGAGGGCGAGGTTTCCATTGACCTGTGTCGTGGCGGAGTCGATCGGGGGGGCGTCGGCGCTGCGCAGTTGGTAATCGTAGTTGCTGCCGGCGTTGAGTGTCAGCGTGCCGTTGACGATGAGCGGGGCGGCATCCGATGGCCTGATGGTGCCGCCTGCATTCCCCGTGAGGTTGCCGTTGACGGTCAGCGAGGTCGGGCCGGAGGGCGCCAGGGTGCCGCCATTGCCGATCGTGATCGCACCCAGGCTGCCCTCGCCTTCGACACGGCCGCCAGCATTGAGCGCGATGGCGCCGCCGAGACGCGCCGAGCCCGCCATCCTGAGCGTGCTGCTCGCCACCGTCACAGCGCCCGAGAAACCCGAACTGTCGCCCGTCAGGATCGTCGTGCCCGAGAGCAGCCGGATCGTCCCCGCGCCCGCGCTGGCGCTGGAGAGCGCCGCATCGAAGCGATAATCCGACGCCGTGTGGTTGAAGACGAGCGCACCGGCTGTCGAGATTTGCACGCCACCGGTTTTCAGGAATCCGGGAGCGGCTGCCGGAGCCCCGGCACCAGCACCGATGTTCAAGGAGCTGGGGCCGTAATCCTTCAAGGCGATGACATATTTGCCGGTATCGATCAGCCCGCCATCCGAGACCGTCGCGGTTGCGGCTGCGCCGCCGAGCCCCGACAGGGTGAAGGCCTCGACGCCATGATAGAGGGCATCCGAATTGACCGTGGTCAGCACGGAACCGGCACCTGTGACGACGAGGCTGCCGGCGACCGCCACCGTGTCGCTCTGGACCCGACCACCATCGGAGATGAGCAGCGAACTCGTGCTGCCGACGCCAAGTTCGGCGCGCTCGAGGTAGCCGGGGCCGCGATGCACGGTCCAGCGCGAGCCTGCACCCGTGACGACGGCATCGGAGCCGGGCGCGCCGGGCTTGCCGCCGATGATCGTCTCGCCATAGCTGTCGAGGCTCCCGCCATTGGCGATCGTCATATGACCTGAGCCGTCGATCCCGAGGTACAGCGCCGAATAATTGCTCCAGTGCGACCCTGGCCCGGAAATGAGGACCGTGCCGCGAGAGCCGGCCTCCTTGCCGATGATCGTGGCGATCCCGAGCTGGGGCTGGAAGAGCGTGAACAGGCTGGTCAGGGTACCGCCATTCGTGATGGTCAGCGACGCATCCCCCCTGTCGCCCACGACCATGGGGACAGCATTGTTCCATTTGGCCGCGGAACCGGAGATCGTGACGGCAGCATGGGAGCCCGCATCAGGCGCGATGACCGCCGTCGTGCTGGAGAATTCCGCCGCACCGGACAGGACGAGCCCGCCATTCCTGACGCTGATCGTGCTGAAGCTCGCCGCGCCCGTCACGGTCCAGGTGCCCGGGCCGTCCTTCGCAAAGGTGCCGAAGGCCTGGCTGGCATTGCCCAATGCGCCGAAGTCGAAACCGGCATTCTGCCAGCCTCCGAGGACGAGCGTGTTTGGATTGCTGTCGTCGCGGGTCAGGACGACAGTGCCGAGGATGCGATAGCCCGCCTGCAATTCCAGCGTATTGCCGCCGCCGCTCAGATTGATGGCATCGGCACGCGACCCGTCGGGATTGAGCCCGCCTTCGATCTGCCCGGCCGTGACGATCCGAACGCCGCCGCCGCCCGACACAGCACGCCCGCCGCGCCCGTTCTGGCCCGCAGTGCCATCATGGCCGGGATCGATATTGTACGACCCATATCCTGCCGCGCCGGCCGCCCCTCCAGCGCCGCCCTTGCCGCCGGCAACGAGTCCTCCGGCCTGAACCTCCAGGCTTCCGCCGGCGGCGAGGACGAGACCGTCACCGCCATTGCCGGCGCTGCCGCCATGGCCTCCGTCGCCGCCGTTCTTGCCCCCGCCCCCCGTTCCGCCGATGCCCCCGGCACCGCCGTCACCGCCGCGAATGACCGACTGGTTCTGGACGATGATCGGGCCGGAGCCGGAGGCATAGAGCCCGGCTGCGCCATCGCCGCCATTGCCGCCGCTGCCGCCATAATACCCGTCCCCGCCATCGTCTCCCCAGAGGAAACAGGGCAGGCCCGGAGGGCAGTTCTGGCCGAGCACACCTCCCGCGCCGTCCCCGCCCGTACCGCCGGCACCGCCTGCGCCGCCATTGCCGCCCGAAATCACCGACCTGACGAGGACTTCTCCGGACTGCAGCAGCACCAGCCCGACCCCGCCGCCGCCGCCACCGCCGCCACCGCCGCCCGCACCGCCATAGCCTGCCCCTGGGATCGGTCCAACCAGGCCGACGGCACCGGTGCCGGCCTTGCCGCCTCTCGCGCCCGCGCCACCGCTGCCACCGAGAATCGGCGCGGTGACGAAACTCGCGCTCGGATCACTCAGGATCGCGCCGGTACCACCGCCGCCACCGCCGCCGCCGCTGCCGCTGTCATGCCCCCAGATGCCACCGAAGGGCTGGCCGTCGCTGCCGTCTCCGCCAACCGCGCCTGCCTCACCGGCACCGCCCGTGATCGCTTGGCCGCCCGGTAGCGGGCCGGAACCACTCCTGCCGTCGAAGCCGATGGCACCGGCACCGCCGCCATCGCCGCCGCCTTTGGCATGCGCGCCGCTACCCCCGGCTCCGCCCAGGCCGCCGTTGGCAGTACCGCTGCGCTTGTCGCCGTGCCGGCCGCCGCCGCCGCCGCCTCCCCCGCCCGCGAACAATCCCGAGCCGGCGCCCGCTCCGCCAGCGACAGGCTTGCTGACGCCATGGCGGCCGCCCGCGCCGCCGCCGCCCAGCGACTGGGCTGCGGCCGGAGATGCGCCGATCAGGATGGCGCCGAGCATGACGCCCCCGGCCAGGGCTCCGGCGATGGCCGTGGACGAGCGCAGCGCAGCCCGCTTCTGCGACAATGCCGCGCCGTGATATCCGCGCAAGCTTGCAATCGGCGTCCGGTCAGGACGCCGGCTGATTTCAAAGGCCAGGCTCGGCCGCGCCGCCGTCATGCCCCTGCCGTCCGCAACGCTCAGCGCCCTTCTGCCGCGGGCACGAGTTCGGCAGCGAGATCCCGGACCGCCTGCCGTATCCCTCCGAACATGGCGAAGTCGACGCGGCTGGCGACGACGAAGATGCCGAGCTTGCGGTTGGGCGAGAGCACGACATAGCTCATGAAGCCGCCGATGCCGCCGCTCTTGCCGAGCAGCAGCGGCACGCGTTCGCGCGCCGGGCTGACGATCCAGCCCAATCCCATCCCGTCGGAATCCGTGGCCTCGACGCCAACGAGGCGCGCAAGTCCGTCATGGGGCCGCCAGAGCGCATGCGCGAGTGTCCGCGCCGGGCGCCCGGCCGCGTCATCGGCCAGATGCCAGCGCATCCATTTCACCATGTCCTCGGCGGTGGTGTAGATGCCGGCGCTGGCCTGCATCACCTCACTTGCCTCCCAGTTCGGATCGGGCTTGCCGAACGGATCGAGCCCGGTCATCAGTCGGGGCTTCTGAGCCTCCGAGAGACGCAAGCCCGTGTCCGCCATGGCGAGCGGCGCGGTGATGCGCTCGCGCACCAGTTCGGCAAACGGCTTGCCACCGGCCCTGCCGAGCGCGTCGCCGAGCAGGCCGAAGCCGAAATTGGAGTACATCGCGGTGGTGCCGGGGCGGTAGGCCGGGCGATGACCCGAGATCCAGTCCCAGTAATAGGATGCCTTGAAGGTCGCGAACGGGTTCTTCTCTTCCGCCGGCGTCGCTGGATCGGCCATTTCGCGCGGCAGTCCAGCCGAATGCGTTGCGAGGTCGAGCAACGTGATCGGCCGGTCGGCGAAATCCAGCGGAGCCTTGCCGGGCGGGGCATAGCGACTGAGCGGAGCGTCGAGGGCGAGCTGCCCGGTTGCGGCCATCGCGGCAAGCACATCGGCCGCGAAGACCTTTGAAACCGAACCGACGCGGACGATCGATCGGCGGTCGGGCTCCTTGCCGCTGCCCGGCGCGGCTTCGCCATAGCCCGCGATGACGCTGTCCTCGCCCCTGACGACGGCGAGGATCAGCCCCGGAGCGCGCGCGTTCAGGAACATCGCGACGCCGGCCATCGATGCCGCATCCTGCAGGGCCAGATCTTCGGCAGCGGCTTGGCGCTGCCAGCCTGCGGACAGCACGACGGCCAACAAAGAGACGACGGCTAACCTTGCCGCCTTGCGTCCCGGGATGCGTCTGGAGGTTGGAGCGGTGACGGTGCGGCGGAGCGGCATGGGCAAAGCGTGAATCGGTTGATCGGTTCGCCTATCGGGTTGGCGTGCCGGGCGGGAGGCAAGCTCAATTCGACCAACCGACATGCCGGTTCGATGAATGCCCTTGCCGATAGGTTTCATCGTGAGAAATCGGTAAAGCGGCAGGAGGTTACGTTACGCAAAGCGGCCGGCGCTCAAATCCCGAGTCGCTGCCGCAATTCCTGCCGGTAGGGGCGCGACACGGGCCAGGCGTCCGCGAGCTGGCCGAGCGCAATCTTCCAGCCATTTCCGTCGCGCCGGTCGAGCCCGCTGACATGATGCAGATTGACGATCGCGGTGCGGTGCACGCGCAGGAAGGAGGCCGAAGGCAGCAGCCCGGTCCAGAGGGCGAGCGGGCGCAGGTCGAGGACCGTCGAGCCGTCCTTCAGCCAGACCTTGGCATAGTCGCGCGCCGAGCGGACGCCGAGAATGGCATGGGGCTCCACGCCGATGATCTGCCCCTGCCGGCGCAGATGGATCAACGGTGCGAACGCCTTCGCCGGGCCGTCCAGCGCCTGCGCGCTGCGGTGCGATCCGTAACGCGCCAGCGCGATAAGCTCCGCGCATTGAAACAGCGCCCTGATATCCGCCTGCTGCCAGCGCCGGGCTGCGGTGGTCGCGTCGAAACCGATACAGGCACGCAGCTGCCCATCATGGAAGACCGGGACGCTAAGCACGCTCTGGTCGCCCTGGCGCAGCATCTCGACCTGGAGCTGGCGGGCCGGACGCGGCAAGTCGGCAACCCGATTGATCATCACGGCCTTGCCCGAGACCAGGAACTGCTGCAGCCAGGCAATCATCGTCACCGGCGTGTTCTGCAGGTCCTCGACGAAGGAGCGAACGCCCTGCCTGCTCCATTCATGGGTGTTCCGGAAGCGGAGCAGCGCGGCGTCATATTCGAACATCCAGGCCCGGTCGGCACCGGCAAGCGCGCCGATCTCGGCCAGCGCAGCCGTGATCGCGACATCGGCCGGCTCCTGAATCAGCCGCTTGGCCGTGCGATGGGGCCAGTCGGGCCCTGGTCCATCGCCGCAGTCGGACAGCGAACGGGCCTCGTAGGCGGCGTCAGGCGGCTCGCCTGCCGGGGTGCCTGCCTCCGCCTGCGCAACGACCTGCCAGCTGCCTGTGCCACGCACGGCGATTCCTCCTGCTGCATCCGCACATTTGGCGGCGGCCACTGTGCAGGTGCAACCGAAATATTGGCCGTGACGCAACCAGTCCGAACGATGGCAGGGGGCCGCGCCTGCTCGCTCAGCGTGATTGCAGCGTCGGGTCGAGCCTGTCGCGGACCCAGTCGCCGATGATCGAAATCGACATGGTCGTCAGGAAGATCGCCATGCCGGGCAGGATCGCGATCCACCATGCGGTGGTCAGGTAGGCGCGCCCTGCCCCCAGCATCTGGCCAAGGCTGGTCAGAGGCGGGCGGATGCCGAGGCCAAGGAAACTGAGCGAGGTTTCGAGCAGGATCACCTGCGGAAAGTTGAGCGTGAACTGAACGATCAGCACGCTCAGGATGTTGGGGAGGATATGCCGGAGATAGACATGGCGCGCCGGCGCGCCGAGCGCGACCACGGCCGTCGCATAGCCTTGCGTGTTTGCGGCGATGACGACGCCCCGCGTCAGCCGCGCAAAGACCTCCCAGCCGTAGAACCCCATGATGGCGATGAAGAGCAGGAAGCCACCCCCGAACATGGCGATCAGCGCGAGCGCGATCATCATGAAGGGCAGCGACGCCTGGACGTCGGCCAGCATCATGATCGCTTCCTCGACGAAGCCGCGGAAATGCGCCGCGATGAACCCGAGCGCCGTGCCGATCAGGGCGCCGATCAAGGTGCCGCCGAGTGCGACAAGCACGCTGAAGCGGATGGCGTAGATCAGGCGGCTCAGGACATCGCGGCCGAGTTCGTCGGTGCCGAGCAGATGATCCGTCGTCCCACCGAGGAAGACCGGCGGCCTGAGGCGCTTGAGCAGCGCTTGCGCGCGGTAGTCATAGGGCGCCAGCCAGTCCGCGAAGAGAAAGACGACAACGATCAGCGCCAGCAGGACGAGGGCAACGACGACGAGGACGGGATAGCGCGCTTCCGCACGCACCGGAGTGTCGTCAGCCCGACGGAAGGACCATGGCATCGCCATCTCAGTTCTCCGAACGTGCAGCGCGCATGCGCGGATCGATCAGGGTGTAGATCGCGTCGACCGCGAGATTGGCGAGGATCATGGTGACCGAGACCATGATCAGGATCGCCTGGACCAGCGCGAAATCGCGCGACGTGACCGCGTTGACGAGAAGCCGACCGACGCCAGGGACCGCAAACACCGTCTCGACGATGATCGAGCCCGCGACGAGATCGCCGAGCTTGAGCCCGATGATGGTGACGATCGGGATCGCGGCGTTGGGCAGGGCATGCCAGAGCACGCGGCGCATGCTCGGCACGCCCTTGGCGCGGGCCGCTACGACATATTGCTTGTTCAGGACCTCAAGCATCGCCGAGCGGGTGAAACGCGCGAATGTACCCGCAAAATGCGTGCCCAGCGTCACAGCAGGCAGGATCAGGTGCAGGGCCGTCGCGTCGCCCGAACTCGGCAGCAGCCGCCAGTGCAGCGAGAACAGCAGGATCAGCAGGATGCCGAGGAAGAAATTCGGCAGGCTGAAGCCGAGCACGGCGAAGCTCATCACCAGCCGGTCCACCGGCCGATTGCGGTTCAGCGCCGCGACGATGCCGAAGCCGACACCAAGAATGAGGCCAAGCACGAAGGCCGTCAGTCCAAGCCGCAGCGTATGGGGGAGCGCACCTGCGATCAGCTCCACCGCCGGGCGCTGATCGGAGAGCGAGAGGCCGAAATCGCCCTGTGCGATGCCGGCGAGATAGGAGACGTATTGCTGCCAGAGGGGTCGATCGAGCCCGAATTTCTCGCGGTAATGCGCGATGAGTTCGGGCGAGGCCTGGTCTCCGACCAGGGCATCGATCGGGTCCCCCGACAGGTTCAGCGCGACGAAGGTCAGGGTCACGATCAGCCAAACCGTCAGGAGGCCGCGCGCCAGCTTGGTCAGGAAATGACGGCCCGGCATCACGACGCCACGCGGTTTTGTGTTCCGACGAGCAGGTCGGGGTCGTTGAGCAGCACGGCCTGCGGCGACTTCTCCAGGATGGCAGCAAGGCCATCGGCATCGACATCTCCGACACGGCGCCCGGTTCCGCTCCCTCCCGCCGTGACCCAGACCGGCACATGCCCGAGCAGGCCTGTCGCGACCGTTCCGTCGAGACCGCCTTCCCAGATCCGGAAGGCGCTCGCTCCGGCTGCCGCGAAATGGTCCGGGTTTGCCTTATCGGGAAGGAAGGCGAGCACCTGGACGCCCGGCATCTGGAGCCGGGCGTGGGCGACCTGCAGGACGTCGCGCACACCGATCCATACCCGATCGCGCAGCCCTGCCCCATCGATCACCGCGATCACCGCGTCGATGATCGTCAGATCCTGCGTCTTGACGTCGATCAGGGCCTGTCGATGCGGGCAGATCGCTGCGAGCGCCTCGGCCAGGGTCGCGAGCCGGATGCCGCTCGAGCGCGCGATCGTCGCCAGCTCCGCGTAGGTGGTTGTCGCGATGGCCGCCGTGCTGCCTGCCAGCCGCGCCAGATCTGGATCATGCGCGGCGATGACGACGCCGTCCGCCGTCAGGCGCGCATCGGTCTCGACGAGATCGGCCCCGGCGGCGATCGCCGCCCGATAGGCCTCCAGCGTATTCTCCGGGTAGCCGGCGGAGTGGCCGCGATGGGCAATGACAAGCGGCCGGTTCACGATTCTGCCCTCAGTTCTTCGGAGAAATGGCAGCGGACGCTGCGGCCACCCTCGACTTCCCGCAGCACCGGCATCTCGACGGAGCAACGCGGGCGGGCATAGGGGCAGCGGGTGTGGAAATGACAGCCCGGGGGCGGATTGGCAGGCGACGGCGGATCGCCCATAAGCCGGGCCGATCGCGTGCGCCTGGGCGCGGAGAGATCGGGAATCGCGGCCAGAAGCGCCATGGTGTAGGGGTGCAGCGGCTGCCGGTAGACCGGATCCGTCGGCCCCTCCTCGACGATCTGGCCGAGATACATCACGGCGATGCGGTGCGAGAGCTGCTTCACTACGCGCAAATCGTGGGAGATGAAGAGATAGGCGATATCGAACCGCTCCTGCAGCTCCTGCAGGAGTTCGGTCACCTTCGATTGAACGGAGACATCGAGCGCCGAGACCGGTTCATCACAGACGATCAGGCTGGGTTTCATGGCCAGCGCGCGGGCGATGACGACGCGCTGCGCCTGGCCGCCACTGATCTGATGGGGAAAGTGTCCGGCCGTTTCCGGCGGGAGGGCCACCGCCCGCATCAGGCGCGCGACCTCGGCATCCCGACCGGCCCGATCTCCGATCTCGTGCAGGTCGAGCGGCTCGCGGATCTGCCGGCCGATGCTCAGCCGCGGATCGAGCGCCGATTGCGGATTCTGGAAGATCATCTGGATGTCGCGGCGCTGCCGCTGCCAGACGCCCGGGCTCAAACCGGCAAGGTCGCGCCCCTTGAAGACGATCTCGCCGCCGCTCGGGCGCTCGAGCCCGACGATCATCCGGCCGGTCGTGGACTTGCCACAACCGGATTCCCCGACAAGGCCGAGCGTCTCGCCGACCCGCAGCATGAGCGAGACATCTTCGACGGCGCGGATCGTCTGCTGCGACCGGAAGAAGGAGCGTCCGCCGCCGAAATGGCGACGCAGCTTCGAGACCCGCAGCAGCGGTTCCGACCGTTCACTCATGAGGCGACCCGCTCGCGATAGACCGGCGCGGAGACATCGAGGCGCGGCATCGCGGCCAGAAGCTCGCGCGTGTATTGCGCTTCCGGCGCCTGCAGGATGCGCTCGGCCGGGCCGGCCTCGACCACGCGGCCATGGCGCATCACGACGACATCGTCGGCCATCTCGGCGACAACCCCGAGATCATGGGTAACGAACAGGATCGCCATGCCCAGCTCGGCCTTCAGCCGGTTGAGCAGGTCGAGGATCTGCGCCTGGATCGTCACGTCGAGTGCCGTCGTCGGCTCGTCGGCGATCAGCAGACGCGGCTCGCAGGCCAGCGCCATCGCGATCATCACGCGCTGCGCCATGCCGCCGGAGAACTGGTGGACATAGGATGCCAATCTTTGTGCGGGCTCGGGAATTCCGACCATCCGCAGCAGCTCGAGCTCGCGCGCCTGGCGCTGCGGCTCGGAGAGCGAGCTGTGCAGCCGCAGGGTCTCGCGCAGTTGCGTGCCGACGGTGTGCAGCGGATTGAGCGAGCCGAGCGGGTCCTGGAATACCATGCCGATGCCGCGTCCACGGATCGTCTCCAGCTCGCTTTCGCTCGCCAGGGCGAGATCGCGCCCCTCGAACAGGATGCGCCCGCCGACGCGCCGGCCGTTCCGCGGCAGCAAGCCGAGCACGGCCTGGCAGGAGACGCTCTTGCCGCTGCCGCTCTCGCCGACGACGCATGTCGTGGCGCCGCGACGGACCGAGAACGAGACGGAATGGAGGATGTCGGCATAGCCGGCGGCGGTGCGGAAGCCGACCGTCAAATCCTCGACGGAGAGGAGCGTGTCGCTCCCCTCGCCGGTTTCCGTGATGCGGTCCGTGTCCGTCACTTCGCGCCGATCGACAGGTTCGAGGGGCGGAAGTCCATGTAGTACTGGCTATAGGGCGTCCAGTTGATGCCCTTCTTCAGCGCGTAGCCGGTGACGGGGTTGTAGAGCATCGTCATCGGCATATCGTCCTCGAAGGCAACGAGCAGCTTCGCGAACTGCGCCTTGCGCTTGGTCTCTTCGGTCTCGGCGAGCAGCTCCCTGGCGGCCTCGTTGAATGCAGCGCTCGCGCCGTAATATTTCCAGGTGTTCTGGTTGTCGGTGTCGGGGCCCCACAGGGTCAGGATCGCGCCTGCCGGATCAGGCACGCGATAGGTGTTCGACCAGGCGAAGACCTGGGCACCGGGCTTGCGGACATCCTTGAAGCTGTCGACGAAATCGATGCGCGCATTGATGCCGACTGCGCGCCACATCTCCTGGATGACCTGCGCCGCCTCGACATTATAGAGGTAGTAGTTCGGGATCAGCCTGTAGGAGATCTCCTGGCCCTTGTAGGAGCTCTCGGCAAGGAGCTTCCTGGCGAGCACGGGATCGTAGGAATAGCCCTTGTTCTCCTTCACATAGATCGGCCCGAAGCTCGGCAGCTGGTGGCCGTTGGGCGCATAAGTCTGGCCCTTCCAGAGAGCGTCGATCAGCCCCTTGCGGTCGATCGCCAGGCTCATCGCGTGGCGCAGCTTCTTGTCGGAGAGCACCGGGTCGTTGGTGTTGAACTGGAGCACATGGCTGTTCTCCAGCGGCTCCGTCTTCAGCGTGACATCCTTGTAGCGCTTGAGGCCGTCCCACTGGTCCGGCGGGATCTCGACGGCGATATCGAAATCACCCGCGACGAGACCGGCGACACGGGCTGCGACCTCCGGAACCGAGCGGAAGGTGATGGATTTCGCGGCGGGAGCGCCCTCGAAATAGCGATCGAACGCGGCAAGCGTGATGCGGTCGTTCTTCTGGTAGTCGACGAAGCTATAGGGGCCTGTGCCGACGGGCTTCCAGCGCAGCGCTTTGGCCGCCTGATCCATCCAGGTCTTCGCTTCGACACCCTCCGTCCTGAACTTGTTCCAGGCCTCGTCGCAAATGACGAAGGACATGTAGCTCGACAGGCGGTGCTCGATGATCGGGTCGTGCTGGGCCGTCGTGATCCGGATCGTAAACTCGTCGAGCTTCTCGACATTGGTGAAATTGCCGAAATAGACGCGGCCATCGGGATAATAGGACTTCGCCCCCCAAAGCCGATCGGCAGAAAACGTCGCCAGCACGTCATTAGCGTTGAACGGGCTGCCATCATGGCACACGACGCCGCGGCGCAGCTTCATGTCGAAGGTGGTCGGCGTGCTCCAGGACCAGCTTTCCGCCAGCCCAGGAACCAGTTTCGCACCGCCGTCCGCCGTCGGATGCGCGAAATCGCGCCGGATCAACGTATCGAAGATCGAGTAATAGACCCGGACGTCGACATTGCCGGTGTTCTCGCCGGGGTCGAGCGAGCGCGCAAGTTCGTTCACAGCCACCGTGAGGGCCGGCCGCTCCGCTGCCGACGCGCCGGTTTGCATGGATGCAGCCAGCCCCGCGCCAAGCACCGCCCAAAGCCCTGCATTGCGTTTCATCGCTCTTGCCATTGCATCCTCCCTTGGGGCGCCCCGCTACCGGGGTCCTTGTTCAGTGGTCCGATCACGCGCGACACCGCAGCCGCTATCCCGGCTTGCCGCGAAACATCCGTTGCAGCGTCTCGACCTTTGCCAGCGTCTTCAGCGAGCGACCGCGGTCGGTGCGCGACAGTTCCAGGATCAGGGTATTGCAGATCGCCATCGGGACGGTGAGCGAATGGAATTCGCCCTGCTCGCCACGGTCGGCAACGAGTTGCGCGTCGCAATCCGGCACACCCGTGCGCCGGTCCGTGATCAAGAGCGTTCCGGCATTGATGCCTTGCGCATAGGCGATGATCCGCGCGGCCGCCGGGCTCTCGTGGCGAAAGACCAGGGCGACGACGACATCGCCGGCGGCGAGGCCGAGCAATTGGTCAGCCGCCTGCCAGTCGGCATGGGCGACCACTGCCGCCCTGTAGCCGGACCTGACGAGACGGCGCACGAACAGGTCCGCCAGGCTGCTCGCATGCCCCTCGCCGACCACCAGGATCCGCCCGGCGTCGCGCAGCAGACCGGCGGCGGCAATGATATCGGCATCCGAAATCTGCGCAGCCACCGCGTTCAGGGCACGGATTTCACCATCGACGACAGAGCCCAGGAGGGAATCGCCGCGGACGCGGCTGAGCCGGCGCCGGACGCGAACCGACGCGTCGAGATCGGCGACGACCGCGTCCTGCAAGGCGCCGCGCATGTCGCGATAGGTGGCAAAGCCGAGCTTGCGTGCGAGCCGGCCCGCAGTCGAGGGATGCACGCCGGCCTGCCCTGCGACCTTGTGCGCCGGCAGAAAGCTGCCCGCTGTCCGGTCAGCCAGGAGAACCTCGATCAGCCGCCGATCGGCTTCGGTCAGTTCGTCCCGGTGCGCCGCGATAATCTCCGTCAGGCTCATGCAACCCTCCCAATGCCGCCCAAGGTAGACAAGCCCTTCGGAGCTATGCAAGATAAATTGCTGACTCTTGATATCGCAATTTATCTTGCAACGCAGAAAACCTCTTGGACTGTGACGGTGACATGACAGAGATCGCCTCTCATCGCGGCGGAGCCAGACTCTGGCCCGAGAACAGCCGCCTCGCCTTCCGCAACTCCGCCGCGATGGCTGTCGACTTCATCGAGTTCGACATCCATCGCAGTCGCGACGGCGTGCTGCTCGTCCATCACGATCCGCTGCTCGGCCGAACCTCTGCCGGCACCGGAGCGATCGCGGACAAGGACTGGGCCGACCTCCGGGAGGTGGCGCTGCTGCGCACAAGCGACGAGACCATTCCGAGCCTTGACGAAGTGCTCGACGTTCTCGAGCCGAGCGGCATCAAGCTGCGCATCGAGCTGAAGAACCGGCACGACGGCAGCCGCTATCCCGGGATCGAGGCCCAGATCGTCGAAGTGCTCACGGAAACGCGCCTGCTCGACCGGACGACCTTCACCGCGTTCGATCTCGCGACGCTGGAAGAACTGTCCAGCTTGGCGCCAGCCACGCCATTGATCTGGCTGATCGCCGAGAAGACGCTCGCCGCGCCGACGCGAGATCTCGGTGCCTTGTGCCGAAAGGCGCGCATGGCGGGCGTTCCGGAGATTGCGGTGCGCATCTCGCAAGCCCAGGACACCGATGCGGAGATCTGCCGGCGTGAGGCGATCCGCTACGGTCTCTTTGCCGTGCATGAGGAGGCGGAGATCAAGCAGGCCTTCGCCGCGGGCGTGAGCGCCTTCACGACGGATCGGCCGGACCTCGCCGTCGCCCTAAGGCCATAGGCAAGTCGGACTGCGCGGGCTCTGCTGCGTCTTGCCGATCCATCAGAACTTTCCCGCTTCCGGTCTCGAAGGGGTGCCGCCATGCCAACCAAGGCGGCACGCTGGAAAACCTCGATCCAATCTCTCAATATTTGATCTCATCCTGAACGTCGGTATTATCCAAAAAATAATTATGGATCTTTCCTGAGTTATTCACGCTATATAGCGGCGCGATCGACTTTCTCGATACTTTTAAAATTCACCTCATAATTTAGGTTAAATCTCGTCCGTAGTGAATTGTTCTCATGTCAGGAAGCGCCATTATTTTGTCGGCGACACTCCCTGGTGTGCGCCGGCTGCTTGGGGCCAGCTCAAGGACAAGGCCGGGAACGATCGTGTGCGGCCAGACTTTATGCTGCGGGCCGCGTGTTCCGGCATGGCGTCAGTCGTGCAACTCTGCCGAATGAGGGCATGTGCCTTTCGAGGCGACGCGCAATGGATGATGAGATCCGTCTGCACGGCACCCTTGCTAAGAACCGAGCCGTGCTAGCCGGTCTCAGCCCTGGCGCGCAGGTCCTCCCATGAAGCGGAGCACCTGATCCATCGAGGACCGCGCGACGCGCGATCATCCAGCTATCCGGGCCGCGGTCCTGCTCCAGCGTTGGAGCGGTATCTGGCCTGTTCGATGCGCCCAACGAGCGCATGATGCTGCCTGCGGCGGGCCTTTTGTCCCTCGCCAGGCGCCATTGAAAGCCGTCGCCGACCATTGCCGCATCGATCGACAGCCGTCGCTCGATCACTGGCGATGCGCACCAGGAGACCGATATGGCGCTCGAACAGGCCTGCGTACATGCGATGCCCAAACCCTGGGGGTCGACCGATCTCCTGCCCTGGAGCGAGGTCGCGCATGACGGCGTCGCCATCGGTGAACTCTGGTTTCAACGCCGCGACATTCACGCGGCCGAGCCCGCCCTGCTGCTCAAGTTGTTGTTCACGCGCGAGGCATTGTCGATCCAGGTGCATCCGGACGACGCTTTCGCGCAAGCTATGGGGCTCCCTCACGGCAAAACCGAAGCCTGGTATATTCTCTCCGCGACACCGGATGCCACGATCGGCGTCGGGCTGAAATCGGCCCATACGCCCGCAGAACTGCGGGCCGCCATCGAGGATGGCTCCATCACCGACCTCGTGCAGTGGCGCAAGGCCTGCAAGGGCGACGTCATCTTCGTGCCGGCCGGAACGATCCACGCGATAGGCCCCGGGCTTGTCCTCGCGGAAATCCAGCAGCGAAGCGACACGACCTTCCGCCTGTTCGACCATGGCCGCCAACGCGAACTTCACATCGAGCACGGCGTTGCAGCGGCCCTGGCCGCGCCCGCCGCAGGGCAAGCCCCAGTGCGGTATCTTGGCGATTGCAGGACCCTGCTCGTCGCGAGCCCGTATTTCGTCCTCGAGCGGTTTGATCTGGCTTCGGGATCGGTCTGGAACCTCAGTGCAAGCAGAGAGACCTGGCTGGTCATCATCGCTGGCACCGCCAGGCTCGGGGCGTTCCAAGCAGTCGCCGGCGAGGGCTGCTTCATCGAGGCCGACAGCATGCGCATCGAGGCGGGGGGCGAAGGCCTGACCTGTCTGGTGGCCTATGACGCGACAAGCCCCTGCCCCGACCTTTTGCATGCCGTCTCTGCGCATGATGCGAATGCGCCAGGCGACGCCGTTTCCCAGCCGCCTCAGCCGCCCCTGCCGCTCCCGACGCTGGCGGGTCCGTCCAACCCCTTCACGGAGGCCCGACCATGAGCCCGCTCCACCGCATTGCCTTCATCGGCAACTCGCTTCCGCGTCGCTGCGGAATCGCGACCTTCACGACGGATTTGCAACAGGCGGTCGCCTTGTCGGGCTCGGATCTCGAAACCTCGATCGTGGCCATGAACGACCATGGTCATGCTTACGACTATCCACGCTCCGTCCACTATCAGGTCGGCGACGACCGGTTGGAGGATTATGCAGGGGCCGCCGACTTCCTGAATGATGGTCGGTTCGACATCGTCTCGCTCCAGCATGAGTTCGGCATCTTCGGCGGAGAGGCCGGCGGCCACATCATGGCGCTGCTGTCGCGGCTGAAGACGCCGGTGGCCACCACACTCCACACCGTCCTGTCCGAGCCGACGCCGGTGCAGCGCGATGTCATGGAACAGATTGTCGACGCCTCGACGCGCATCGTCGTCATGGCCGAGAAGGGCCGTGACCTGCTGCGGACCGTCTACAGACTCCCTGCCGACAAGATCGAGGTGATCGCGCACGGCATTCCCGACGTCGCCTTTCTCGCACCTGACGACGCCAAGACCAGGCTCGGGTTCAGCGGCCGCTCCGTCATCCTGACCTTCGGTCTGCTGTCGCCCAACAAGGGCATCGAGGTGATGATCGACGCGATGCCGGCGATCCTGCGGCGTCGCCCCGATGCGGTCTATGTGGTTCTGGGTGCAACGCATCCCAATCTCGTCCGCGACCAGGGCGAGGCTTATCGCGCCAGCCTGATGAGCCGCGTGCGCGAACTCGGCGTCGAGGATCATGTGGTCTTCCTCGACCAGTTCGTCGATCAGGCGACGCTACTGGGCTTCATCTCGATGTGCGATGTCTATGTCACGCCCTATCTCAACGAGGCGCAAATGACATCGGGCACGCTGGCCTACAGTTTCGGCCTCGGGAAAGCCGTCGTCTCGACGCCCTACTGGCACGCACAGGAACTGCTCGCTGATGGGCGCGGCATTCTGGTGCCCTTCGGCGATGCGGTTGCCATCGGCGACGAGATCGCGGGACTGCTGACCGATGTCGACAGGCGCCAGGCAATGCGGCTGCGTGCCTATGCCAGTAGCCGTTCGATGACATGGGAACGAACGGCCAAGCGCTATCTCGCCGCGTTTGAGACGGCGCGTCGGGGCCGGGTGCTGAGCGTCGTCGCCAGCCCCATCATGACAACGCCCTCGCCGCAGATTCCTGCGCCTCCGGAGATGCAGACAGGACATCTCCTGTCCATGTGCGACGATACCGGATTGTTCCAGCATGCCGTCCATTCCGTGCCGGATCGCGCGCATGGCTACTGCGTGGATGACAATGCCCGCGCGCTCCTCCTCGCCTGCACCTTGAGCAGCACCGGCGAACGGCAGCTTACGGACGCGCTGACGGCGCGTTACGCATCCTTCGTCCAGCACGCCTGGAATCCCGACACGCGACGCTTCCGCAATTTCATGAGCTTCGACCGGCGCTGGCTGGAAGATACGGGTTCCGAGGACAGTCATGGCCGGACGCTCTGGGCGCTGGGCGAATGCGCGCGCAGCGATGTCAGCCCGTCGCGCCGGCAATGGGCAGCCGCCCTGTTCGCACAAGCCCTGCCCATCGTCGAGAGCTTCACCTCGCCCCGCGCCTGGAGCTTCACCCTGCTCGGCCTCGACGCCTATTGCGCCGTCGCCGGGGCGCCGCCGACTGCCATCTGGCTGCGCCCGCTGCTGGCCGATCGCCTGCTCGCCCTGCTCTCGGCGGTCGAGACACCGAACTGGGTGTGGTTCGAGGACGGGCTTTCCTATGACAACGCGCGCCTGCCTCAGGCCCTGATCGCAACCGGTACCTCCATGAAGGTCCCAGCCTATCTCGAGGCCGGGTTGCGGTCGCTGCGCTGGCTCGCGGATCTGCAGACGACGCCCGCGGGTTTGTTCAGGCCTGTCGGCTCCGACAGTTTCGGCGACAAGCGCCGTGCACCGAGGTCCTTTGATCAGCAGCCGCTGGAGGCCACGGCGACAATCTCAGCCTGCCTCGCAGCCTGTCGGGCCGATGGCGATCCGCATTGGCGGACCGAGGCCGCACGTGCCTTCGCCTGGTTCCTCGGCCATAACGACCTCTCGGTGCCGCTGGTCGATCTTGATACCGGCGCCTGCCGGGACGGCCTGCACCGCGACCGCGCAAACGAGAACCGCGGGGGCGAATCCGTGGTATCCTATCTTCTCAGCCTCGCCGAGATTCGCCAGCAGGCCCGCATCAGCGGGGACCGCCCGAAACTGGCGCCGCTTCGGGTCCTCCATGCCTGATCCTTCCGCCAGCGCGCACGAACAGACTGGGGTCGCCTTGTCCCAGCCCGCTTTCCTGAACCGCCAGGCCCTGTATTTGCGCCCCGATCCTTCCAGGGTGGTCGTGCGCCGGTTCGGCCCCGCGGTCGAGCCCAGGGACCTCAGCCCAATCGACAAGACGCGGGCGAATCATATCGTCGACCGGGTCCTGGCGCTGGATGCCGATACGGCCGAGAGCCTGCTCTCCGACGTCTTGGAGAACTTCAAGGGCCGACACCGCAACCTGCTGGAGAAATTCGAGGAGCGCGCCGATGAGATGGAGGAGGCATTCGCAACGCATTGCGACTTCACCAGGATTCAGCGTCAGCTGGTCGGAGCCTACTTTCTCCAGGAGAATTCATTCGAAGCAGCGGCGCTCTTCAACCCGAGCATCGTTTCGCACCCTGACCAGTCCGGCGCTCCTCCAGGCGGGCGCCGCTTCATCCTGAGCGTTCGCGCGGTTGGCGAGGGCCATATCTCGTCCCTGACTTTCCGCTCGGGCTCGATTGCGAATGACTGCAGCATCAGTGTCGATCCGACATCGCGGCTGGCTTCGATCGCCACCTTGCGCAACCGCATGGCGCGCCTCGACGGCGACGATGTCGAGGTCGCATTTTCGCCCGATGGCGACATCAGCGAGCGGGTGATCTTCCCCATTACCGCATCTCAATCGAATGGCATCGAGGACGCACGTTTCGTCGCGTTTGACGAAGATGGGAGGACGGTGTTTCGGGCGACCTACACGGCCTATGACGGCCGGGCGATCCGGTCCGAACTGATCGAGACCAGCGATTTCCTGTCGTTTCGGATGTCGCCGCTGCGGGGCACCGCGGCCGCGAACAAGGGCATGGCGCTGTTCCCTCGCAAGATCGGTGGGCGCTACGCCATGATCGCGCGGCAGGACAATGAGAACCTCTATCTCATCTATTCCGATGACCTCTTCACCTGGAACGGTGGGGTCGTGATCCTGAGGCCCCAATTTGCATGGGAGTTCGTTCAGATCGGCACCTGCGGCTCCCCGATCGAGCTTGACGAAGGCTGGCTGCTGTTGACCCACGGCGTCGGGCCCATTCGGAAATACGCGATCGGAGCGGTTCTTCTCGACAAGCAGGATCCGTCGAGGGTCCTCGCGCGGACCCGCGAGCCGCTCGTCCGGCCAGAACCGTCCGAGCGTGAAGGCTATGTTCCCAATGTCGTCTATACCTGCGGCGCGATACGCCATAACGACCACATCATCCTGCCCTACGCGGTCTCCGACACGTTCTGCAATTTCGCGACGATCAGGATCGCTGCGCTGATGGGCGCCATGGAACGCTAGGAAGTCTTCCGGGCACGGGCTCGCGCGAGAAATCGGCTACGCAGGCTGGAAAAAGGTTCCGCCTGCGCCTGGCTCAAAGTAAGCATCGACGTCGTCATATGTCATGCCTTCGGCCAGGCCGGAATAATTGAAATCATCAAGCAAATCAGGGTTAAGACAATCGGCAGAGGGGCTGGAACGATGTATGTGCGAAGATGACGCGGCCTTAGAACTTGCTTAGCGACTGAAAGAAGCGCGTAGTGGATTGTCGCCTCCCTTCGCACTGAACCGAGAGCGGGTCGCGGTGTCATTGTGGCGCCGGTCGGCACTGGATTTTCGTCTTGCAAGGCAATGGCCAGATCATCTGGCGCAACGGCACGCGCCAGCCGGCATCATTCAGCTTCAGAACGTCACTGAATGCCAGGGACATGTGTTCCGGGCATCTTGTCGCGAACCTGAGCCGGACGGACCCGCTCCAGTTCGCCTTTCCGATCCACCTGATCCGGGACGACGGAGACATCGTGGATCTCCTGATCATGGGCCATCGCCACGATGGGGCGGCCTTCATCGGCCATCTGGCTTCGTCGAATGAGAAGGCGCGCAATGGATCGGGCATCGAGGACACATGTCATGACAACCGATTATAAGGCAGGCGATGTCATCAGCTTGGCTTTTGGCTTCTTCGACAGAACCGGCGTCGGGAAATACGAGATCATACGGGTGCTTCCGGCGAGCGAGAACGGACAGCGGCAATATCGGGTGCGCGGCGCCGATGGCCACGAGCGCGCCATCGAAGAACTCCAGATCCGCGCCAGCGTCACGCAAACGAACCATTTCGGCAACCTGAAATAACCGCGGCGTCCGGAAGAGAGCCGAGCAGGCGGCTCTGTTAGCATTGGCAGGGAATGGCAGGTGCGGATCATGACGGACCGGACCACCGAAACGGAGATCACGTTCAGCCATCCCTTCAGGTTGAGCGCGCTGTCGGATCCTCAGCCGGCCGGAACCTATCGGGTCGTCACCGACGAAGAAGAGATCGTGGGCGTGTCGTTCCGGGCTTTTCGCCGGACCGCCACGATGCTGCAGATCCCGGCCATCGAATTTTCACGCGGTTCCTCGCAGATCATCCTCGTGGATCCGATCGAACTTACAGCTGCCCTGGAGAAGGATAAGCAGGCCTAGTCACACCTATGAACCGTGAAGTGAGACGATCATGCGTTATCTCGGTGGAATCTCGGGGCGAGGCGCCCTGATGAGCAACGGCATCAAGATCGGCCGTGCATCCTACGATTTTGAAGGTTTCTTCCAGGATCCGATCGGAGTGACCAGCTGCGGCGAGGTCCGGCTGGCCTTTCCCGCACTGAAGACCGTCTTCGGCCGCGCGGATGTGCAGCTGCTGACCGATGATGGCCATCTCCTCGATCTCAGGTTCTCCTATCGGGAATTTCCGTCGACGACCGGCGCCGCCCATGTCGAGGTCACGGGAGATCTGCCTGCTACGCCGCAGAATTGGCACCATTGATCATCTCGCCCGCGATGCTGCCGATCGGCGGGCGTCGCTCGAATCCCCGGCTCTCATCTCGCTCGACATGATGCGGTCGAATTGCCCGGCCCACCCGCCGCGAGGTCGAAGAAACGGAAACAGCCCGGCGCATGGTCCGGGCTGTTTGCAGATCCAGGATGCGCGACTCAGAACTTGTAGTTCACGCCGACGCGAACGATGCCGCCATTACCGCCACCATTGGTGGTCGCGGTATAGAGCCCGGCCGGGAGCACGCCACCCGCCGGGTTGGTGAAGGCCCTGTTTCGCCGGCCCTCGCCGGTATCGACGTAGAGACCTTCGAGCTTGACGGTCCAGTTATTGGTGAAGGCATATTCGACGCCGCCGCCGATGGTCCAGCCGGTATTGCTCGTCGTGTTGCCGGTCAGCGGGTTGCTGTTCAGCCCGCCATAGGCGAGACCGCCCGTGATGTAGACCAGGGTCCGATCGAAGGCGTAGCCGACGCGGGCACGCACGGTGCCGAAATAGCCGCCGTCACCACCGCCTCTGTTTGCCCACCAGGTGTATTGCCCCCAGGACACATCGCCGCTCGAACCGACATATTGGATATCGGTCTCGAGACCGTAGACCCATGCGCCGGACTGCCAGTTATAGCCGATCTGGCCGCCACCGACGAACGCGCCGTCGCCGCCACCGCCACTCAGGATTCCCGAGGAGCCAGTCGTCGGCCCGGTGACGATGACGTCACGCGACCCGCCCCAGCCCACACCGGCGTTGAGACCGACGTAGAAGCCGGCCCAGGTAAAGACGGGAGCGTAGACGATCGGGGCCGGGGGCGCGGAGCGGCTGGGAAGATCGGCGGCGAAGGCAGACGTAGCCAGGCAGGTTGCAAGGACGGCGGTGGATGCAAGCCCTAGTCGCATGGTGTCCTCCGAGGTCGGCATTTCACCTCACAATTGTTGCACAACAATCCACATCGGTGAACCTCAATAATCGACCGTCCTTTACTGCAGGAGTGGCCTAGTATTCCGATGGAGATGCTTTGGCCAACCAGCCGATTCCAAACGTGGAATCTGCACTGCCCACGCCATCCCGATCCGGTGGCCGCTTCACAGTCGCCACGCCCGCCGGCGCGCTTTCAGTCCAGCTCCGGCCGTCATGGCTTGGCCCGCTCGCCCTCCAGATCATCCTCGCGAGACGTTGCGAGCGATGGCGGTGTCTCCCGGCTGTAAATGAGAATTGCGCGCTACGGCGCGATCGATTGGGGGGATCGCTCGGCTTCGCCTTCGGCCGCGACGATGCAGTTTCGGCCTCTCGACTTGGCGGCATAGAGGGCCTTGTCGGCACGTGCGTACAGGCTCAGCGATACATCCGTCGGATCCGTCTCGGCGATTCCTGCCGAAAAGGTGCAACGAAAATCGCCATGGCCGCCTTGCGGCTTCATCGCCCGAACGACGATGAGCATGCGTTCCAGGACCAGCGCAGCCTCGGCAGCGGATGTCCTGGGCATGACCAGGACGAACTCTTCGCCGCCGACCCGGCCGAAACAATCGGAGCGCCTGACATTCGCGTGGATCTCCTTGGCAAATCTGCACAGGATCTCATCCCCGGCCGCATGCCCGAAGCGATCGTTGATGACCTTGAAATGGTCGATATCGAGAACGGCCAGGCAGCCCGTCAGCCGGCTGTCCAGGCGCCGTTGAAGCAGCATGTCGTCGATCCGGGCCATCACGAACCGGCGGTTGGCGATCCCCGTCAGTTCGTCCGTGTACGAGGCCTTGACCGCACTGTCCCGGTCCTGGCGCAGAGTTCTCTTGTCGGAATGGAGATCGGTCGTGACGCTCGCGATGCAGAGCATCCAGCCGTCATCGCTGACCATCTCGGTCATCCAGAGCCACCGCCCGTCATGCAGATCGGTCTCGTAGGCGCGGTACCCGACCTTGCCTCGCCGCGACTGCGTCGAGATCAGCCATTCCTCGAAATTCTTGGTTCGAACGACCGTCCCGGTTTCCGCCGAAAAATTCCGGCGCATGATCTCCGACCAGGACGGATCCTCGCTGGCGCGGATGGAATAGGCCTGGCGAAAGGCTCGGTTCGCCTTTCGAAGCCGGTCGAACTGGTCATACAGGGCGACCAGGACCGGGGAGCCCTCAAGCATCTCAATGAGCTGTTGAGTCGTCTCGTCCATCGATCGGGAACCTAACACGTTACCGGGAGGGGAAGCAGCCCTTCACTCGACGAATGACCGGCCCGGTTTCTGTCCGACGAGCACGGCATTGCCGGAAAGGGACTGCCGATCAGGCAGTCGAGCGGAGGTTTGCAGCATAAGGCCAGTATGCAGTGACGATGGCTCACCGTACCCAACCCTCGCACTGCCGATCAACCTGCCTTTTGCCGAGGAGCGGTCGAGCGCCTTGCTGCCGGCCTTGCCGGCGCCCTGGCTCAGGCACTGGCGCGCAAGGTTTCCATAAGGTCGCCTGCAGTCGCGACCCGGCTCGTTCCGGCTGAAGTTCCGATCGGGCCGCGTCGTCACTGCATGTTGTAGACGATGCGCCCGATCCAATAGCCCTGATAGGCAAGATGCACGGCAGCCATGGACATCTGGACCCAACGTTGCGCGAAAACACAGGCAACGAGACAGAGAGCCAGGCCAATCGGTACCTGGATCAAGTAATCGCCGCTGAGTTGGGTCCAGCGCTCCGTGCCCTTGATCAGGGTATCGACCACGTCGAGAATGAAGGACGTCGCCATGAGGCCGAAGAACCAGCGCCGCCGGTTGATGAAGAAGTCCTCGTAGCCGGCATATTCAGCGACGTTGTCCGGAAACAGCAGCGCCGACAGCAAATAGAGCACGATCGCGTAGCCGATCAGGAAGATGTAGACGCCGAAGCTCCAGTTGGGGATGCGCGACAGCCCGAATTCCCACCACCAGAACAGCACGAGTTCCAGCAGGATCGAGCCGACCCAGAGCATGTGAAGCATCGAGACGCGATAACGATCGGGATGCTGGATGAAACCGGCGATGCCGGTCAGCATCCGGGTGATGCCGAGGCCGATGATCATGCCCATTACGATGCGGACATGGGGAAAGAGTTCATGCGGCGCGACGGTATCCATCGCGTGTGATTAGAACATCCGGCCGGAAATTGGAATCCGGTTCAGCTTCGAAGCGGATCGTTCACTCTTGCCTCGAAGAGATTGAAATCACGTCTGAAAATTGAAGCGACACTTGCCAGAAAGACCCCCTCTGCTTCCGAGGCAATGCAGGCATCGCCTACTCCCTGCGGCGCGGAAAGCATGGACACCGATCCGCGCAACCTCGGTCGCCGGCGAGTTCGTCCTGGAGGCGCAGCCCCCCTGCCCGGATTACTTGGTTTTGACCAGAACGACGCGAGCGTTGCTGTCTTCCCACCGCTTCAGGACATTGATCGTGACATCGCTCTCATGCCGATGCACGCGCACATCGAATCGTGAGGCCCCAAGTCTCAGCCCGCGAATTGTCACATCGTCGAGAAACGAAGGCAGGACGGGATCCAGGAGTTTGACCTCGTTCGTCGCCGCCGGCAATTGCAGCCCCAGGCAAGCGGCCAGCATCGCGAAGGGCGCGGCTGCAGCCCAGGCCTGAGGCGAGCAAGCGACGGGATAGGCAGTCGGTCCACGTCGACGCCGTCTCAGGAAGCCGCAGAAGAGCTCCGGCAGGCGGCGCTGTTCCTGATAGGCGGCCGCGTCAAAGATCGCCTCGAACAGCCGTGCAGCCTCAGTTTTCAGGCCGTAATTGCTGAAGCCGAGCGCGATCAGCGCGTTGTCATGAGGCCACACCGAGCCATTGTGATAGGACATCGGATTGTAGCGGGCTTCATTGACATTGAGCGTGCGAATGCCCCAGCCGCTGAACCCCCCTTCACTCATGAGTGACTGGGCGACCTGCGCCGCCCGCGAGGGGTAGGCGATGCCACCGAACAGAGCATGACCGGCGTTGGAAGAGCGGACGCGACACTGCCGCTTGTTTCCGTCCAGCGCCAATGCGTAGGAGCCGATATCCTCGCACCAGAAAGCCCGATCGAACCGCTCCTGCAAGATCGATGCTTCACGCCGCAAGACGTGGGCGCGCTCGCCGAGATCGAGAGCGCTCGCCATGGTGGCTGCAGCTTGCTTTGCGGCATAGACATAGGCCTGAACCTCGACGAGGGCGATCGGTCCCTGAGCCAAGGAGCCATCGGCATGCGAGATCGAATCGTGACTATCCTTCCACCCTTGATTGGTTAGGCCATTGTCCGTCTCGCGATAGTATTCAACAAACCCGTCGCCGTCGCGATCTCCGAATGTGTCGCACCATTGAAGTGCGGCCTCGACGTTGGCCCAGATCTGCTCGATCGTGGCCCGGTCGCCTGTTCGATCAAAATACTGGCCGGCCAACATGACGAAGAGCGGGGTGGCATCCACGGAGCCGTAATAGAGTCCGAATGGAACCTCGCCGAGATTGGCCATCTCTCCGTGTCGTCGTTCATGCAGGATCTTGCCCGGCTGCGCATCGGCTTCAGGGTCAGGGGCGATGGCCTGTGCCTTCGCCAGCTGCAGCAGTACGCCCCGCGCCACCAAGGGATCGGTCCATAGCAACATCATTGCCGTGATAATGCCGTCGCGCCCGAACATCGTCGAAAACCACGGAATGCCAGCATAGGGGTAAACTCCGTCGGCGCTCCGGGTCATGAGCGTGTAAAGATCCGATGTCGAGCGATAGATAAGATCTGAAAAGAGTGTATTCGTAGACTCTACCTTGGCAATATTGGAAGTCAGAGCGCGCAGGTCTCGGCGAGCGTCCTGGTAGGCCTTGGCAAAGCCCTGAGGTGGGGCGCCGGGGGCGTCCTCTCCGGAACGAATGTCTCGATTGGGTGCGTCAAGCACGTCGCAGGCGATGGCGATAAGGAGCGACGTTCGCTCGCCTGGCTTGAGCGAAAATTGAAATGACGCAAAGTCCCTGGTCAATTGAACAGGTTCAGGCTCGAATCGAAGAACGGTTCTGCGCACCCTGTCGTCGAGGCCGCGATAGAGGAAACGCGCAATCTGCGAAGACATGAGGACGTCGACTTCGCCGCGATGCGCGCGTTTCATACCCCTGACTTCGAAGAGATCCCGGAAATCTGCCGCGAAAGACAAGGAAATCTTGAAATCGTGCGGAACACGGTCGAAATTGCGCAATCCGACACGCTCATAGCAAACGGAGTTCCAGAGAAATTTTGTCCGCTCGATGGCGATCGCATCGCGCGGAATGATGGTCGTGCCATCATTCCGGACAATCTCAGGATTGGCCAGATCGACGGTCAAGGAAGCATTGTCGTCCTGGATGACCGAGCTGAGAAGGAGTGGACGCTTGCCTTCGAAGAAGAGTTGCAGCCGCGAAAGGTGCCTGGTGTCGTTGCAGAATAGCCCCTCCGACGTGTCGGGGGTGATGCCCAGGTCGCCATAGCTGTCGAGAACAGCGAACGCATCGCCCGCCTTCAGTGTGCGCAATGGGCGCTCTACGAGCGACGGGTGGGCATCGAGGGCGTGCTCGGCCAGTTGTTCCTGCAGAGGCGGGATCTGGCGCTCGCCTGCGGCGACGCTGTGCTCATTCATCCCACTGCTCCTCCTCGCTGGAGATCAGGCAGGTTCGTGCGGATTGGGTCATGGTTCTGCGTCTATTCTGCGGCCCTTCGGGTGTGCCCTGGCGAACGCAGCAGGTGATCGAAGGCGTCGAGATAGTCGGTCGCCATCCGGGCGGCGGTGAAATGGCCTTCGAAATACCGCCGGACCTGGAAGCGATCCATGGCAACGCTATGCTTTGCAGCGGCAACGGCTTCAGCGATGGAGTCGACGAGGATCCCGGATACGCCATCCCTTACGACTTCAGGCACGGAACCGTTGCGCCAAGCGATAACCGGCGTTCCCGCCGCCATCGCTTCGATCATCACAAGCCCGAACGGCTCTGGCCAATCGATCGGAAACAGAAGGGCACAGGCTCCGCCGAGGAACGCAGATTTCTGCGCCTCGTCGATTTCCCCGATGAACTCGATTGAGGGATGATCGAGCAGCGGCAAGATTCGGGTCCTGAAATACTCCTCATCAACCGGATCGACCTTCGCCGCGATCTTGAGCGGCATGCCGGCACGCTTGGCGATCTCGATCGCCCGATCCGGTCGCTTCTCCGGCGTGATGCGCCCGAGGAAGGCCAGATACGCCCCTCCCCGCGCGTCGAACGGGCAAAGGCCCGGACCCAATCCGTGATGGACGGTCGCCAGCCAATTCGCAGTTGCCGGCATCGGTTTCCGTTGGCAATCGGAAATCGATATCAGCGGCATCTGGGGGAAGGCCTCATAGACCGGGAGAAAATCGGGCAGGTCCAAGCGGCCATGCAGCGTCGTCACGCATTTGTGCGCGAGATCCGTGAACAAGGCATGCTGCAGCAGATCGAGATGGAAATGAATAATGTCGAAGGAAGCCGCACGCGCCCGGACCTTCGCAAGCATCGCAAGATGGCTCGCGGTGTGATCGCGAATGCCCGCAAGTCGCAAGCCCTGCGGTGCGCAAGCGACAAGCTCGGCGGACGTCGTTGAATCGGCCGATGCGAACAGAGTGACCTGATGTCCTTGCCGAACAAGCTCTTCGGTGAGCCAGGACGCGACCCGCTCCGTCCCGCCATACAGTCTCGGCGGAACCGACTCGGCCAGCGGTGCAACTTGCGCAATCCGCATCCGATTTCTCCAAACGCCGCTGACGCCTGCCGGGACGGCGAGCTAGCAACTCCGGTCGGGCGGAAAAGTTCGGACGCCTTGACCGCCGGCAGCCTGCCCGGCCTGGATCCGGGGGACCGTTTCCGGCATTGCCATCACCATCAGGATAAGCGCGACCAGCCCCACTGCGGACAGCACGGCAAAGGCAACGCTGTATCCGGCCCAGACCACGAGACTGCCGGCAAACACATAGCTCGACGCACCGCCAATGCCCTGAATCGTGCCGATGATCCCGCGAGCCATATTGTAACGACCGCTGCCACGGACGGCACCATAAAGAATAAGCGGGAGCAACACGTCGAACAGCCCTGCGCCGACTCCGTCGAGAAGTTGGAAGCCGATCATCCAGTAGGGGTCATCGACAAGCGCGAACAGGATGCCGCGCAGAGGCACAGCGGCGAATGCCAGCGTCAGCAGCCACTTCCCACCGATGAGATTGGCCCGCATGACAAGGAAAGCCATCGGGATCGTCGCCAGTTGGGCAACGATGATCGCCGCGGACGTCACGGCCGTCTCGAAGCCCTTGGCCTCCAAGGCAAGCTTCTGGCTCGCAAGGGCCAGCATCGGCGCATTGGTGAAATGGAACAATGCAGCTCCGATCGCGAGCACCGCAAAGGGCCGCTCGGCAAACAGCCGTCGCCATGCATAGGGACCGCCCCGGTCGCGGCTCGGTCCTTCGAGACCGCGGGCCAATTGATGGTCGATCGCGCTCGCGGGAATCGAAAGCGCGGCAATCGTCGCCAATCCTGCGAACAGCGGAAGCATGTAGAAGACGCCGCGTTGCCCGAAATGGGTGCCGATCAGCGCAGCAAGTGCAGCAATGAACACATTGCCGATGCGGTCATACGCGGCATTGCGCCCAAGTTGCCGGGCAATGCCGCGCGGCCCGAACATTCCCACCGTGATCGCCGCAATCGTCGGTGCAAAGACGGCCCCCAGCAGCGCCATGCTGACGTCCGCGACGAAGACAACGGCGAGTGTCGGGACCGTCGCAATGGCAGCGCCCAGCGTCGCCAGGGCCCAGGCCCCGCCGACTATGAGGGCCCGCTTGGCCCGCGTGGCATCGATCAAGGCGCCGATCGGGGCGTGAAAGGCAATGCCGATCAGCCCGCTTACGGTCAGGAGCGCCCCGATCGTCGCTTGATCCCACCCGACATCCGTCAGGAGGAACACGTTGACATAGGGCCCAAGGCCCCCACGCAAATCCGCCAACAGGAAGTTCAACCAGTCCAGGCTGAGCCGATGCGACACTGAAACCTCGCCGTGGTTTCCCACCCAGATGTCGATGACTGCGTCGTCCACAGGGCGCCCCCCGGCGGCGCTGCGGTTTGAAGCGATATGCCGAAGCCGGCAGAGGGAGCCTTGGAGAGATGCCCAACGCTCCTTACCGCCAGTGTGCCAGGCCGCTGCCGCGATTGCAGACGTGTTGTCCGCGCGTTTCGCCCTGTGCACGCCGTGCTACAGGAGGCTGGTAGCCACCATTCCAATGGCGGTGACGGCCATCACAGCGGTCGAAAGCCAACCAAAGAAGGTCAGTCCACGGCCGATCGTTTGTACGCCCATCACCCGTGGCTGGGTTGCCATCACCATCATCAGCACCATGATCGGAACGGCCACGATGCCGTTGATGACGGCGCTCCAGTAGAGCGCCTTGATCGGATTGATCGGCGTCAGATTCAACGCCACTCCGCAAAGGGTTGCCACCGCAATTGTGACGTAGAACGCCTTCGCATGCTTCGGCTTGCGATCGAGCCCCGTCGGCCAGCGCAGCGTTTCGCCGACGGCATAGGCTGCTGATCCGCCGAGAACGGGGACGGCCAACAGGCCGGTCCCAACAATGCCAAGCGCGAAAAGTCCTTCGGCAAAGACGCCAGCGACGGGTTTCAATGCTTCCGCAGCTTGCGAAGAGCTTTCAATGTCCGTCACGCCATTGGCATGCAGCGTGGCTGCGGCCGTGACCATGATTGCCAGCGCGATGACATTCGAAAATCCCATACCCACAAAAGTATCGAGCCGTATGCGCGCCTTGGCGTCATCGGCTTGCCGGGGCGCCTCCTTGAGCGGTTCGCGCTTCGGATTCGCCATGATATCCTCGACCTCCTGGGAGGCCTGCCAAAAGAACAGATAAGGGCTGATCGTCGTGCCCAGTATCGCGACGATTGCAGTCAAATAATCAGCCCTTAAAGATATGCTTGGAAGTATAAGACTCCGCCCCAATTCCAACCAATCGATCTTTACAAAAAACAGGGTTCCGACATAAGCGAAAAGGGCGATCGTCAGCCATTTCAACACACTGACATAACGTTTGTATTCCAGTAGAACCTGCATAAGGATGCAAGCAATTCCAAATATAATGACATAGACGAGCTGCGGACCAGCCACGAGCAGGCGCAAGGCATCTGCCATCGCACCGATGTCCGCTCCAATATTGATGATGTTTGCAACAAGAAGCAGGGTTACGCCGCCA
Organism: Allobosea sp. P4_E12; assembly: GCF_056401655.1. Lineage (NCBI taxonomy): Bacteria > Pseudomonadati > Pseudomonadota > Alphaproteobacteria > Hyphomicrobiales > Alloboseaceae > Allobosea > Allobosea sp. P4_E12. Next base: position 53,847 of record NZ_JBFUIY010000025.1, on the reverse strand, counting down.
TAGACCAGCCAATCGGGATAATGCCGACGCAGATTTCCTGCGATCCCATGTCCTGTGGTGCGTCCCAGCCGGGCACTGATGATTTGAATGGCACTCATCAAAGGATAGGAAAAGACGAGCGTCCAGGTCGTCATATAGCCGAACTGCGCCCCGGTCTGGGAATAGGTCGCGATCCCGCTTGGATCGTCATCAGATGCGCCAGTGATCAGCCCGGGGCCCAGAACATGCAGGAGCCGCGGCTTGCTGGGCTCCACGACAGGCCTGCGAAATCCATGCGCGTCAGCCATTGTCGTCCGGCTCCTGCGGCCTTTCCTCCATAAGTGGCGAGATGCCGCGATGTTCCCAATAATCTGCCGGAGACTTACGCGACGATCGGATTGCAGCCAGAGATCGTTCCCGATCTGAGGTCATCCATGTGGGGATGACCGCGCCAAATGGTTCCTGGCGTGTCCGGCTAAGCCGAAGGCGCGTTGAACCGACAATCCGCGCGCCAGGGCCAAGATTCCCGACAAGCATTGTCGCGCCGAGGCGAGCGTTGCCCTGCTAGATCATCGGACCGGAGATCGTATCCAGTCCGATGATCTAACCCTTTGTCTTTGCATCGGCTTTGCCCCGAAAACCGCAATCCACTTTTCGGGCCGATGCTTTAGACCGGAACCTTGCTTGCATTCATGCGCGATCAATGACCGCGAGGGGCTCGACGAATGGCAGGCCTTGAGCCCTTGCCACGGGCTCGCAGGTGACCTGCCCGACGCATATGTTGAGACCTTGGCGCAAGTGCGGATCCTGCTTCAAAGCCTCGCGCCAGCCGTGATTGGCGATGGCCAGCACGAAGGGCAATGTCGCATTGTTGAGCGCGAAGGTGGAGGTGCGCGCGACTGCGCCAGGCATGTTGGCCACGCAGTAATGCACGACCCCATCGACGATATAGGTCGGGTCGGAGTGCGTGGTGGCCTTTGAGGTCGCGAAACAGCCGCCCTGATCGATGGCCACGTCCACGACGACGGCGCCCTTCTTCATGGTGCGGATCATATCGTGGCTGACCAGCTTGGGCGCCGACGCGCCAGGGATCAGCACCGCACCAATCACCAGGTCCGCTTGCCTGACGAGCTCTTCAATCGCCGCCTGCGTGGAAAAGACGGTGGTGATCGCATTGCCGAACTGGGTGGCCAGGCGCTTCAGCGGCTCCGCCGACCGGTCCACGACCGTCACCTGCGCTCCCATGCCAATGGCGATGGTCGCCGCATGCGTGCCCGACACGCCTCCGCCGAGAATCACGACGGACGCTGCCGGGACTCCCGGCACACCGCCCAGCAAGATGCCGCGTCCCCCTTGGGCCTTCTCCAGGGCATGTGCGCCGACCTGAGGTGCGAGTCTGCCCGCCACTTCGGACATCGGCGCCAGAAGCGGCAGGCTGCCGGAGGGTGAAGTGACTGTCTCGTAGGCGATACAGATCGCCTTGGATTGAATGAGATCGCGGGTCTGCGCAGGATCGGGAGCAAGGTGCAGATAGGTGAACAGAATCTGTCCGGGCCGCAGACGCTTTCGCTCCTGGGCCAGGGGTTCCTTGACCTTCACCACCATCTCGGCTTCTGCGAATATTATCTCCGGCCCGTCGACTATCTTGGCGCCGACCGCGACGTAGTCCTCATCGGTGATGCCGGCACCAAGACCTGCGCCCGACTGGACCATGACCTGGTGACCATGATGGACCAACTCCCGGACGGATGACGGGACGAGCCCGGTACGCGCTTCATTGTCCTTGATTTCGCAGGGCACGCCGACGAGCATGGAATTCTCCTCCCATGGAGCCAGGGCCTTTATGTTTGGCCCATAGTGCGCGTTTGATTGCGCGGCTGGCAGGATCATTCACCAGCCCGCGCTCGATCATTGCGTCAAATGAGCCCGCTGGCCAGTGCATGGCGATCTGGTCACCCCATCACGAAGTGCGTGAGCTGCGAACGACTTCGATCTCGATTTCTGTACAGCACTCGCCGTTTGTCGGATGGAAATCGACCGAACACGCCGTAACGACCAGGAGAAGATCGCACTCGGCTCGAACGACGACATACCCGCCAGGCGGGTTGATCGACGGGAGAACCTCAAGCCGACCGTCTGGTTGCGGAGGCGAGTTTTGGAACAGGTCGACCGGATCGGGTACGAAAGGTAGCGCAACGCCCTCTTCCTGAAGTGCCAAGAGCAGGTTGTCCCTGCAGTTTGGGTGATCGTGCAGCCCGGCCCGCTCGTAGAGTTCACGGTTGCAGGCAGGAAACAGCATGTCGTGCGGACCGGGGGACCCGTCCTCGACCAATGTCAGAAACGGAACGCCGCGGTCGCTGTAGAAGCTCTCTCCGACCTTGGGAAACAATCGCTCGTTGATGTCTCGGGTCTGGGCCGTGCTCAGCCAGTCGAGTCGGGGCGAGGTGACGAAGGCCCAGAGATCGGCGACCTGCTGCCCCTTCGGATCGACGATGCGGATGATATCGCCACCCGATACGCGTACTGACCGTCCGGATTGGGCGGGAACGACGATGGACAGGTCGCCTGGCTCACGCTTCACAGAACTCGACTGCATTCCAGATCCTCACATCCATTCCGGATCATCCTAAGGTGCCGGTGTTAATTGACGATCAGGATGGCTTGTTCATGGTTCGGGGCGCGCACGATAGCGCTTCAGCTGGACCTCACGCGCCCCCTGACGTCGCAGGTCTCGAAGTTTCGGAACAATCATTTCCCGCGCCTGTTCCTGTGATGTCTTTGCACGGAGTGCCGCCAGGACGTGCATCTTGCGTGCAAGCTCAGCCGCGAACGCGGAGTGTCACTTGGAAAAGCTCAAGGCGTATCGTCAGAAGCGCGATTTCGAGAAGACCAGGGAGCCTGACGGAGACGCTGCGGTTTCGAAATCGAACCGCCTGCGCTTCGTCATCCAGAAGCATGATGCGACCAGGCTTCATTATGATCTGCGCCTGGAACTGGACGGGGTCTTCAAGTCCTGGGCGGTGACCAAGGGCCCCTCGCTTGATCCTGGCGACAAGCGCCTCGCAGTCGAGGTGGAAGACCACCCCCTGCCCTATGGAGATTTCGAAGGGACCATACCCAAGGGGCAATATGGTGGGGGGACGGTTCTGCTCTGGGATCGCGGCTACTGGCAGCCGGAGGGCAAGATCAGCCCGGAGCGCCAACTGGAAAAGGGCGAACTCAAGTTCGTTCTGGACGGCGAGCGCCTCGAGGGCAGCTTTGTCCTCGTTCGGATGCGTCATGACCGGGATGGCGGCAAGCGCACCAACTGGCTGCTGATCAAGCACCGGGACGCGCATTCCGTGGATGGCGACGGTGATGCGGTCTTGAAGGCCGACACGTCCGTTGCCTCCGGCCGCAGCATGGACGCGATCGCGGCCGGCAAGGGGCGTTCGCCCAAGCCATTCCTCCTCGCGAAGGACGCCCTCGCCGCTGACGCCGAATGGGACAGCCGGAAGGGTCTGGCCGCGCAGCGCAGACGAAGCCCGGAACGATCCGGATCTCCCAAGAGATCTCGCCCGGCCCCCATGCCACCGTTCATCGCGCCGCAGCTATGCCGAAGTGTCGAGCGTCCCGCCAATGGTGGCGGGTGGGTGCATGAGATCAAGTTCGATGGCTATCGCATCCAGATGCGGGTCCAGGGCGGGACCGTCACGCTCAAGACGCGGAAGGGGCTCGATTGGACCTCCCGTTTTGAAACGATCGCCAAGGCGGGAGAGAGCCTGCCCGATGCCATCATCGATGGCGAGATCGTCGCGCTCGACAAGCATGGCACGCCGGATTTTGCCGCCCTCCAGGCCGCCATTTCGGAGGGCAGGACGGAGGATCTGATCTTCTTCGCCTTCGACATGCTGTTCAGCGTCGGGGCCGATCTCCGCGAGCTGCCACTCCTGCAGCGCAAGGAGCGTCTGAAGGAGACTCTCGACGACCACGGCGACGGCGTCATCCTGCGCTATGTCGAACATTTCGAGACCGGCGGCGACGCCATCCTGAAATCGGCCTGCCAACTCTCCCTGGAAGGCATCGTCTCGAAGGCGGTCGATGCGCCCTATGTGTCAGGGCGCAGCAACAGCTGGACGAAGGCCAAATGCCGCGCCGGGCACGAGGTCGTGATCGGCGGATGGTCCACGACGGCCGGCAAATTCAAGTCGCTTCTGGTCGGCGTCAATCGAGGGTCGGATCTTGTCTATATCGGACGGGTGGGTACGGGCTACAGCGCCGCCAAGGTGCAGGCGCTGTTGCCAAAGCTGAAGGCGGCGGCCGCGACAGCCTCGCCCTTCAAAGGGGCCGGCTCTCCAAAGCGCGAGCCCGGGGTCACCTGGTTGAAGCCCGAACTTGTCGCGGAGATCGAGTTTGCCGGCTGGACCGGGGATGGCATGGCTCGTCAGGCCGCCTTCAAGGGCTTGCGCGAAGACAAGCCCGCCGACGAGGTGGAAACCGACCTCCCCGCCGATCCGAAAGGCACCGAGACGCCGCAGCCGAAACAGGTATCCTCGCGCCGTCGGGGCGAGAGGGCCACTGTCATGGGGGTCGGTATCAGCCACCCCGAGAAGATCTTGTGGCCGAATGCGGGGGATGACCGGCCTGTCTCCAAGCAGGAACTGGCCGAATATTTCGCGGCGGTCGGCGACTGGATGATGCCCCATATCAAGGGCCGGCCCTGTTCGCTTGTGCGCGCGCCCGATGGAATTACGGGCGAGATGTTCTTCCAGCGCCACGCCGGCATGGGAACCTCGAACCTGTTCGAACTCGTCCGGGTCTTTGGCGACAAGAAGCCCTATCTCCAGATCGATCGGATCGAGGCGTTGGCGGCGGCGGCCCAGATCGGCGGCATCGAGCTTCACCCGTGGAACTGCGCGCCCGGAGATCCGGAGACGCCGGGCCGCCTGGTCTTCGATCTCGATCCAGGGCCCGGCGTGACATTCGGTGAGGTGATCGAGGCCGCAAGCCAGATGCGCGAACGGCTGGATGCGCTTGGACTGGCCAGTTTCTGCAAGACCACAGGCGGCAAGGGACTGCATGTCGTCACGCCCTTGGCGGCTGGAAAGCGCAACAAGATCGAGTGGCCTGCGGCGAAAGATTTCGCTCGCCATATCTGCGCGGAACTCGCCGCCGAACAGCCCTCACGCTACGTGGTCAATATGGCCAAGCGTCTCAGAAATGGCCGCATCTTCCTCGACTATCTGCGAAATGACCGCATGGCGACGGCGGTCGCCCCCCTGTCGCCGCGGGCACGGCCGGGCGCTCAGGTCTCGATGCCGCTGACTTGGCCGCAGGTCAAAGCCGATCTCGACCCCAAGCGTTTTACCGTRCGGACCGTGCCGGGCCTGCTGAAGACGACCAAGGCTTGGGAAGGCTATGACGACGCGGCAGGCTCGCTCTCCGACGCGATCAAGAAGCTGGGCAGGCGCGCCACGGCTGCCTGACGGGTTGCCGAAAGCGGCGCCGGGGAACGATCAGCCACGCCACCGCGTTCACCGCGTGTGTCGGGAGATGTGACCATGGCGCCGCGGACGTTCTGGAAGGGCTATCTCAAGCTGTCCCTCGTGACCTGTCCAGTCGCGATGATGCCGGCCCGATCGGACAACGAGAAGGTCCGCTTCCATACGCTCAACCGCAAGACCGGAAACCGGATACGAAGTCGCTTCGTCGATGCGGTCACCGGCAAACCCGTCAGCGACGAGGACGAGGTCAAGGGCTATCCAAGGGGCGATGACGACTATGTCATGTTGGAAGACGATGAACTCGACTCCGTGGCACTGGAGAGCACCCGAACCATCGACATCCAGACCTTCGCTCCAAGATCATCGGTCGGCTGGATCTGGTATGACACGCCTCATTACCTCGTGCCCGATGCAAAGGTCGGGGAAGAGGCATTCTCCGTCATCCGCGAAGCGATGAAGCGTACGAAGACGGTCGGAATCTCGCGGCTCGTCCTCTATCGGCGCGAACGGGCCGTGCTGCTGGACGCCCGCGATAACGGCATCGTCTTGTGGACCTTGCGCTATGGCGATGAGGTCCGGCCCGAGAAAGATTATTTCGCCGGGATCGGCGAGGCCGCACCGGACTCTGACCTGCGTCCCCTGATGGACAAGCTCATCGCGACCCGCACCAAGGACTGGTCGCCGGAGCTTGCCAAGGATCCGGTCCAGGAGGAGCTGCTTGGTGTCATCAAGGCCAAGGAGAAGGGCCGCAAACCGACGAGGACATCGCCGCGTCCGGCCTCGGAAGGCAATGTCGTCAACATCATGGACGCGCTCAAGCGCAGCCTGGAACCGCGGCGCAAATAATCAACTCGCCTTCTTGCGCGGGGCTTGCTTCGCCGCGGCGGGCTTTTCGCCGCCGCCAGCCTTGGCACTTTGACGCAATGCCTCCATCAGGCTGACGACCTTCGAGGGCTCGGGCCGCTTCTGTGGCTTGATCTTGCGGCCTTCGATCTTGGCCTGGACGAGTTCGGCCAGCGCGGCTTCATAGCGATCGTCGAATTGCTTGGGATCGAACCTGCCAGCCTTCGTCTTGATGATGTGCTCGGCCAGGTCGAGCATCTCACCGTCGATCTTGATGCCCGGGATCTCGCTGAAGGCGTCCTCGGCCGAGCGGACCTCGTAGTCGAAGTTCAACGTCGTCGCCACCAAGCCCTCGTCCTGAGGACGGATCAGGATCGATCGCATCCGGCGGAAGATGACCGTTCGGGCCAGCGCGGCCGACTTCTGGTCCTTCATTCCCTCGCGGATCAGCGCGAAGGCTTCGGACGCCACGGGTGAGGCAGGCGCGACATAGTAGGGCTTGTCGAAGAAGATCTCGTCGATCTCGTCGCACCGCAGGAACGTCTCGACCGTGAGGGTCTTGTCGCTTTCCGGGATCGCGGCGGCGATCTCTTCCGGTTCGAGCAGGACGTAATCGCCGTTGCCCTTGTCGTAGCCCTTGACCTGATCCTCGGTCTCGACCGGCTTGCCGGAGACCTCGTCGATGTACTGACGATGGACGCGGTTGCCGGTCTTGCGGTTCAAGGTGTGAAACGAGATCCGCTCGGCGGTCGAGGCTGCCGTGTAGAGCGAAACCGGGCAGCTCACCTCGGCGATCTTCAGAACGCCTTTCCAGACAGCGCGCGGCGCCATGACATTCCCCCATAGCATTTCAGCGGACGCGAGCGAGCAACGAGCGGGCGTCCATGATGGTTCCAGTTTGCACCGCACCACGCGACCAAAGAAGCACCGGAACCGTGATGGACGTCGGCGCGCGGCTGCATTCGTTCACGACAGAAACGGCGTCGACTGGCGGCTACAGGGAACACGTTATCGTGAGATGGTTCTGCCCTTATGCGCCCCAGGCACCCGAGCACCTGAACAGGGCTTGCCCGGCCGGAGCGTCGCAACGGCTCTGTCTCGTCTTCCGTTTCGTTGACGGGCTGGTCGCATTGCCCTGCCAAGCGCGGGAACCTCAACCAGGCCTCACGTGGTCATGGCGATGTCCGCAAGGGCGTCTGCCGCGGCTCGTAGGCGTGGATGGCCGTTCTAAGCGCAGCGAGCTGACGATCTCGGGCGGTGCTCGGCCTGATGCCTTCCAACTGGCCAACGCGCTCACAAGCATCACGATAGTCTTCGTGCGTGCGGAGTGTCACCGTCACTGGTTCTGATCTAGAAAGGGTATCGGACATGCAAAGCACCTCCCTGTAGGGAGCAACCTAAACCTTGGAGCGCTTCCGGCAATGTCATTTGCCGGATGCGGCAACACTTGGTCGAATTCACTCCAGCCGCGTGATGATCAGACCGGTTCTGGCGACCTCGAACTTGCGCTCATCGACAAAGTTCACGAGCGCGCCGCTATCGAGCGTGTAGGTGATGCTGCGCAGACCGGGATAAAGCCGCCAGACGATGACCGCATAATGCTTGCCGTCCTCGTCCTCACAGATCTCGCGTGACAGCTCGGTCGGCATGATGGCAGCCGGCCGGGGGCGACCACTCAGCGGCCGTCGATCGGAAGGTCGTCCGGGTTTCCGCTTGGGATGAAAAGCGCGGGGTAACGAACCCATGTCAGCACTCCCATATCACCACCATATCCTAACTGCTGAGGCGGCACGAAGTTCCACGTCGCCGGAACGAGTGCCCGCTGCCCGGCGTTTGTCTGCGGTGGAGGAGAACCCGTCATGCGCGCGCGCCAGATGTCGCGGTCCGGCCCCGGTTCGGAGGCGTTGAAGGGCACGGTCGTGTCGCCCGTTGCCATACCAGTGGAGGCCCGTCTCCCTGACGACAGCACGCAAGATGACGATCCCATGCCGCAGCATGTCGAGCCATGCCTTGCCAGTGAGGCGGCAAAGCCGCCCAAGGGGGCCAATTGGTCTTTCGAGGTGGCATGGGACGGCTACCGGCTTGCCGTCCATATCGAGCCTTCGCGCGAGGTGCGCCTGCTTACGCGAGACGGCCGGGATTGGACGGCCCGCTTTCCCGCGATCGTGGCGGCGGCGAAACAGATCGTCGTCGACAGTGCTATCCTCGATGGCGAGGCCGTCATCCTCGACCGGAGCGGAAAATCGGATCTCGCGGCCTTGGAGCAAGCGCTCGGCGGGCGAGACGGCAAGGGCAGCGCCGAACTCGCGGTCCTGTTTGCCTTCGATCTTCTGTACCTCAATGGACAGGATCTGCGGCATCTGCCGCTCTCGCAGCGACGCGAGGTCCTGGCCGATGCAATCGACCGCGCGTCTCCCGGTATCCTGCTCAGTGAGGACGTGATTGCCGACGGAGAGGCGTTCTACACCCTCGCCTGCAAGCTCGGCCTCGAAGGCATCATCGCAAAACGCCTTGATGCACCCTATCGCTCCGGCCGCGATGGTGACTGGCTCAAGATCAGGTGCATCCAGTCGGAGCGCTTCGTCATCATCGGATATGAGCCTTCGATCGGCTTTGGAGGAATCGGCAGGTTGCTGCTCGCTGCGGAAAAGGCCGACGGCCTGGTCTATGTCGGCGGGGTTGGCAGCGGCTTCACCGAGCTGTCCGGCGCCGCCTTGAAGGCGCGGCTCGACGCGAGACTCGTTCCGCGACCACCCCTGGCCATCCAGCGGACAGCCGCGCGCTGGGTTTCGCCCCTGCTGGTTGCCGAGATCGAATTCCGCGGCTGGACCGATGACGGCAAGCTTCGCCATGCGACTTACAAGGGCCTGCGCGACGAAGCCGGTGCTGCGACGATCTTTCGGTTCGATGATGCATAGGAGTCAGGACCGAGCCAGGGCCGGACATCGCGGACAAGGCCACGCGTTCGCCAGGCAGCAAACGGCCCGCCAACGGAAGCCGCTGGCGGGCCGAACGGTTGGACGATTGTGCTGATCACTCGATGATCTGAACGATCCTGCGGGTGCCGGGCTCGACCAGCACAGTGCGGTTATTCACGACCGTATAGCGGTACTGGGTCGCGCCATACTCGCGCGGCACTTCGCGATAGGTCACGCCCTCATTCGGGAGCACGGTGCCGACCGCGAGCGGCTCGGCATAGGTGTAGGACGGCACACGCTGCTCGACCACATAGGTCTTGAAGCGGGGGGTGTTGTCGCCGACGATGCCGCCTACGACAGCGCCACCCACGCCGCCGACAACAGCACCGACCGGACCGCCGACGATCGCCCCGCCCACGGCGCCTGTCGCCGCGCCGGCAGCTGCACCACCCTGCGCGCCCTGCGGATTCTGGGCGAATGACGCGACGGGCACGAGAATCAGGGTCGCGGCGAGAGCAAGTTTCTTCATCATCACAGATCTCCTTCGCTGAGGGTTCTGTGTTCAGGAACGGGCTCGATTCCGGTTTGTTCCACCGATCGGCATCCGGACGTTGGTGTCCCGCGAGAGGCCGCCTCCGCCGCGAACGGCCGCAATCAGGTCTCGGCCTGGGTCACCCCAAGCTTGTGCCAGAGCTGTTCCCTGTCCATGCAGGAGACGTCGTAGGTGACCTGCCGGCCCTTGAATTCCGGTCGTTTTCCGAACTCCAACGTCATCGCGCGCGCGATGTCGTCGATGCGGGCCTCGCAGGCCTGCACCGTGGTGAAACCCAGTTCGCTGATCCGGGCGGCGGTGCAGGTCGCTTCGCCGGAAATGCAGGCGACAATCACCATCGTGAAGGCATCCATGGAGGCACTCCGAGTGAAATCGAGTCAGGCCAGCCATTAAGGCTGGGGTTTCTGGGTTACCGAGAGCTTAAGGGGAACAAGCAAGATGCGGGCCGGCGCCACCGGCGCAGGCCGATCGCGCCCTGTGCGGTCGCATCGGCTTACCCGAAAACCGCAATCCTCCGGGCCGATGCTTCAGCGCCACATGCCCTTGAGCCGTGCCGATACGTCAATTCTCACGCCGCTGCGGTGTTGCATGGCGGCCTGAGCCTGCTCGATGGGCCAGGTCGCCTGCTCGAACAGGTGCAGCAGGGCATGCGGGATGAACCGCGTGCGTGCCGCGTAGACATGCCGATCGCCTCGCGCGGCCTGGCCATGAGTGAAGAAGCGCTGCGGCACGACCAGATGCAGGTCGTCCCTGGCGCGCGTCATCGCGACATAGAGCAGCCTGCGCTCCTCCTCGATCTCGGCGGTCTCCCCGACGGCAAGGTCACTGGGAAGACAGCCGTCCACCGTGTTCAGCACAAAGACCGACTTCCATTCCTGTCCCTTGGCGGAGTGGATGGTCGAGAGGATGAGAAAATCCTCGTCCAGCGATGGCGGACCCGCTTCATCGCTCGTTGCGTCGGGCGGATTGAGGGTGAGCTCGGTGAGGAAGCGCTCGCGGGATGGATAGCCGGAGGCGATCTGCTCCAGCTGAACCAGATCGGCTCGACGCGTGGTGAAATCCTCGTGAATGCGCTCCAGGTGAGGGTCGTACCAGAGACGGGCCCGTTCGAGGTCTGCCGGCCAGCCTATCCCTGAGCGCAGCGCCCGGAATGTCGCAACGAAATCCGGCCAGGCGTCGCCCGTACGCGCGGGCGCCGACAGCTCCGCGAGGCCTGCTGCGAAATCATCTGCCGTGCCGGCCTGATCGAGCACGCGTTGCGCGGAGGTCGGCCCCACGCCCGGAAGCAGCTGCAGCAAGCGGAACCCGGCGACCCTGTCGCGCGGATTCTCGACGAAGCGCAGCATCGCCAGCATGTCTTTGACATGGGCGGCATCGAGGAATTTCAGCCCGCCGAACTTCTTGTAAGGAATATTGCGCCGTGTCAGCTCGACCTCCAGCGGGCCGCTGTGATGCGAGGCGCGAAAGAGCACCGCCTGCTGCTTGAGCGTGTGCCCCGCCTCCCTGTTCTCCAGCACGCGCGTCGCGACGAAGCGCGCCTGGTCGGCTTCGTCGCGAACATTGACGAGTTGGGGCTTGCCGCCCGACTGGCGGTCGGTCCAGAGGTTCTTGGTGAAGCGCTCGCGGGCGAGCTCGATCACCCCATTCGCGGCGGCCAGAATGGGCTGGTTCGAACGATAGTTCTGATCCAGCGTGACGACCTCAGCCGGTGGGCTGAAGGCCTGGGGGAAATCGAGGATATTGCGGATCTCGGCGGCGCGGAACGAGTAGATCGATTGCGCGTCATCGCCGACGACGGTGAGCCCCTGGCCATCGGGCTTGAGCGCCAGCAGGATCGAGGCCTGAAGCTTGTTGGTATCCTGATACTCGTCGACGAAGACATGGTCGAAACGTCCGCCCATCTCCGCGGCAAGGCTGGGCTCGCTTGCGGCCTGGGCCCAGCACAGCAGAAGATCGTCGTAATCAAGGACGTTCTGGGCCTGCTTGGCCTCGACATAGGCTGAAAAGAGCTGCTTCAGCTCCCCTGCCCATGATGCGCACCAGGGAAAGGAAGCACCCAGCACGGCCTCAACCGGCTCTTCGGCATTGACGCAGCGCGAATAGATCGCAAGGCAGGTGCCCTTCTTGGGAAAGCGCCCTTCCGTTTTCGAGTAGCCAAGCTCGTGACGAGCGAGGTTCATCAGGTCGGCGCTGTCCTCGCGGTCATGGATCGTGAAATGCGGATCGAGCCCAAGCTCCGGCGCGTAATCCCGGAGCAGCCTTGCTCCCACGCTGTGAAAGGTCCCGGCCCAGGTCAGCGCGTCGGTCATGACGGCAGCCCCCTCTCCCAGCACGTCGCGCGCGATGCGCTCCACCCGCCTCGCCATCTCGGCTGCAGCGCGTCGGGAGAAGGTCAGCATCATCATGCGGCGCGGGTCCGCACCGTTCAGGATCAGATGCGCGACACGATGCGCGAGCGTGTTGGTCTTGCCGGATCCCGCCCCCGCGATCACCAGCAAGGGACCCGGCTGCGTGCCGACGCCGTGCTCCACCGCGCGGCGTTGCGCGGGGTTGAGCCTGTCGAGATAGCTTGGTGGCGCCAGCGAATCGAGAGCGAACATGTCTCATATTCGATCATTTTTCGCGTTTTGTTCGCAACGCAAAAGATCGGGAATAGGGCAGCCGTCCTGAGCCAGATGGCCGAAGCCCTATGGCAGGATCGGTTTCGACCTGATCATGAGGCGGCGATTCACCTCACCCAGCCAGCGAGGCGAGCGCCCGCTCGATCCGGGAACAGCCGCCCCTGGCGCGCGCCTTCTCGAAGGAGGCCGCGAGCTTCCCGTTGGCATAGGCCTTCACCACGATGGCGTGGACATAGCTCTTGCGCGTCACGGCAGGCGTGTTCGCCAGTTGCTCCGAGACGGCGCGCATGATCTCGGCGAGCTGACGCTTCTCGCTGCCATCGCCGATCATGATTTGGCTGGCCAGCAGCAGTTCGGCGGCCGCAGCGTTCCCCGCCAGCATCCTCAAATCCTTGGCACTGATGGCGAGGCCGGAGATCTCGCGGAGATAGGCGTTGATGTCGCCGGCATGGACCGGCGTCACCTTGCCGTCCTCGTCCCGGTATTGCAGCAGTCGCCGGCCGGGCAACTGCGCAATCCGGGCAAGTGCTCGGGCGAGCGGGCCATCCTGCCGCGAGCATGCGATCTGCTTTCCGCCCTTGCCGCGAAACAGCAGGTCGATCCGCGAGGCCGTCAACGCGACATGGCGCTTGAGGAGCGTCGAGGCACCATGGCTGCCATTGCTCCTCGCATAGGCCTCGCCGCCAACGCGCAGATGGCAGCGGTCGATGATGGCGACTGCGCAAGCCAGCGTTTTCCTGCGGCAGAGCGCACGCGCCTTGAGATCATCGGCGACCGCCTTGCGCAAACGGGGCAGCGCGTCGATCAGCAGCCGCAATCGCTTCAACTTGCGGCGTTCGCGGACCCGCTCCCATTCGGGATGATAGAGATATTGCAGCCGCCCGGCCTCGTCCCGCCCGACCGCCTGGAGATGGGCCCGTGGATCGGCCGCGATGCGCACCTCGCGATAGGCGGGCGGAATTGCAAGTGAGCGGATCCGCTCAAGCAAGGCCGCGTCCCGGACGGGCTCGTCAGTGGCGTCGAGATAGGCAAAGCCCCTGCCGCGCCGGCCCCTGCGGATCGTCAGATCTCCGGGATTGACGATCCGCAGCCGACCAGGGGCGCGGGATGGCTTGCCGGCGACCATGGCGTTACTGCTTGCCCAGCGCTTCCTGCATCAAGCCGCTTCCCGGCGGTTATGATGGCGGCGCACGAGTTCTTCGGCGTAGGCCAAGTCAGCCTGCGTGAAGGCCGGCACCGGATCCGTGAGGATGGCGGTGAGGACATCCCGGTCGCGCTGGCCATTCGCTATCACAAAGGCGAGCGCATCCCTCGTCTCGCGTTCGGCATGAAGCTGGGCCACGAGGGCCGCAATCAATCTGTCCTTGGCCGATAGCTGCATGGCAAAACCTCCGCAGGAAGCTTCGCGATAAACACGGTCGGGCCAGCGCTTGTTCCGCCCAGGCGCAATCTGTCAGCCCGCCAGCGGCGACGCGCCGATCGTGACGGTGAGCGCGCCGAGGCGCTCGATGCTGCCGACGAGAACATTACCGGGAAGGACCGCGCCGACGCCATGCGGCGTACCGGTCATGATCACATCGCCGGGCTCGAGCGAGTAATATTTCGAGAGTGTCGCAATGATCTCGGGCGTGCGCCAGATCATCAAGGACAGGTCGGAATCCTGGCGTGCGACACCGTCGACCTCGAGGCGGATTTTGCCCGTCGACGGGTGGCCGACCTGTTCGACCGGGTAGATCGGGCCGCAGGGCGCCGAGTGATCGAATGATTTCTTAAGTTCCCACGGGATCCGCGGGCCGTCTGGCGTGTCGAGCAGCTTGCGGCGGGTCATGTCGAGGCAGATGCCGTAGCCGAAGACATGCTCGAGCGCTTCGTCCTGAGGGATGTTGTAGCCGCCGGACTTCATCGCCACCATGAGCTCGAGCTCGAAGTGAAAATCGTCCGTCATCGGCGGATAGGGAACGACGCCGCCGTTCTGGACGATTGCATCGGCCGGCTTCTGGAAGATCAGCGGGAAATCGCGGGTCTCGTCGCCGCCCATCTCCCTGACATGGGCGACATAGTTGCGACCGACGCAGTAGATCCGCCGGATCGGGAAGCGCGCCGAGGAGCCCTCGATCGGCAGTGACTGGAGGGTCGGCGCCGGAACGGCGAAGTCTGCGAGTGTCGTCATCTGGGAAGCCATGCGCTGGGTCACGATCGGGACAGCATATGGGCCGGCTCGATCCTGTCCAGATAAATCTGCATATTTTTATCACACGCCAGATAATCTGAATTTATTTGACACGTTTGATCGATAATGCATCGTTCGCTAATCCGTATCAGAAAAACGCAAGGGGAGCGGGATGAAACGTAGGCAGTTCATGGCAGCGGCGGCGGGCCTGCCGCTTGCGCTCGCAGCGTCGCGTGTTCATGCGCAGGCGCAGGATGAGCTCACGATCGTCTATCCGAGCCCGGGCGGGCTGGGTTATTTCGCCCTCTATGCCGCGATCGGCGAAGGTTATTTCGCCGAGGAGAAGCTCAAGATCCAGCCGCGCAGCGTCAATGGTTCGGCCCAGGCCATCCAGGCGCTCCTTGCGGGCCAGGCGCAGCTCGCCCATCCCGGTCCGGGGCCGCTGATGGCGGCGCGCGAACGGGGCCAGGATCTGGTCTACATCTACAATTACTTCACCCGCAGCCAGTTCAACCTCGTCGTGCCGGAGGCTTCGCCGTTCCAGAAGCCCACCGACCTGAAGGGCAAGGTCATCGGCGTCGGCACGGCAGACGGGGCGGAGGTCGCGTTCGTGCGCTCGATCTTCGACGCCGAGGGCATGAAGGAAGGCCAGGACTACAAGTTCATCACGGTTGGCGAGGGCGGCATGGCTGTCGCCGGCTTCATGCAGAAGGCGATCGACGCCTATGCCTCCGACACCGCGGGCGCGGCCACGCTGACACTGCGCGGTGTCAAGCTGCGCTCGCTGACACCTCCGCCGTTCCAGTCCTTCTTCGGCAACGGCTATGTGGTGACGCGGAAATATCTCGACGAGAACCGCAGCATGCTGGAGCGCTTCGGCCGCGCGCTGGTCAGGGGCACCAAATTCGGGATCGACCCGGCCAACCGGGCCGCGACCCTGAAACATGCCCGCATGGGCAATCCGCAACAGCTGGAAAACATGCCCTTCGCCGAGGCTCTGCTCGACGTCTATTACAAGCTGACCAGTCCGATCGATCCCGCCAAGGGTTTTGGCTACAACCACCCCGCCGCCTGGGAGATGTGGCAACAGACGCTCGTTGCCTCGGGCGATCTCAAGAAGCCGCTGGCCGACCTGACCAAGGCCTATTCCAACGATCTCGTCACGGCCTGGAACGCTCCGCGATGACGGTGGCGGCGACTGTATCGGCCGAGGCGCGACCTCGGCCGGTCTACGAACTCGCGCAGGTTTCGAAATCCTACGGCGAGCGCGTGGTGGCGCTGGAGAACGTCGATCTGGTTCTCCGGGAAGGTGAGTTCCATTCGGTCATCGGCTCGAGCGGCTGCGGGAAGTCGACGCTGCTCAAGATCATGGCGGGCCTGACACCGCCTTCGAAGGGCCGGGTGATGCTCGCGGGGACACCGGTGCTGGGCGCCCGTGCCGATATCGGGATGATGTTCCAGCAGGCGACGCTGTTTCCGTGGCGGACGACGCTCCAGAACATCCTGCTGCCGGTCGAAGTCCGCGAAGGGCGCGCTGCAGCCGAGACGGCCGCGGCGCGTGCTCGCGTCCTGCTCGAACTGGTCGGGCTGAAAGGGTTCGAGGACACCTACCCCTCGCAGCTCTCGGGCGGCATGGCGCAGCGCGCCGCGATCTGCCGGATGCTGATCTCGGAGCCGAATGTGCTGCTGCTCGACGAGCCGTTCAGCGCACTCGACGAGATCACCCGTGATTTCATGAACATGGAGCTGCAGCGCATCTGCCGCGAGCGCAACGCCTCGGCCTTCCTGGTGACCCATTCCATCGCCGAGGCCGTCATCCTCTCCGACATCGTGCATGTGATGTCGTCGCGCCCCGGGCGGATCGTGCGCAGCATCCCCATCGGCCTGCCGCGGCCGAGGACGCTCGACATGACCACGCTGCCGCTCTTCGGCGAGTATGTCGGTGTGATCCGCGGCCTTCTCGACAAGGGAGCATTCCTGTGAGCCATGTCGCGGAGAAGCCGTTGGCAGCCGCCCTGCCCGCCGACACGGTCTGGATCGAAAAGGTTTCGTGGATTTCCAAGGCCCCGCGCTGGGCCTCGATGCTTGGGCTGCTCGTGCTCTTCCTCGGGCTCTGGCAGGGCATCACCGCCGCCGAGATCGTCTCGCCGCTGATCCTGCCTACCCCCGGCGATACGCTGCGCGATATCGGCTTCGTCGGGCGCAACCTGATGGCCGGGGACTATATGCTGCCAGCCTTCTGGGTCACGGCAAGCGAGGTCCTCGTGGGCTTCGTCGTGGCGCTGGCGATCGGTGTCACGCTCGGCGTCGTGGTCGGGGAAACGAGCTTCGGCGAGCGCGCGGTGATGCCTTACATCGTCGCGGTCGACACCATGCCCAAGCTCGCCTTCGCTCCGCTCTTCGTCGCCTGGCTCGGGTTCGGCATCATGTCGAAGGTCGCGCTCGCAGCCTTCATCTCGGTGTTTCCGATCATCGTCGGCACCGCGGCCGGGCTGCATGCGGCCGACGAAAATGCGCGCATGCTGTTCAAGAGCATCGGCGCCTCGCGCCTCCAGACACTGGTCAAGCTGAAGATCCCGACCGGCCTGCCGCAGTTCTTCACCGGCCTGAAGATCGCGGCGATCAGCGTGGTCTCGGGCGCGATCGCCGGCGAATTCCTCGGCGGCGGCCAGGGCTTCGGCGAGCTGATCCGGGTCGCCGCATCGCAGCTCGACACCCCGCGCGTCTTCTCGCTGATCATCTATCTCAGCCTGCTCGGGCTTTTCATGTTCGGCGTCGTGTCCTGGATGCAGTACAGGTTCGTCTTCTGGCAGCGTTCGAGTAACACCATCTCTTCCAGGGCACCCCGGTGAGCGGCAGCAGGACAGACACGACCATGGCAAAAGCTGCCGAGAAGACCACGCTGTCGACGACGGTCTACCAGAAACTGCGCAGCGACATCATCCAGGGCGAATTCAGGCCGGGTGAGAAGCTGCGCATCGAGGGGATTGCCTCGACCTATGGCGTCGGCAGCAATGCGGTCCGCGAGGCCCTGTCGCGGCTGTCATCGGAGCGCCTCGTCGAGCGGCACGAGCAGCGTGGCTTCTCGGTGCCGACGATTGCCCTCGACGATTGGCGGGTCCTCGTCCGCACGCGCTGCTGGCTCGAAACCAGGGCGCTCGAGGAAGCGATCAGCCATCGTGACGAGCGCTGGGAGGAAGGCATCGTGCTCGCCCTCCACCGGCTCTCGCGCTATCGCTCGGATCTCCCTGCGGAGCGCGCCGCTTGGGAGGACGCCCATCGCAATTTCCACCGGGCGCTGCTGGCGAATTGCGGGTCGCCCTGGCTGCTCGAGTTCTGCGAGATCCTGGCCGACCATGCCTCGCGCTATATCTCGATCTCGCACGCCTTTGGCAGGATGCCGCGCAATGGGCAGAGCGAGCACGAGGCGCTGATGAAGGCGGTGCTCAACGGCACCCCGCAAGAGGCCTGTGCCCTGCTCGTCGCGCACTACACCAAAACGCTCCAGACGATCGAGGAACTGTTCACGGAGGAGCGTTTCGCAGCCCTTGCGACCGGGCCCGGGAGCACACGCACCGCGGAATTCACGGAGTGACCACAGCGACGCTACGCGGAAATCTGATCTCCGCGTCGGCAAATCTGTGGGGAGCGCCGTTGTTTCGAGTGTCGCCTCCAGCCCGATCTTGCCGGGCCTCTTCCCGTCTCCGCCCGCCGCAGCGACGAACGTGGCTGGCGTGTCTGACTGGACCTCAGGACAGTCGATGGTCAGGCTCGGCGACAAGGCCGAAATCCTCCTGGAGCCCCCCGGACCCGGCAATGGGCTCGTGAGCCGAAGGTGCGCATATTGGCGTAAGGCATCGCTCGTCAGAAGCCGACCGATGCGGTCGTAAACGGCAAGCCCGTCACGCGGTGCCTGTTCGGAAGCGGCAAAAGTCAGACGATTGCCGAACACCGGATTGTCCATGGTAGTGGACATGCTTGGTGGTGTGGCGATCGTCTGGGCAGCTGACGCGGCGGCCCGATAATTCGCGTGAGATGGTTCGGTTTCTGCTCGAAAGCTGAGGCGTGGGATTGCACGAGAAGGATCACGTTTCGGGTCGGCCGACATTGACGAAGGCGAAGTCCGCATGCCCTCACTCTGCCCCGCCTCTGCCGACTGCCGACGGACGAGCGCCCTCGACAGACTCACGGCGCGGCAAACGGCCATGCAGGATCACATAGGCGACGAGCCCGATCACCAGCCCCCAGAACGCCCCGCCGATGCCGAGCAGGCTGATCTTGGCCGATGAGGCAAGGAACGTGATCAACGCCGCCTCACGCGACCTCTGGTCGGCCATAGCGCTGGCGAGACTGCCGCCAATCGTGCCCATTAGCGCCAGCCCTGCGAGCGTCGTGATGAAGGTCGCTGGGAATGCCATGAAGACCGCCGCCAGAGCCACGCCGAAGACGCCGACAAGCACATAGAAAACGCCTGCGGCGATTCCTGCGATCCACCGTTTGGACGGATCCTCATGCGCTTCCTTGCCCGTGCAGATCGCCGCGGTGATCGCTGCGATGTTGAAGGCGTGGGAACCGAACGGCGCCATGATCAGCGAACCGAGACCTGTCACGGTCACGATCGGATTGGCGCTGGTCCTGAAGCCGTCATTGCGCAGGACGAGCATCCCCGGCATGTACTGCCCGGTCAACGTGATCAGGAACAGCGGCAACGCGACGCTCAAGAGCGCATTGAGCGAAATGTCCGGCGCAGTGAACACCGGAGCCGCAAGCTTGAACTGAAGCCCCGCGAGATCGACACGTCCCTGCACAGTCAAGAAGGCGAGGCCGAGCACCAGAATGCCAACGATAGCATAGCGAGGGATGAAGCGCTTCAGCACGAGATAGGCGATGATCAGAAGCCCAACCAGCAGAGGATCGACGCTCGCACCGCCAAACGCGCCGATGCCGAACTGCAGCAGGATACCGGCGAGCAAGCCTGATGCGATGCCCGGCGGGATCAGCCTGACGACCTTCTCGAAATAGCCCGACAGCCCGAGGGCGACGAATGCGGCCGCCGAGATCAGGTAAGCACCGACCGCCTCGGCATAAGGGGTCGTGGCGAGTGCCGTGACGAGGAACGCCGCCGCCGGCGTCGACCAGGCCGTGATGATCGGCTCGCGAAAGTGCCAGCTCAGATAGATCCCCGTCAGCCCCACGCCGATGGAAACAGACCAGACCCAGGATGCCGTCAGCTCCGGGCTGAGCCCCRCAACCTTTGCGGCCTGAAAGACCAGAATGAAGGTTCCCCCATAGTTGACGATGACAGAGATCAGTCCCGCGACGATCGGAGGCGCGAGATCACTTGGAGTGAGCGATGGTGGTGACGAGACAGGCGGCATGATCGTGGTCGTTATCCTGAAAACCCGCCTGGCCCGGGCCAGCGAGGCGGCTTGACTCCTAGCGGATCAATGGTCTGTTCATCCCCTCCACTTTCTTCGAGCAAGTCAGACCAATTGTTCAAGCATTCTCAGTTGGAATCGGTGAAGGCATGGCTTGCCCATCCCGCCCATGCGGAACTGCCGCTTCACGCGCGTATTCAACGGGCTTTGCGGCAGATGATCCTCGATGGTGCGCTGGGTCCCGGCAAGCCGCTGCCGGCCTCGCGGGCGCTCGCCAAATCGCTCGGTCTCTCCCGCGACACGATCGAGGCCGCCTATGCCCAGCTCCATGCCGAGGGCTTCATCGACCGGCGGGTGGGCAGCGGCAGTTTCGTGGCTGAGATGACCGAGTTCACTCCTGGCCTCAGGCTCTCTCATCGCGGCGCACTGCGGCGTAGCCCGGCTTCGAACCTCAGCGAACGCGGAGCGGCCATCTTCCGCGGTGGCGGCGTTCGCGAGCAGCTATCTCCCCGGCCGTTTGCCCCGGGCGTACCCGAGACGCGCAGCTTTCCGCTCGCGCTCTGGCAACGCCTGGAGCGGCAGGTGCTGAAGGAGACCGGCACGCGGGCGCTTCTTCACGGAGATCCCCAGGGCGCGGAGCCGCTTCGACGCGCTATTGCAGACTATGTCAACCTGGAGAGAGGCGCCCGCGCTCATCCCGACCGCGTGCTGGTCCTGACAAGCTCACAACAGGCAGTGGCGCTCTGCGCCAATATGCTGCTGGATCCTGGAGACCGCATCTTTATCGAGGATCCAGCCTATTACGGGGCACGCAAGGCCTTCGATGCAGCCGGTCTGGAATCTGCGCCTATCCGCGTCGACGATCAGGGAATTCTGGTCGAGCAACTGCGTGACGATCCGCGCAAGGCCAAGGCCGTCTTCCTGACGCCGTCCCATCAGTTTCCGACGGGCGCGACACTTGCGCTCGACCGGCGTCTCTCCCTGATCGAATGGGCAGCGAAGCATCAGGCCTGGATCATCGAGGACGACTACGACAGCGAGTTTCACTACGCCGGCAAACCAATGGCCTGCGTTCAGGGTCTCGATCAGCATGACCGGACCGTCTATATCGGCACATTCACGAAATCGCTCTTTCCAGGCTTGCGGGTCGGCTATGTCGTGCTGCCCCCGCAGCTGGTCAAGCCAATGACGATTGCGCGCACGCTCCTGGACGGCCACACCGCCTCGATCGCGCAATTGACACTCGCCCGTTTTATGGAGGGAGGACATTTCGGAGCGCATGTTCGCGCCATGCGTAATGTCTACGCCGAGCGGCTCGAAATCCTGGCAAGCCTCGTGCGGACGGAGCTTTCGGCTTTCGTCGAGCCTCGGGTTCCGATCGGTGGACTCCAGATGCCGTGCGCGCTGACCGGCGACCTTTCAGAGCGTGCGGCCATCGACGCCGCGCAGCGCGTTGGCGTCGAGCTTCTGGGTCTGTCGGCCCTTCATGCTTCTGGCAATGGCGAGGCTGGCTTTCTGATGGGCTTCGCGGCCTACACTCCGGCCGAGCTTGAGGTCGCAGTCAAGCAGCTCTCGAGCGCATTCCGGACTGTGAAGAGCGCGTAGACCGGGGCAGTCCGGCTCACCGCAAATGGCCGGCCTTATCCTCTGCAAGTGGATGGGTGCAGCAGGCCATTTTCAAGATAAATACCGACGAAGCGATCCGCCGCAGATCAACAGTCGCATGTGCCAGGACTACACTTCATCTGGGTATAACGGACCTGCATCAAGGCGGGATCGTCGGGTTGCCGCCCTCGGCAAGGTCTTCGCAAGACTTGCCCGGCGGTCTCATCTGGAGCTTGCTTCGACATGAATGCACCATCGACGGGCGCCCTTTCGGCCGAGGATATCGCCCGCTTCGGTCATGACCCTGCCGAAGCATTTGCGATGAACCTGAAAGCCGTTCAGGAGCGCATCGCGTCAGCGTGCCAGGGCTGCGGGCGAAATCCAGTCGATGTGCATCTGCTGCCGGTCACCAAGACGGTTCCCGCCCATATCCTGCGGCTCGCCTTTGCTGCAGGCATCTCCAGCTTTGGGGAGAACAAGCTTCAGGAGGCCCGGGACAAGCGGTCGGTGCTTGGCGACCTGCCGATCCGCTGGAGCATCATCGGTCACCTCCAGACGAACAAGGTCAAGTATCTCGCCCGCTTCGCCACGGAGTTCCATGCCCTCGACAGCGTCCGGCTGGCCGATGAGCTCAACCGCCGGCTGGAGGCCGAGGGGCGCGACCTCGACGTCTTCGTTCAGGTGAACACGTCCGGCGAGGCCAGCAAGTACGGACTGCATCCCGACGATCTTGTGTCGTTCGTCGAATGTCTGTCCGAGTACCCTCGCCTGAAGCCGCGCGGCCTCATGACGCTGGCAATCTTCAGTGCGGATTCCGAGCGCGTGCGCGCCTGTTTCCGGCTGCTGCGGACCCTGCGGGACCGCGCCGTCAGCATCGATCCCGGCCTTGTGCAGTTGTCGATGGGTATGTCGGGTGACTTCGAGTGCGCCATCGAGGAAGGCGCCGACGTCGTTCGGGTCGGCCAGGCCATTTTCGGTGCGCGACCGACCAGCGACGCGCTCTACTGGCCTGGTCTCATCCCGACCTCGCGACCGGAAGAGTGACGACACCGAGCCGAGCCTGTTCTGTTTCCGAAAGCAGACATGATCCGGCGGCAATGCGGGTTGCCGGCTGCGCCTCATGCAGCTTCGTCAGGCCCAGGTCTTCACCGCTGTGTCAGGTCAGCAACTGCCCGCCATCGACGACGATCGTTTGCCCGGTCACCCAGCTTGCCATGTCGCTCGCCAGGAACAGGGCGACATTGGCGACCTCTCCCGGCGCCCCGAAGCGCCCCCAGGGAATGCTGCCGAGCGTGCGCTCGTAGAGCTGCGGATCGGTCGTCTTGCGATTTTCCCACGAGCCGCCCGGAAACGCGATCGAGCCCGGCGCGATGGCGTTGACCCGGATGCGCTTCGGTGCGAGCGCCCGCCCCTGCCCCATGGTGTAGTTGACCACGGCCGCCTTGATGGCAGCGTAGGGCAGCGAACGCGGCACCGCCGTCAGGCCGGAAATCGACGAGATGTTGATGATGGCGCCGCCGCCCGCTTCCTCCAGGAACGGTATCGCCGTCTGGGTGGCGCGCACGGTCGCCATCAGGTCGACATTGATGCTGGCAAGCCAGCCGCTCTCGTCATCCTTCGAGCCGAAGCCCGACGCGTTGTTGATCAGGATGTCGATGCCGCCGAGCGCGCGAGCAGCGTCAGCCACAAAGCTCGCGGCCGCAGAGCCCTCGCCGAGATCGCATGCCATGCTGAAAACCGCCCCGCCATGCCGCTTCAACTCGGCTTCGACGGCGCTGAGCCCCTCGGGATTGCGAGCGCAGATCGCCACATCGGCGCCTGCCGCCGCGAAAGAGAGCGCGATGGATCGCCCGATGCCGCGGCTGCCGCCTGCGACGACGACCTTCTTGCCCCTGAAGGAGATTTCCATTCCGTAGCCCCGTTCAAACCATTTGACTGATCACGCCATGGTGCGCTTTCGGCAAACCGGCCTCAATCCGAATATGGCCCGGCGTCGATGTGTCCACACCCCAGTGAGGGGCGGATCATGCCGGCCGCTCCATCGCGGGCGCGAACTCCTTTTTCGGGGCAAGGGGCAATTTCTGTCGCGCATCACCGGCGGGCATCCCGGAGGCGATAGGCGCCGATCGAAACCCGGGTCGCTCAGAGGGTGAGCGGCATCCTGAATCTGAACCGCGTGCCCTCGGATGTCGAGATGACATCCAGCGTGCCTGCATGCGCCTTGGCGATCTGCGCGCAGATATAGAGGCCAAGACCGAGGCCCTGCTGGTGGGATCTGGCGGAGGCGCGCACGAAGGGTTTGAAGAGCTCGGCCATGATCTCAGGCGGGATTGGCTCTCCGGAATTCGAGACCGACAGCTCGAAATAGTCGGGAGACCGATGAGCGTCCACGATCACGGGGCCGTCCTCGGCGCCGTGCCTCAATGCGTTGGCGATGAGGTTCGACGCCATCTGGGCGATGCGCGCCGGGTCGCAGTCGATGACGCCGTCGAACCGCAGCGCCGCCGCGATCTCGCGATCGGGATATGCGGTCTGGAGTTCGCCGATCACCTGCTCTAGCGCAGGCTTCAGGTTCGTCTCGGCACCGCGCTCGAGAATGAACCCGCCGCCCAGTCGCCCGCGTGCGAAATCGAGAACGTCGTCGATCAGGCGCGACATCCGGCCAACGCTGCTCTGCATCATCGTCGCCAGCGTGCGCACCTTCGCCATGTCATCGCTCTTCAGCACCATGCGAAGGCCGGAATGGATGGAGGCAAGCGGATTGCGCAGGTCATGGCCGAGCACGGCGATGAACTGCTCGCGGATCTCGGTGTTCTGCAATTCGCCGACCAGTCTGGCCGCGCTGTCAGCGAGTTTCTGGTGGGCGTCGAGGTGGAAGGCGATCAGCTCAGCGAAGAGCTTGAACATGCCGGTAATGGCGGGCGTGCTGACGACATGCGGCCGCGGGTCGATCGCGCAGAGCGTGCCGAAGAATATTCCATCAGGCAGGATGATCGGCATCGAGATATAGCTCTGCAGGCCATAGGTCGCAGGCGTATGATGCCGGCAATAGACGGGGTCCGCGTCGACATGGTCGATGACGACCATCTCGCGATGGTCGCGGATTTCATTGCAGATCGTGGTCTCGATCTTTAGCTCGCCGCCGGGCTGCAGGCCGAACGCGATTTCGTCGCGAACGCCACAGGCGACCCAGCGGTCCTCGGTCACCCGCGCGACGGCGGCAAAGCCCATGCCCGTCGTCCGGCACACCACTTCCAGAATGCTCGGTACCGCGGCAATGGACGAGATCGCGGCGATATCTTCAGAGAAATCTTGACGCATCAAACCCCGCCCGGAAAAAATGAGCGGAAACACAATCGTGACGACGCGTCTATGTCAAAAGACCGGTCACGATTGGCCGTCCACGCCCGGATATGCGGCTCAGACATTTCTCCAAAGCCATGGGCATAGCGGCCATTCCGGCCCCATACCATAGGATAATGCCTAGCCTGTGACGCGTCCCAACACCCGCCCGAGCAGGTCCAGACCATAGGGCTTCTTGAGCAACTCGGTGCGCGGCTCTGCATCAAGACCCTCGACCTGGTCCCGCCCCGTCGCGAAGACAATGGCGATCGCCGGCTTGAGTTCACGCAAGCTCCGGGAGAGCTCGATGCCCGAAATGTCGGGCAGGCCGACATCGGTCAGCAGGATGTCGATCTCCTCCCGCGACGCGATATCGATTGCCTCGCGCCCGCTATCGGCCTCGATCGCGACATAGCCGAGCTCGCGGACCAGATCGGCGGTATCCATGCGAATGATGGCGTCATCCTCGCAAACGAGGACCGTGAGTTTCCGCGCGGGCTCGGATGCAGCGAGCGGTGCCGGGCTGACTGCCGGCTCCGGCGTGTCGCCAGACGGTTTCCTGCCGCCATGCGACAGGACCTGCCTGATCTTCCTGGCCAGAGCCTCGCGCGTGTAGGGCTTCGACAGCAGGTTGACGCCTTCATCGAGCCGCCCGCCATGCACGATGGAGTTTTCCGTGTAGCCCGAGGTGAAGAGCACGCCGAGTTCCGGCAGCCTCTCCTTGGCCTTGCGCGCCAGTTCCGGGCTCTTCAATACTCCCGGCATCACGACATCGGTGAAGAGCAGGTCGATGGGTATGCCGCTCTCGATGACCGCAAGCGCGCTTTGCGCGTCATGTGCCTTCAGGACGCGGTAACCGAGTTCGCCCAGCAGTGCGATCACCGTGTCGCGAACGGCCTCGTCGTCCTCGACGACCAGGATGGTCTCGCTGCCGCCGCTGACCGGGCCGGTTTCGCTCTCGACCGGCATATCCTCGACCTGGGTCGAGCGTGGCAGATAGAGCCGGATCGTCGTGCCGTGGCCGGCCTCGCTGTAGATCTTCACATGGCCGCCGGACTGTTTGACGAAGCCGTAGACCATGGAGAGGCCGAGGCCTGTGCCCTTGCCTTCGGGTTTGGTCGAGAAGAACGGCTCGAAGACCCGCTCCATGACCTCAGGGCTCATGCCCGAGCCCGTATCGGTCACCGCCACCATGACATACTGGCCCGCCGAGACATCGGAATGCGCGCGTGCATAGGCGTCGTCGAGAAAGGCGTTGCCGGCCTCGATGGTGAGGCGGCCCTGGCCGTCCATCGCATCACGCGAATTGATCGCGAGATTGAGGAGCGCATTCTCCACATTGGTCGGATCGACCAATGTGTTCCAGAGCCCGCCGGCGATCATCGTTTCCACTTCGACGGCTTCGCCCAATGTGCGGCGAAGCAGATCGTCCATGCCGCGGATCAGCCGGCCTACGCTGACGACCTTGGGCTCCAGCGCCTGCCGGCGGCCGAAGGCCAGCAGTTGAGCGGCGAGCTTTGAGCCGCGCGCCACGCCTGCCATGGCGTTCGCGGCCCGCTTCTCGGCCCTCTCATTGCCGGTGATATCGCGCGAGAGCAGCTGCAGGTTCCCGCTGATGACCTGCAGCAGGTTGTTGAAATCATGCGCAACGCCGCCGGTCAGGTTGCCGATCGCCTCCATCTTCTGGCTGTGGCGCAGGGCATCCTGCGCCCTGGCGAGCTCGGCCGTGCGGAGCTCAACGCGATCTTCCAAGGTCGTGGCGAGGTCCGAGAGCGCCGCCTCAGCCGTCTTCTGATCGTCTATATCGGTATTGGTGCCGATCCAGCGTGCCACCGCGCCGTTCTCATCGAGGATCGGGACGGCACGGGCGATGTGCCAGCGGAAGGCCCCGTCATGGCGCCTCAGCCTGAATTCGGTCTCGTAGCGAATCCCGTCACGCCGGGCATTTTCCCAGGCTGCGGCGGCACTCGCGAGATCGTCGGGATGAACGATCGCTGTCCAGCGCTCGTCGTCGAGCGCGCCTGCCTCGGTTCCAGAATAGGAATAGACCTGTTCGTTGAACCAATCGAGCATTCCGTCCGGCGTCGCGGTCCAGACATGGTTCGGCATGGATTGCGACAGAGTCCGGAAGCGGCTTTCGCTCTCCTGCAAAGCGGCCTCGGCCTTTTTGCGGCCCGTGATGTCCTGGAAGAGCACCGCGACCTGCTTCGCGCTGGCCGGCTCGATGCGAAAGGCCGAGAGCTCGAGATAGCGGCCGGTGGCGACGAGCTCACGTTCGAAGCGGATCGGCTGGCCGGTGCGCAGCACGCCGCCATAGAGCTCGACCCAGCCATCGGCCTCGTCCTGCACCATGTCGCGGAGCTTCTTTCCGACGACATCGGGAATGCCGGCATGAATCGCGTAGGCGGGGTTGGCCTCGATATGAATGTAGTCGCTCAGCGCGCCATGCGGCCCATCGAAGAACTCGATGATGCAGAACCCCTCATCTATGCTGTCGAACAGGGTGCGATAGCGCTCTTCGGTCGCGACCAGCGCCTCTTCGACCGATTTTTGCGCCGTAATGTCGCGGGAAATCGCCAGCAGCCGCTCCGGCTTGCCGTCGGGACCCGGGACAGGCGTGACGCGGACATCCCACCATTTGGGCGTGCCCGCCATCGTCCTGGCGAAGCCCTCGAATTGGCCGGTGCCGCCGGCCCTGGCCGCTGCAACAGCGGCGATCGCCTCTGCCCGATCCGTGCCCTCCCAGAAATCGGTCCAGGCGCACCCCTCGATCGGCCCAAAATCGGCGACCTCCATGACCCGTATGCCGCCTTCGCTCATGAAGGTCAGCTTGCCGTCGAGGTCGAGAACCTTGATGCAATCGTCGGATATCGCGAGCACGCTCTGGATCAGGCGGCGGTCGCGCTCCACGTCTGTGGTCACAGTCAGGTCCCTGCTCATTGCGCTGCGTGATGTCTCGAGCGTGCAAGCGTTCCTAGCGGCATTCGGCATGAACTGACACTGAGAGGATCATCGCGGGGCCGCCAGACTGAGCAGAGTGGAAGGAAAAACGGGGAGATAGACACGCCGGCAGTCCGCCGGGGAGACGAAGGATTTCGACACCGACAATCGACTGGCGACACTCAACTGCGATGCCCCCCGTCAGGTTCCATCGGTCCGAAAAGATTCTGCGCCTCACGATGCCGTCCGTGCGCAGGCACGAAGAGGCGCCCTCATTCTGATCCGGCCTGGGCCTCGCCTTCGCCGTCCCCGCCATTCATCACGCCGTAGGAGCTGGATTTTGCGCCCGGCACGAGCGTGTAACCGACGGCCTCCAGCCCTCGCCTGAGCAGCTCCCGCACGGCCGCGGCACGCGTCGGCATGCGATTATTGAACCGGAAGTCATCGATCACCCGCAGCTCGTCCTCGTCGAGCATGACCTGAAGTCGCTCGCCGCGGCTGAGGCTTGTTCCCTTGATCGTTGTCTCGCTCATTGTCCGACCCTGCGCTGCCCGGATCACTCAATCGACGCAAAAGCATCACTCTCATCAGAATGCGCCACTTACTCATTTGTTCCCATTGCGCCATCGGCTCGAAATGAGCAGGCGGTGCGCACGCCTCGCTATAAGCCACTGCACCAATTGGTTTTTTATCGTATCGACGGGCGAGGCGCGGTACTCTTGAGAAAATTATCTCAGGGACCGCGCCGAAGTTTCGCCCGTCCCGGAACAGGAGCAGCGATGCCAGTTGCAGGAAAAATCGTACTCAAGAGCGGAGCACAGCTTCCGCTGGAATACCGCATGGTGACCCAGCCGGACGGCCTCCTGTCCGGTGAGCTGATCGGCGATCTGGATGCCTGGGATCCGTTGGTCTTTGCCGACCGCCTGAGACTGGTCTGCAATGACGGGCGATCAGTCGAGGTGCTGATCACGCATGTGACGGACAAGGGCGCGCTTTTCATCGCCGCGCTGGAAGTTGCCGCCACGAACTCCGATTGCCAGGATGTGGCAACCACGACGGCAGCACTCGCCGGCTAGTATTGGGCCGCGGCGCAGTCGGATCTGCGTGCCGAATTCAGCTTGTTGCCGCGTCGACGGCACGCTGGAGATCGACCTGCCAGAACGGCTTTGAGAGCCGGGGCAGTTTCTGTCCCTGCTCGGTTGGCAGCTCCGCATAGCCGGTTGCCAGGATGATCGGCAGGTCCGGCCATTTCGCCCTGATGATTTCGGCGAGCTGGGCGCCCGTCATCCGGGGCATCGCGTGGTCGGTGATGACGAGATCGATCTTTGCGCCGCCGTCGAGCACCTCGAGCGCCTCCCTGGCCGAGGCCGCCTCGATCACGCTGTGTCCAAGATCCTCGAGCAAGGCCGCCGTGTTCATCAGGATGAGTGCGTCGTCATCGACGGCGAGCACCCGCAATGAGCGCTGGGGCTTGTCATCCGCCGGATACGATCGGGCATCGGGCGAGACCTCCTGCGTCGGCAATCGCTCTGCGACGGGAAGCCAGATTTCGGCCGTCGTCCCCTCTCCGGACCGGCTCTTGAGGACGAATCCCCCCCCGGACTGTTCGGCCATGCCATGGACCATGGAGAGCCCGAGCCCGGTGCCCTTGCCGACCCCCTTGGTCGTGAAGAACGGCTCGGTCGCGCGTGCCAACGTCTGCTCGTCCATTCCCTCTCCGACATCGCTCACCGACAGGCAGAGATAGCGCCCTGGCGCCAGGTTCGAGCGCCCGGCCGCCGCAATATCCTCAGCGCGCGCCGCAATGATGATCGTCCCGCCACCTGGCATGGCGTCCCGCGCATTCATGGTCAGGTTCAGCAGCGCCAGTTCGAGCTGATGCGGATCGACGCGCGCCGCATCCAGCGCCAGCGGAAACCGCGTTTCAATACTGACGAGCGGACCGAGCGAGCGCTGGAGCAACTCCGACATGCCCGAGACCAGCTTCGGCAGGTCGACCGTCGTGGGAGAAAGTTCCTGGCGGCGCGCGAAGGACAGCATGCGCTGTGTCAGGGAAATGCCCCGGCGCGCGCCCTCGATCGCGTTATCGGCGAGAGCGGCGACCTTCTCGCTCGAGGCCTGTTTGCGGATGAGCTCCAGGCTGCCGAGGATGGCGGCCAGCAGATTATTGAAGTCATGCGCAACGCCGCCGGTGAGCTGGCCGATGGCCTCGGTCTTCTGGCTTTGAAGCAGCGATTGCCGCGCCTCCTCCAGCGCCTGCTCATGGCGTCGCCGTTCGGTCATGTCCCGGGTGACCTTGGCGAAGCCGATGACCTCGCCATTGTCCCCCTTAATCGCATCGATGACCACGCTTGCCCAGAACGGCGTTCCGTCCTTCCGGAGGCGCCAACCCTCCTTCTCGAACTTGCCCTCGCGGATGGCCGTGTCGAGCGCGCGCTGGGGCTCGCCCCTCTCGCGATCCTCGGCCGTATAGAAACGGGAGAAATGCTGCCCGATGATCTCGTCTGGCGCATAGCCCTTGATCCGCTCGGCACCCTGATTCCAGTTGCTGACGATGCCGTCGCGATTGAGCATATAGATGGCGTAGTCGGTGACGCCCTGCACCAGGAGCCGGAAGCGCTCCTCGCTTCGACGCAGGGCATTTTCGGCTTCTCTCCGCTCGGACAGATCGCGCGTGATCTTGGCGAAGCCGAGGAGTTCGCCGTCCGTTCCATAGATCGCATCGATGACGACGCTGGCCCAGAAGGTCGTGCCGTCCTTGCGGACGCGCCAGCCCTCGCTTTCGAAGCGGCCCTCGCGCGCCGCCGTGCCCAGCGCGAACGCGGGCAGYCCCCTCGCGCGATCGGCATCGGTGTAGAAACGCGAGAAATTGGTGCCAAGCACCTCCAGCGCCGTGTAGCCCTTGAAGCGTTCGGCCCCGCGGTTCCAGCTGCCGATCGCGCCTGCCGGGTCGAGCATGTAGATCGCATAATCCGTGACGGCCTCGACCAGGATGCGATAACGCTCATCGCCCATTGCAGATTGTTCGGCCTTACCCATAGCGTCCCCGCGCATCACACCGGAACAGGGAACGTCGGCGAGTGGACATTGTTCCGTCGCCGGAATGAAAAAGCATCGAGCGCCCCGTCGCAGCGCAGCACGCCTAAGCCCCATTTGCTTTATCGAATGCCCCGAGCAAGATGGCTACCAACTCGCGAAAGCGTCGTTGGAGACTGGCATGGCCGACGCCGAAGCTCTGCTGGGCACCTGGAAAATGATCTCCTGGACGCGCGAGGCTGTCGCGACCGGGGTCGTGACCGACGCCATGGGGTCTGATCCGGTCGGCTACATTTCCTATCAGCCCGACGGTCGAATGATGGCGCTCGTGCTTGACCGGAACAGGGAGAAGCCCGTCGGGTCTGCGCCATCGCCCGAGGAAAAGATCGGTCTGTTCGATTCGATGCTTGCCTATGCGGCGGCCTATACGCTGGAGGACGACAAGGTCACCCACCATGTCGACGCTGCCTGGAACCCGACCTGGCAGATCGACCTGATCCGGCCCTACACCCTGGCCGGGGACAGCCTCGTGATCAGCGGAGCGCCCGGCCACGATCCCGCAACCGGCGAAGCGGTGATCTACCGCATGGAGTTCCGGAAGGTCTGAGCGCTTTCGCGGGCAGATCGGCACATTTTCAGATTGAACCGAACGACCGCCGCGCTAGCCTAGCTGCAATGATCATTCGTCAGCTTGTCTACCTGGACGCCCTTGCCCGCGAGAAGCATTTTCGACGCGCAGCCGAGGCCTGCCACGTCTCCCAACCCACCCTGTCCACCGCCATCGGCCAGCTGGAGGAGGAACTCGGCGTGCTCATCGTCGAGCGGGGGCGCCGGTTTCAGGGATTGACCAAGGAGGGCGAGGTCGTCCTCGCCCATGCCCGCCGCATCCTGGCGGAGGCCGACCTGCTGAAGGAATCGATCGCCGAGCTCAGGCAGGGCGTGAGCGGCCGTATCCGGCTCGGCGCCATTCCGACAGCCCTGCCGATGATCGCCCATATCACCGCGCCGTTCTCGGAGCGCTACCCGGCGGTCTCCCTGACCGTGCTGTCGCTGACCTCGGCCGAGATCCAGAGCCGAATCGACAATTTCGAGCTCGATGTCGGCCTGACCTATCTCGACAATGAACCTCTCGACCGCGTGATCTCGAAGCCGATCTACCTGGAATCCTATGTGCTGCTGACGCGCGAGGATGGCGAGATCGCGCGGCAGGACACCATCACCTGGGCGGAAGCCGCGGAGCTCAAGCTTTGCCTGCTGACCTCCGACATGCAGAACCGACGGATCATCGACGGCATCTTTCGCTCCGTCGGACATTCGCCTCGGCCGGCAATCGAAACCAACTCGATCTTCAACCTGTGCTCTCATGCCGGGATCCAGGGCGTCTCGAGCATCGTCTCGCTGCAGCTGCTCGAGTTCTTCGGGGTACCGCTCGGAACCAAGGCCCTGCCGCTCGTGGAGCCGGACGCCAAGCGCACCATCGGGCTGATCGTGGCGGACCGCCAGCCCTTCGCGCCCTTGGCGCGAAACCTGCTGATGATGTCGCGCCCGATCAGCGAGGCCGGCCTGCCTCGCCTGCCCATCGTGAGATAGCTGAGTTCTATCTAAGACGGCAGATCCAGCTCCTCCCGGAGGGAACTATAATCGTTTGGCCGCGTTCTATGGATTGGCACGCAAGGAGATGCGGCAAGCATCCCGGGAACGCTGCTTTTTGATAGCTAGAAACTATCACGTAGTTGGAACAAACGATTTGAAATCGTTCCAGCCTTGGCCACCCTGACCACAAGCATGACGGCCGGTTCAACGGCCCGCTTGGAGGAAATATGGCTGAGTTTCCGGCATGGGACCGGGACGAAGCACGTCGAATCGTCGGCGGGCTCGTTCATTTGGAAGGCGCAACCCTGCCCATCCTGCACGCGCTGCAGGAGGAGTTCGGCTATATCGACGCCGAGGCCGTTCCGCTGATCTCGGAAGCGTTGAATCTGTCGCGGGCCGAGGTTCATGGCACGATCAGCTTCTATCACGACTTCCGGTCCGAGCCGCCGCCGCGCCGCGTCGTCAAGCTGTGCCGGGCCGAGGCCTGCCAGGCGCTCGGCTGCGAAGACCTCGTCGCGCATCTTGCCCAGGCGGGCGGCATCGCGGTCGATCACGCGTCTCCCGACAGCCCCGTCGCGGTCGAGACCGTCTATTGCCTCGGCAATTGCGCACTCGGGCCCTCGGCCCTGGTGGATGGCGAACTGATCGGGCGCGTCGACGCAGCGCGCCTGCTTGCGCTTTGCGAGACGCAGCCCGGCTCGAGGGGGCAGCGATGAGCCAGGAGTTCACCAACAGCCCGCCCCCCGGCATCCGCGTCTTCGTGCCGATCGATGCGGCCGCCCTGTCGGTCGGCGCCGAAGCGGTCGCGCAGGCGATCCTGCGAGAAGCCGCGGAGCGCGGCATCGAGATCGAACTCGTCCGCAATGGTTCGCGCGGCCTGCTCTGGCTGGAACCGATGGTCGAGGTTGAAACCAGCGAGGGCCGCGTCGCCTATGGCCCGGTCACCGCGGCAGGGGTAGCCGGCCTGTTCGATGCAGGCTTCATGCATGGCGATGCGCATACGCTGCGGCTTGGCCCGGTCGCCGAACTCGACTGGATGAAGCGCCAGCAACGCCTGACCTTCGAGCGTGTCGGCGTCACCGATCCGCTCTCCCTGCCGGAATATCGCGCCCATGGCGGCCTGGCCGGATTGCAGTCGGCGCTCGCGCTTCAGCCGGCCGAGATCGTCGAGACGGTTCGCGCGTCGGGCCTGCGCGGCCGGGGCGGCGCCGGGTTCCCGACCGGGATCAAATGGAAGACCGTCCAGGACGCCAGGGCCGATCAGAAATATATCGTCTGCAATGCCGATGAGGGCGATTCCGGCACATTTGCCGATCGCATGCTCATCGAGGGCGACCCCTTCCTCCTGATCGAGGGCATGGTGATCGCGGCAATCGCCGTCGGCGCGACGCGTGGCTACATCTATCTGCGCTCGGAATATCCGCATGCCTATCGCACACTCTGCCGCGCCATTCTGAAGGCGGAGCATGCCGGCCTGCTCGGCGACTCGGTCCTCGGTTCCGGACATGCTTTCCACCTCGAGGCCCGGCTCGGGGCCGGCGCCTATATCTGCGGCGAGGAGACGTCGCTGCTCGAAAGCCTGGAAGGAAAGCGGGCGATCGTCCGGGCCAAGCCGCCCCTGCCTGCGCTGCAAGGCCTGTTCGGCAAGCCGACGATCGTCAACAACGTGCTGTCCTTCGCGGCCGTGCCCTGGATCCTGGCCCATGGCGCCCAGGCCTATGCTGATTTCGGCATGGGTCGCTCGCGCGGCACGCTGCCGGTGCAACTCGGCGGCAATGTCAGACGTGGCGGGCTGATCGAACTCGCCTTCGGCATCTCGCTGCGGGAGATCATCGAGGGCTTTGGTGGCGGCACACTGAGCGGCCGGCCGATCCGCGCCGTCCAGGTTGGCGGTCCGCTCGGCGCCTATCTGACTGCGAGCCAACTCGACACGCCGATGGATTACGAGGCGCTGGCGGCCAGCCGGGCGATGCTTGGCCATGGCGGCATCGTCGTGTTCGACGACACGGTCGACATGGCCAAGCAGGCGCGCTTCGCCTTCGCGTTCTGCGCCAAGGAAAGCTGCGGCAAGTGCACGCCCTGCCGCATTGGCGCGACGCGCGGCGTCGAGGTGATGGACCGCATCATCGCAGGCCACGAGCGCCCGAAGAACATCGCCGTGCTGCGCGATCTTTCGCGCCTGATGACCGACGCCTCGCTCTGCGCGATGGGCGGCCTGACCCCCATGCCGGTGCTGAGCGCGCTGAACCATTTTTCCGAGGATTTCGACCGGCCACCGCTGCCGATGGCCGCCGAATGAGGAGCATCTGATGAGCCTGATCAAGGAGATCGATTTCGGGACGCCGATCCGCGTGGCGGAGAAGCTGGTCACGCTGACGGTCGACGGGCAGAGCGTCACGGTGCCGGCCGGCACCTCCGTCATGGCGGCGGCAATGAGCCTCGGCACCAAGATCCCGAAGCTCTGCGCCACCGATACGCTCGAACCCTTCGGCTCGTGCCGGCTCTGCCTCGTCGAGATCGAGGGGCGGCGCGGCACTCCGGCCTCCTGCACCACACCGGCCGAGGACGGCATGGTGGTCAGGACGCAGAGCGAGCAACTCTCGACGCTGCGCAAGGGCGTGATGGAGCTCTACATCTCCGATCATCCGCTGGACTGCCTGACCTGTTCGGCCAATGGCGACTGCGAATTGCAGGACATGGCCGGCGCCGTCGGCCTGCGCGAGGTGCGCTATGGCTATGAGGGTGAGAACCACGTCTTCGCGAAGCAGGACGGCGCGGCCAACGCGCTGTTCCTCGGCAAGGACGCTTCGAACCCCTATTTCACCTATGACCCGTCGAAATGCATCGTCTGCAACCGCTGCGTCCGCGCCTGCGAAGAGGTGCAGGGCACATTCGCACTGACGATCACCGGACGCGGCTTCGAGTCGCGCGTCGCGGCCGGCCCAACCGACTTCCTCGGCTCCGAATGCGTCTCCTGCGGCGCCTGCGTCCAGGCCTGCCCGACCGCGACCCTGATGGAAAACTCCGTCATCGCGATGGGCCAGCCGGAGCATTCCAAGGTCACGACCTGCGCCTATTGCGGCGTCGGCTGCTCGTTCAAGGCCGAGATGCAGGGCGACCGCGTCGTGCGGATGGTTCCCTACAAGGACGGCAAGGCGAACGAGGGACATTCCTGCGTCAAGGGCCGCTTCGCCTGGGGCTATGCGAACCACAAGGACCGCATCACCCAGCCGATGATCCGCGAGAAGATCACCGATCCCTGGCGCGAGGTGTCCTGGAAGGAGGCGATCGGCTACGCGGCGTCCGAGTTCAAGCGGATTCAGGCCAGCTACGGGCGGGAATCGGTTGGTGCGATCACCTCGTCCCGCTGCACCAATGAAGAGGTCTTCCTCGTCCAGAAGCTGGTGCGCGCCGCGTTCCGCAACAACAATGTCGATACCTGCGCCCGCGTCTGCCACTCGCCGACCGGCTACGGTCTGAAGACGACATTTGGCACCTCCGCCGGTACCCAGGACTTCAAGTCGGTGGCCAAGGCGGATGTCATCATGGTCATCGGTGCAAACCCGACCGACGGTCACCCGGTTTTCGCCTCGCGGATGAAGAAGCGCCTGCGCGAGGGCGCCAAGCTGATCGTCGCCGATCCGCGCCGGATCGACCTCGTGAAGTCGCCGCACATCAAGGCCGAGCATCACCTCCAGCTCAGGCCCGGCACCAATGTCGCGCTGATCAATGCGATTGCCCATGTCGTGGTCACCGAGGGGCTGATCGACGAGGATTATGTCCGCGAGCGCTGCGACCTCACCGATTTCGAGATCTGGGCCCGCTTCATCGCCGAAGAGCGCAACTCGCCCGAGGCGAGCGAGGAATTCACCGGCGTGCCGGCGACCGAGGTCCGCGCCGCCGCGCGCCTCTTCGCGACCGGCGGCAATGGTGCGATCTATTACGGGCTCGGCGTCACCGAGCACAGCCAGGGCTCGACCACCGTCATGGCGATGGCGAACCTCGCGATGGCCACCGGCAATATCGGCCGCGAGGGCGTCGGCATCAATCCGCTGCGCGGCCAGAACAATGTCCAGGGCTCCTGCGACATGGGGTCGTTCCCGCATGAGTTCTCCGGCTATCGCCATGTCTCCGACGATGCGACCCGCCAGATCTTCGAGATGATGTGGGGCGTGCCGCTCGAGACCGAGCCGGGCCTGCGCATTCCCAACATGCTCGACGAGGCGGTCGGGGGCACGTTCAAGGGGCTCTATGTCCAGGGCGAGGACATTGCGCAGTCCGATCCCAACACCCAGCACGTCACGGCGGGTCTCGCTGCGATGGAATGCGTCGTCATCCAGGATCTCTTCCTGAATGAGACGGCGAAATACGCCCATGTCTTCCTGCCGGGCTCGTCCTTCCTGGAGAAGGACGGCACCTTCACCAATGCCGAACGCCGGATCAACCGCGTCCGCCAGGTCATGGCGCCGCTCTCGGGCAAGTCGGAATGGCAGGTCACGATCGATCTCGCCAATGCGCTCGGCTATGACATGGCCTACGCCCATCCCAGCGAGATCATGGACGAGATCGCGCGACTGACGCCAAGCTTCGCCGGGGTGAGCTATGACAAGCTCGACAAGCAAGGCTCGGTGCAATGGCCCTGCAACGAGAAAGCCCCGAACGGCACGCCACTGATGCATGTCGACCGCTTCGTGCGCGGCAAGGGCAAGTTCATGATCACGGAATACGTGCCGACGCAGGAGCGCACCGGCCCGCGCTTCCCACTGATCCTGACGACCGGCCGCATTCTCTCGCAGTACAATGTCGGGGCTCAGACGCGCCGGACCGAGAATTCGATCTGGCACGATGAGGATGTGCTCGAAATTCACCCATTCGACGCGGAGAACCGCGGCATCCAGACGGGCGATCTGATCTCGCTTGCCAGCCGCTCGGGCGATATCGCATTGCGGGCCGAGGTCTCGGAACGCATGCAACCGGGCGTGGTCTACACGACCTTCCACCATGCCTCGACCGGCGCCAACGTCATCACCACCGATTATTCGGACTGGGCGACGAACTGCCCGGAATACAAGGTCACGGCCGTCGAGGTTCGGCGCACCAATTACTATTCGCAATGGCAGGAGCGGAACCGGGAGGAAGACGTTTCGCTCAGGCTGATCGCGGGCAGGTTGCCGGATGCCGCAGAATAGTTCGCCCGCCCAGTCCCCGGCCTCCTGCGCCGTCCAGGTCGAACCGCTGCGGTTCGACTCAGGCCCGCAGCCGTTCGCGATCGCCGAGGTCCCGGTCGAGACGCCGGTGAACGTCGTCTATGGCACCCTGCCCTATGCGGTGATGATGGCGAGCCCGGCCGACCTGGAGGATTTCGTCGTCGGCTTCAGCCTGACCGAAGGCATCATCACCGGGGTTGAGGAGATCCGCGAGATCCGGGTCACGCCGCGGGAAGACGGCATCGTGGTCTCGGTCGATCTGGCGCCCGGCCGTTTCCGCGAGCATCTGGCCCGGCGTCGCAATCTCTCGGGCCGCACATCCTGCGGCTTGTGCGGCGTCGAAACCCTGGCCGAGCTGCCGGTCGCGGAGCGGCTGTCCCGCAGCCGCTCCGCGGTGACGCCTGCCGCCATCCGGGCTTCGCTCGCCGCATTGGAAGGCCACCAGCCCCTGCATCGCCTGACGCGCGCCGTCCATGCCGCGGCCTGGTGCGACGGCGAGGGCAAGATCCTGGCTGCACGCGAGGATGTCGGCCGTCACAATGCGCTGGACAAGCTGATCGGCGCCCGGCTTCGTGCCGGCCATGGCACCGATGACGGCTTCGTCCTCGTCACCAGTCGCGCCTCATTCGAGATGGTCGAGAAGGCCGCGATCTTCGGAGCCGGAACGCTGGTTTCGGTTTCGGCCCCGACATCCCTGGCGATCGAGCGGGCCAAGCGCCTCGGCCTCACCCTGGTCAGCATCGCGCGCAGCGATGCTGCCATGCTTTTCACTGGCACGCTCGCGCATGAGCGGGAGGCCCACACGTCATGAGCACGATAGGCAATACGCCCTCCTCGCATGCCGAAGCGGTGCTGGCAGGTAAAGGCGCCAAGCTCGCGCACATGGGCGGCCAGATCGCCGAGTTCTTCCAATCCTACCCGGACGAGCAGGCCGTGCCCGCGATCGCCGACCATATCAACCAGTTCTGGAGCCGGCGCATGCGCGACGACTTCATCGCAGCCTTCGCTGCGAACCCGTCCGGATTGCCACCGCTGCTGCGCAAGGCGCTGCCCAGGATCAAGGGCGCGCCCGCCGGACGCTGACATCTCTGCTGTTCACGGAATGCCACCGGCCCTTCGAGGGAAGGCCGGTGTCGGAAGAAGCCGGTGCGGAAACCGGCCAGGACGCCAAACGCTCGGGGAGAATGACTGGGATGAGCATCGCACAAGATCTGGGGCAAGTCGCACTGTCGCCCGGCCTGCTGGACCGGGAGCGGATCATCGCGACTGCGGGGTTCAATCGCTGGCTGGTGCCGCCTGCGGCGCTCTGCATCCATCTATGCATCGGCATGGCCTATGGTTTCAGCGTGTTCTGGCTGCCGCTCAGCCAAGCGATCGGCATCACCAAGCCCGTCGCCTGCGCGGCGGATGTCGGGCTGATCGGCTCGCTGTTCACGACGAGCTGCGACTGGAAGGTCGCCGATCTCGGCTGGATGTACACGCTGTTCTTCGTGCTGCTCGGCTCTTCGGCAGCGATCTGGGGTGGCTGGCTCGAACGCTCGGGCCCGCGCAAGGCTGCCTTCGTCTCGGCGCTGTGCTGGTGTGGCGGACTGCTGATCTCGGCCCTTGGCGTCTACACCCACCAGCTCTGGCTGATGTGGCTGGGCTCGGGCGTGATCGGCGGCATCGGACTTGGCCTTGGCTACATCTCTCCGGTTTCGACGCTGGTGAAGTGGTTCCCGGACCGGCGCGGCATGGCGACCGGCATGGCGATCATGGGTTTCGGCGGCGGCGCGATGATCGGCTCGCCACTGGCTGACATCCTGATGAACTATTTCAAGACGCCCACCTCCGTCGGTGTCTGGCAAACCTTCGTCGTGATGGCCGTGATCTACTTCGCCTTCATGATGGCAGGTGCCTTCGGCTACCGCATTCCGCCCGCCGGCTGGCGCCCGGAAGGCTGGACGCCGCCGGCAACGCAGAACGCGATGATCACGTCCGGCCATGTCCATCTCAAGGACGCGCACAAGACGCGGCAGTTCTGGCTGATCTGGGCGGTGCTCTGCCTCAACGTCTCCGCCGGCATCGGCGTGCTCGGCATGGCGTCACCCATGCTGCAGGAGATTTTCGCGGGATCGCTGATCGGCAAGCCCGAGATCGGCTTTGCCGCGCTCGATGCCGAGCAGAAGAAGCAGATCGCGACGATCGCCGCGGCCTTTGTCGGCCTGCTCTCGCTGTTCAACATCGTCGGCCGCTTCTTCTGGGCCTCGCTGTCGGACAAGCTCGGGCGCAAGCTGACCTATGCCACCTTCTTCGGCCTCGGCATGCTGCTCTACGGGCTCTCGCCCTGGGCGGCGCATGCCGGCTCGCTGGCGCTGTTCGTCGCCTTCTTCTGCATCATCCTGTCGATGTATGGCGGCGGCTTCGCGACGGTACCGGCCTATCTCGCCGACATGTTCGGAACCCAGTTCGTCGGCGCGATCCACGGGCGCCTGCTGACGGCCTGGTCGACCGCCGGCATCGTCGGCCCGGTGGTCGTGAACTACATCCGCGAGGCGCAGATCAATGCGGGCGTGCCCCGTGCGCAGGTCTATGACCGGACGATGTATATCCTGGCCGGCATGCTGGTGCTGGGCTTCATCTGCAACCTGCTCGTGCGCCCCGTTGCGACGAATTGGTTCATGAAGGACGCGGAAGTCGCCGCCCTCCAGGCCAAGTCGGCCAATGCCAGCGCCAGCCTGCATTACGGCTCCTTCGGCATCGGCAAGGGCGGGCTCGACGGCACGGCGCTGCTCGCCTGGGCCGTCGTCGGCATCCCGATTGCCTGGGGTGTCTGGATCACCCTGTCCAAGTCGCTGGCGCTGTTCCGGTAACCGACAGGATTCGGACGTGACCGTCGAGGCCTGCGGCATGCCGCGGGCCTCGATCCGTTTGGGGCGTGCCGGCCAAGGAGACAGCTCTCCGCCCTCCCCGTTATTCAGACGGAAATACAATGCGATGTCTTGGCTTCTTCGTTAGAGTCATGAAGTAACGGTTGCGCGCAAATCGTCCTTCCCAGCGATGGCCTGGAAGATCTGCGTGGACAACGACCTGCCCGGTCGGTTATATTCCAATGGATATAGCGAACTTCCTGATCGCGCGACCATTGGGTGCCATGCCGGACGACAGAGCGACCTCCCTCCCGGAACCAGCCGCGACGCTGGAAGCCAGGGCCTTGCAGGCCAGCGAGCTGTTCAAGGTCCTGGCTCACAAGAACCGGCTGCAGCTGCTCTATCTGCTTGCAGAGCAGGAACGCTCGGTCGCGGAACTCGAAACCGCCCTGTCCCTGAGCCAGGCCATGGTCTCCCAGCAGCTGACCCGCCTGCGGCTTCAAAGGATCGTGTCGACGCGCCGCGTCGGCCGGCGGATCTTCTACCGCCTGAACGACCGCGGCGTCGGCGCCGTGATCGCGGCCACCCTCGATGCGACGGCTGCGCATTGGACGAAAGCTCACGCCTGATCGAGGCGCGCGCAAAGGCCGGTCTAGTCCTGCTACGCGCCGGACAAGGGCCGTTCCGCCATTTCCGTTGCGACCGGCCCGTCGATCGGCGTGTCGTAGGTCATCAGGATATAGCCGAGCACGGAATAGAATCCGACGGTCGCGATCAGGTCGAAGACCGCCTTGCGCCCGAATGCCTCCGCAAGCTCGGCCTCGAGTTCGGCCGGCAGGCGGCGCTGATCGAAGAGCGCGTCGACAGCGCGGGCGACCAGCCCGTCCTCGCCCTCCGGCATCCCGCGCATCGCGGCGATACGCGCATCGCTCATCCCCAAAACCCGGGACCGGCTGACATGATGGGCCCATTCATAGGGCGAGCCCATCCGGTGCGCGGCGCGCAGGATAACCAGCTCCGAACGCACGGCGCCGAGCGCGCTGTCCCTCACCACATGCTGGCGTAGCGCAGCCCAGGCCTTCAGCAGCTCCGGATGATGGGCCATCGTTCGGTAGACATTGAGCGCGCCGGCAAAACCGGTTCGCATCTCGGCAATCTGGTCCGGCCAGCCGGCGTCAGTGATCGGTGGGCAAGGCGAGTTCGTCATTGTCAATCTCGTTGAAGGCAGCGCCGGAGGATGCCGGTTCTCAAAATCACTGGCCCGAAAAAGTTCCGGTTTTTGGGACCGATGCAAACACGGAAAGGCTGAAGCATCGGGCCAGTCAGCTGCGCACCGCTGCCTCGATCGCCGCGCCGATCCGCTCGACGATAAGGTCGATCTCGTCAGGCTGGATGATGTAGGGCGGTGCAAGCAGCACATGGTCGCCGAGCCGCCCGTCCACTGTGCCACCCATCGGATAGCTCATCAGGCCGCGCGCCATCGCCTCCTTCTTGATCCGGGCATGCAGCTTCAGGGCCGGATCGAAGGGGGCCTTGGTTTCCTTGTCCGCAACGATCTCGATGCCGCGGAACAGACCGCGCCCGCGGATGTCGCCGACATGGGCGTGCTGGCCGAGCCGTGCGTCGAGCCCAGCCTGCAGGCGCTCGCCCATCAGGCGGACATGTCCCATCATTTCCGGCTGCGAGATGATCTCGACGACCTTGTTCGCCGCCGCCGCCGCGAGCGGGTGGCAGATATAGGTATGACCATGCTGGAACAGCCCTGAGCCCTGGGCGAAGGCGTCATAGATCCGCTGCGACAGCAGCACGGCGCCGATCGGCTGATAGCCACCCCCCAGCCCCTTGGCGATGGTGGCGAGGTCGGGCGAGATGCCGTCCTGCTCGCAGGCGAACATCGTGCCGGTGCGGCCCATGCCGCACATCACCTCGTCGAGGATCAGCAGCACGCCGTATTTGTCGCAGACGCGGCGCACCCGCGCGAAATAGTCCGCGACCGGCCCGACAGCTCCCAGCGTTGCGCCGACCACCGGCTCAGCTACGAAGGCGATCACCTCTTCGGCGCCGAGTTCGAGGATCTTCGCCTCCAGTTCGTCGGCGAGCCGTTCGGCATAGGCTTCGGACGTCTCGCCTGGCCTGAGGTCACGATAGGCATAGCAGGGCGAGACATGGTGGCTCTGTGGCAGGATCGGCTGGAACTGCGCCCGCCGCCAGGCATTGCCGCCGGCCGCGAGCGCGCCGAGCGTATTGCCGTGATAGCTCTGCCGGCGGGCGATGAAATGGCGGCGCTGCGGCTGGCCGATTTCGACGAAATATTGCCGCGCCATCTTGAGCGCCGCTTCGACCGCCTCCGAACCGCCCGAGACGAGATAGACGTAGTCCAGCCCTGCTGGCGCCAGGTCGATCAGGCGCTCCGCAAGCTCTTCCGCGACATCGGTGGTGAAGAAGGAGGTGTGGGCATAGCTGATGCGGTCCATCTGGGCGCGCATCGCCGCAAGCACCTCCGGGTGGCCATGGCCGAGGCAGGAGACGGCGGCCCCACCGGAACCGTCGATATAGCTGCGCCCCTCGGCATCCGTGATCGTGATGCCCTGCCCCGCAACCGCTCGCGGTAGCCGCCCATTCAGGGAGCGATGAAGAATCCTGGTCATCCTGGCTTCCGGGTTAGCGTGGCCCCGCCGCCCTCACCGCGGCCTGCAATTCATGGCACAGGGCAGCAATCGGCGCACGTCGCCAGACACCGGTGCCAACAGAGTATCCTGCGGCGCGACGCGCCATACTCTTGTTGAGCACCGAGTCCTGAAGGTCTCTCTGTATGTATTGCGAAAGAGGGGCCTCGCGCCCGCGCTGCTGGCGATATCAGGGTGCTCTTGGCGGCATCCCCGGCGCATCTGCGCCCGCATTTTCCCTCTTCCGGGCGAGCACCTGTTCCGCATCGGCGCCCGGCCGTATTCATGACCGGCGCACCAACGGCAGGTCATAGCTGACGTTACGTAGGCGTCCCTTGAAAGCACAAAGGAAGTGCTTTATATCCTCGGCATGGTTTCGCGCTATCAGTCGACCATGAGCTACGTCCTGGACCCCTCGCCGGACGACATGCGCGCGATCCGCGCAACGCTCGCGGATTATGCCGAGATGATGCGCATTCTCGACGAGATCGAACGGGATCGCGGCGCCAGTGCGAATCTCGTCGCCTTGCACGAGCAGGCTTACGCCACCATCCGCGAACAGACGCGGTTACCGGCGCGGCTGGTGACGCTCGGCCTGCGGGATCACGCCGGCCGAACCAGTGGAACCGTCGTCGCCGACC
The DNA here is from genome assembly GCF_056401655.1 of Allobosea sp. P4_E12. Taxonomy (NCBI): domain Bacteria; kingdom Pseudomonadati; phylum Pseudomonadota; class Alphaproteobacteria; order Hyphomicrobiales; family Alloboseaceae; genus Allobosea; species Allobosea sp. P4_E12. The sequence goes on along the minus strand of NZ_JBFUIY010000025.1, from coordinate 10,023 downwards.
TGCCGCTGGATGGGCGGCTCTATGCCATCAAGACCCCCACACATCTGAGCCTCTCCACCATCGAGGGGCGCAGGCTCATTCCCTATTCTGTTGCCGGCTACGTACCGGGTTGGTCGGATCACGCCGAAGCACGGCTGGTGCTGCGGGATGACGAGTCTCTCATCCTCGTCGGCATCGCTGCTGCCATCACACCGAAGGAGACCGTCATGGCCACCGAAGGAATTTTATCGCGCATCGGGCGTATCATCGCAGGCGCCGCCCACGGCACCGTCGATGCCCTTGAAGGCGCCAACGCCATCGTCACCGTCGAGCAGTCGATCAGGGAGATCGACGCGGTCGCGGAGGATGCGCGGGCGGGCGCCGGCAAGGCACGCGCCGAAGAGCACCGCCTCAAGGCGAAGATCGCCGAGATCAACGACGAGATCGAGGATCTCGCAGGGAAGATCGAAGTCGGCCTGGCCAGCGGGCGCGAGGATCTGGTCACACCCGTCATCGGCCTGCAGATCGACCTGGAGGCACAGCGCTCGGCGCTGGAGACGGCGCTGACCGAGGCTGCCGGCAAGATCGAGGAGGCGGGCAAGGCCCTCCAGGCTGTCAACTCCGCCCGGCAGGATGCCGTTGCCCGGCTCGCCGCCCTGAAGAAGAGCAAAGGCGCGGAGGATGCGAGCCAGGGCGTGAGTGCCTCGGTCCGCAATGACAACCGACTGGCCCAATCGCTGAACGCGATCGAGCGCGTCACCGGTGTCTCCGGGCGGCCGGAGATAGGCGTCTCCGAGGTCGAGGAACTGGCCCGCCTGCAACGAGAGAGGGCAATCCAGGAGCGGCTGGCCCGCTATAAAGGGCACAGCGGTTCATGAGCGCACTGACTGCGCCGGGCCTCTATCCCTTCACGATCGCTGCGCTGATCCTCGTCGGCATCGTCGCCATCGAGATCCTCGCGATGGTCGTGGGGATGTCGATCTCGTCGCTGGTGAATGACGGGCTCTCCCATCACGGCGTCCATAGCGAGCACGGCCCGCTCGATGCCTGGATGTCCTGGCTCAACCGGGGCGGCGTGCCGCTGCTCGTGCTGATCATGATCTGGCTGGCCTCGTTCGCCATCGCCGGATTCGCCATTCAGGGCGTGGCCCAGGCGCTCCTTTCGCCGCTGCCGACACTGTTTGCCAGCCTGCTCGCCGTGATGGTGGCGCTGCCGACGACACGTGCGCTGTCGCGTTGGACGGCGCGGATTATCCCGGGCGATGAATCCAACGCCATCAGCCAGTCCGACCTGATCGGGCTGACCGGCACGGTGACGCTCGGCCCGCTCGACCAGGGCAAGCCGGGGCGGGTCCGTGTCAGGGACCTGCACGGCAACATCCACGTCCTTCGGGCGAAAGCCGCCGCGGGCCACCTCATCCCGCAAGGGGCGAGCGTTCTGGTGGTCGATGGTTCCAATGGGTTGTTCGAGGCCATTCCTGCGCCCGATGAGCTCGGCGCGCAGACCTGAAGCTGGATAAGGGGAAATACGTTCATGGACTATGTTTCCGTCCTCACGATTGCCGGAACGGCGATTGTGCTCATCATCGGCATCGGCGTGGTCATGGCGGCGCTCTATACGCGCTCGACCCGGGACAAGGCCTATGTCCGTACCGGCCTAGGCGGCAAGCGGGTCGTCCTCGACGGCGGGTCCGTGATCCTGCCGATCTTCCATTCCTATTCCTGGGTGCAGCTCAGCACGTTGCGCCTTGAAGTTCACCGCAGCGAAGGCGAGTCGCTGATCACGGCCGATCGCATGCGCGCCGACATCACCGCGGAGTTCTACGTGCGGGTGAAACCGGATGCGGACAATATCTCCCTGGCGGCGCAGACGCTGGGCGACCGCACCAACAATGCCGACCTGCTGAAGACCCTCGTGGAAGCCAAGTTCGTCGACGGGCTGCGCTCGGTTGCCGCGACCATGAGCCTGAAGGACCTGCAGGAAAAGCGCTCTGACTTCGTGAAGGCGGTGCAGGATGCCGTCGCGGCCGACCTGCAATCCAACGGCCTCGAGCTTGAATCCGTCTCGCTCACGCGGCTCGACCAGACCGACATCAAGCATTTCAACCCCAACAACACTTTCGACGCCGAGGGTTTGACCGCGCTGACCCGCGTCACCGAGGAGCGGCGCCGCGAACGCAACGAGATCGTGCGCGAGAACGAGGTGGCCATCGCGACGAAGGACCGTGAGGCAACGCTGCAGCGCCTGACGATCGAGCGCGAGCAACGCGACGCCGAACTCAACCAGCAGCGCGACATCGTCAACAAGACGGCAGAGACGCGCGCGGAACAGGCCCGTGCGGAGCAGGCCGCACGCCTGGCCGAGGAGACGGCCCGGCTCGAGACCGAACGTGGCGTCGCCAAGAACGAGGCAGAGGCGCGCCAGGCCAAGGAGACCGCCCGCATCACGGCCGAGCGCGGCATCGCCGAAAGCGCGGCCGAAGCGACGCGCATCACCGAGACAGCCAGGATCGACGCCGCCATCGCCGTCGCACAGAAGAGCGAAGCCGAGTCGCAGGCCAAGGCAAAGGCGGAGGAAGCCAAGGCCGCAGCCGTCACCGCCGAGGAGCAGGTCGCGACCGCGCGCGCCGTCGAAGTCGCCGAACGCGCCAAGAAGATCGCCGTCATCGACGCGCGCAAGGACGCCGAGCAGGCCGCGACCGGTATTACGGTGAAGGCCGAGGCCGAACGGGAAGCCGCCGAGAATCTCGCTGCGGCCATGCTGACCAAGGCACAGGCCGAGGCCGAGGCCGCCAAGGTTCGTGCGGGCGGCATCATGGAACTCGGCGAGGCGGAGGCGAAGCGCGAGCGTGCGCTCAACGAAGCCCGCAATTCGCTCTCGCCGCAGATGGTCGATTTCGAGCTGACGAAGCAGCGCATCGCCGTCATTCCCGAAGCTCTCGCGCAGGTGATGAAGCCGATCGAGAAGATCTCCGACATCAAGATCTTCAGTGCGGGCGGCCTGCTCGGCGCCATGGGCGCTGGCGGCGCAGGATCGGCCGGACATGGCGGCCCGATCGCGGACCTCAGCAGCCAGCTCCTCAGCTATGGCGCGCAAAAGCCGATCGTCGATGCGATACTGGCCCAGGCCGGCTTCGCAGGCGATGATCCGGTGCATGCCTTGCTCAACGGAACGCAACACCCGACCGCGCTTCCCGCAGCCGAAAGCGGGGCGGCGTAAGCGACCTTTGCGCCGCGCGGCCCAGCGCCGCTCGGTCGAGAGGCACAAGGCGGCGGCTCAAGCGTCCGGCTTTGACCGCCCCTCCCTCAGAGGCCGGGAGCCTGATCGACAAGCGTCAACCGGGGGATTTTGGTCCCCCGGCCGATGATCGCGCCGGGCGCGATGACCGCGTTCGCGCCGACCCGCACGTGGTCCCCGACGAGCGCCCCGAACTTCTCGACGCCGGGCTCGACGACCCCTCCGCCAAAGACGAAGCGAATAGCCTTCGTCTCCCATTCGTTACGGTGGTTCGCGATGATCGCACCCGCTTCGAGATTGACGTCCGCACCCAGGATCGAGTCGCCGACGAAGTTGAAATGCGCGAGCGTGGCCCCCTGGAACAGGAAGCTCGACTTGAGCTCGCATCCGGGCCCGATGATGCAGCCCTCGTCCAGGAACACGCCGCCACGCAGATAGGCGCCGGCGGCCAGGAAGCAGCCCGGCCCGATGATCGCGGGCCCCTTCAGGACAGCCCCGCTCTCGATGGTCGCGGTCCGGTGCACCGCGATATCGCCTTCACGCCTGTAATCGTCATTAAGAGCGCTGAGCGCCGCTCCGACCAGTTCCGCGGCCCTCTGGGTGATCTGCCAGGCGTGTTGAGCGTCCTGCCGGAATGGCGAAACCGGCCAAAGCGCGACGAATTTCTCGATCCGCAGATCGGCAGACATGGCGTCTCCTCACTCTCTCGATCCCTTCGCTGGCCGAGGTCAGCATCGCAACGCCAATTGCCGTTGATGTGCAGCCGCGAGCCATGCAACACTTTGTATTCAGACCGGACCGAGGACGCTTGGTGTATTTCTCCGCGCATAGTGCCGGGCGACAACAGGGTTAGACGATCCCGCTTCGTCTAACGGCAGGACACCTGATTTTGGCTCAGGGAATTGTGGTTCGAATCCATGAGCGGGAACCACCCCAAATACATCGTCAGCCGGCATTCCCGGTTTCCGGACTTGACCGCGTTCCGAACAATCGTGAACGAAACCCTACCCCCTTGCCCGCTGGCCAGGACATGCTGACGCTCGACCATCTCACCGTGATTGCGCCGACGCTGGTCGAAGGCGTCGCCCATGTTCGATCCTGCCTCGATCTCGATGTCCCTTTCGGGCAGCGCCATGGCTATATGGGCACCTATAATCACCTGCTGCAGCTCGGCGGGACCGTCTATCTGGAAATCGTCGCGCTCGACCCGGATGCGCAAGGGCCTGGCCGCGCACGCTGGTTCGGCCTCGACGATCGCATCGCCGTCAAAGGCGATTGGGATGCGGGGCGCCGCCTGCGCGGCTGGGTCGCGCGAACCGACACCATCGACCTTGTCCTTCAAGGCCGCGAAGACATCTTTGGGCGAAAGGTCTCGCTGCCATGGTCCGCCCCCTCCTTTGACTTCGCGATCCCGGATGGCGGCGCCCTGCCCCTTGGCGGAGCAGCCCCTTCCCTCATCGACAGGCGGGGCAAGCCGCGCGCGATGGCTGCGATTGCGGATCTGGGTGCACGGCTGCGCTCATTCACGCTCGCACACCGTGACGCGGCCACCCTCTCGACGCTCTGTGAGACGCTCGGGATCGACCGTCCGCCTGTCATCATACCAGGCGATGATCTGCGCTATCGTGCGCTGATCGAAACGCCAGCCGGCGTGAAGGAGCTGTCCTGAGCGAGCGAAAAGCCCGATCCCATCGGACTGGTGCTGTCCCCAGCCGGGAGAACTGCCGAGGCCCGTTCGCCCCGATCAGCAGCTCTTGAATCGCATCAACCCGCATGAAAATCTGAACCAATCGCAGAGCGGTTCAATGCAAGATGCCTGGCCATTGCGCCCCATGAACAAGGTACGCCGTATGCCCAAACGCCCACCGTTCGAGCGTATCGCGCTGCTTCTGCAAGGAGGAGGAGCGCTCGGGTCGTATCAGGCCGGAGTTTACCAGGCCCTGGCCGAAGCCGAGCTGCACCCTGATTGGGTGGCGGGCATCTCGATCGGCGCGATCAATTCCGCCCTGATCGCCGGTAATCCGCCGGGGAAGCGCGTGGATGCGCTGCGCGCCTTCTGGGAGGCGATCACTGCACCTCTGCCGGGTTTCCCCGCCTTGCTCTCGTCCATGCTGGGAGCGATGCCCTGGAATGGCGATCTCGCTCACGGCTGGCTCAACCAGACGCGCGCCTTCGCCACGCTGATGGGCGGCGCGCCGGACTTCTTCAGCCCGCGCCCGATCCCGCCCTTCCTGTCCTCGGATAGCGGTGCTGCTGCAGAGAGCTTCTACGATGTCAGCCCGCTCAAGGCGACGCTGGAGCGGCTCGTCGATTTCGATCGCATCAATGCCGGCCCGATACGCTTCAGCGTAGGAGCCGTGAATGTGAGAACGGGCAATTTCGCCTATTTCGACACGGCGACCCATGTCATCGCGGCCGAGCATGTCATGGCCAGCGGGGCCTTGCCGCCGGGCTTCCCGGCGGTGGAGATCGATGGCGAGAGCTACTGGGATGGCGGACTTGTTTCCAACACTCCGCTGCAATGGGTCCTGGACAGCCGGCCTCGCCAGGACACGCTCGCATTTCAGGTCGACCTGTGGAGCGCGAAGGGCGAGTTTCCCAAGGATCTGGCCAGCCAGGATTCGCGCTTGAAGGATATCCGCTTCTCAAGCCGCACACGTGCAGCGACCGACCAGTTCCGGAAGAACCAGAGCCTGCGACGCGCGCTGCGGCATCTGATCGAATACGTTCCGAAAACGGCATTGGCCAACGCCGATCCTGACGTTCTCGCGTTGATCGCCGAGGCCGACGACAAGATCCACAACATCGTCCACCTGATCTACCGCTCCAAGAGCTATGAGGGCTCCTCCAAGGACTACGAGTTTTCGCGCGCGACCATGGAAGAGCATTGGGCATCGGGCTACGAAGACGCGTGCTTCACCCTGAGCTATCCCGAAGTGCTTCGGCCCGCGGAGACGCCCGATGGCGTCGCCACCTTCGATCTGGCTGAACTGGCGATGCGAAAGCGCAGTTAGTGGCTTGCGAGCATGTCGCAGCAGGCTTCAGGCAACGAGCAACGAGGACACAGCGTCATGAAGATCGCCGATGTGCGCGCCAATGCTTTCGCGATGCCACTGAACAATCCCGCCTACCCGAAGCCGCCCTACAAATTCTACAATCGCGAATTCGTCGTCATCAACTACCGGACGGATATCGAGCGGCTGCGCGCGTTCGTGCCCGAGCCGCTGGAGGTCATCGGCGATACCGTGGCCTATGAGTTCATCCGCATGCCGGATTCGACCGGCTTCGGCGACTATACCGAGACGGGTCAGGTCATCCCGGTGCGCTTCACCACCGCGTCGGGCGAGGTCCAGGAAGGCGGCTATGTCCACGCCATGTATCTCGACGACAATTCACCCATCGCCGGCGGGCGCGAGATCTGGGGCTTCCCGAAGAAACTCGCGACGCCGAAGCTGACGCATCAACAGGAGACGCTCGTCGGCACCCTGCATTACGGCTCGGTCCTCTGCGCGACCGCCACCATGGGCTACAAGCATCGCGAACTCGATCTGGCGCCGCTTGCCAAGGCCATGGCCAGGCCCGCCTTCATGATCAAGATCATCCCTCATGTCGACGGTTCGCCGCGCATCTGCGAGCTGGTGCGCTACTACATGGAGGACGTGACGTTGAAAKGGGCCTGGTCCGGCCCGGCCGCGCTACAGCTCTTCGAGCATGCGATGTGTGACGTGGCGCGGTTGCCCGTTCACGAAGTGGTCTCGGCGAGCCACTACATTGCCGACCTGACGCTGGGCCTCGGCGAGGTCGTGTTTGACTACCTCGCGACCGACGCAGCCAAGGCCTGAACGGCGATCCGTTCGGCGCGGCGAGCGCGCGGCGGCGGATGGGAACAGCGTTTCAGTGTCGGAAACATCCTAGCTCCCTTGTCGAAGAGCTGCGGGACCGTCACCCCACGCGGAATAATCGACACTGCCGTGGTGGCCCGGCGCGCTGTTTCAGTCCGCCCGTGGGTGGTGGATCAGAGCGATGACGAGCAAGCAGTCGTTGTTGCAGACGGCGGCCGCTCCAAGATAGCGAAACGGATCGGTTCCGACGCAACGCCGCCTCATTGAGACAAGTGCAGTGAAGATGCCGAAACGTCAGCATTCACGGTAAGTGTTGCTGATTTGTATCTGCGCTCAGCTTCCGTATTCCCGCGGATAGTTCTCGTCAACAATGGCTATTCACCGTAAGCGCGGTCTGACGGCCGCCTTGCGCGAAGAGTCCTGATCGCGCTGTTTCGATGTCTCCTGAACGGAGACGGGCATGGCCGACGAGATCGACGGAGATGCGAGGGGTCCTACGACCGATCGTAGGAGTGGTCACAGCGGCCGCGTGCAGGTGATCGCGCGGATGTCGAGCCGGCGGTCGTGGTCGACGGACGAGAAGCTGGCGATCCTCGAGGAGGCGTTCGGCGCGGGCGGATCGGTGTCGCGGACGGCTGATCATCACGCGATCGGCACGGGCCAGATTTACACGTGGCGCCGCTTGGCTCTGGACGGTTCCCTGGGCGCGCCAAGGCCAGCCGCGCCGACGTTTGCTCGGGTCGAGATTACCGACGCTCCGCCACAGGGATCGGCGGTGGCGCGTCGGGAGCCTGGACGATGCGAGATGTCGTTGCCGGCGTCGAAGCCAACGCCGACACTGATCGAGATCGAGCTTCCCTCCGGCGTCAGGGTTCGGGTTGATGGCGGCGTCGACGGGAAGGCGTTGAAGCGAGTGCTCGCCGCGCTCGGCGCGCGATGATCCCGCTCTCCGTCAACGGCCGGGTCTATCTCGCCTGCGGCGCGACGGACATGCGTCGCGGCTTCGACGGCCTGGCGGTGATGATCCAGGAGGTGCTGGCGCAGGATCCTCATTCGGGCGCGCTGTTCGCCTTCAGGGGAAAGCGCGGCGACCTGGTCAAGCTTTTGTGGTGGGATGGTCAGGGCCTTTGCCTGTTCGCAAAGCGGCTTGAGAAGGGACGCTTCGTGTGGCCGGCTGCGGCGACGGGGACGGTGTCGCTGACAGCGGCGCAGTTGGCGATGCTAATGGAGGGCATTGACTGGCGCGCTCCGATCAGGAGCTGGCGGCCAGGATTGGCTGGATAGGTAACGCATTGAATCAGAACGTTTTTACTGTCGTTCAGAGGCGTTTTGTGCTATCCATCCCTGGTGTCGAGCAGCACCGCATCGCTTCCTGATGACGTCGAATCCCTGCGCCGCCTCGTCGTCGCGCAGCGTGAGGAACTCGACCGCGAGCGGGTCGCCCGAGCCGTCGTGGAAAGCGCGCTGCTCGGCCGCGATCTGCTGATCGAGAAGCTCAAGGTTCAGATCGCCCGGCTCAAGCGGATGCATTTTGGCCGGTCCTCGGAAAAGCTGGCAACCGAGATCGCCCAGCTCGAACTGGCGCTGGAGGAACTGGAGACGGCGGAGGCGGAACTGCCGCGGCGCAGCCCGTCCATCGCGCCCGCGCGAAAGGCGCCGGATCGAGCCTTGCCGTCGCATCTGCCGCGCGAGGAGATCGTGCACCTGCCCGGCAGCGGTGACTGCGTCTGCCCGGCCTGCGGCGGGGCGCTGCGCCGTCTCGGCCAGGATGCCGACGAGGTGCTCGACATTGAGCCGGTCGCCTTCAGGGTGGTGCGCCATGTCCGGCCGAAGTTCTCCTGCCGCGCCTGCGAGGCGATCGTGCAGGCTCCGGAGAAGGCCATCGCACGCGGCAAGGCAAGCTTCCGCATGATCGCGCACGTTCTCGTCTCGAAGTTCGACCACCATCTTCCCTTGTATCGCCAGGCCGAGATCATGGCGGCGCAGGGCATCGACATCGATCGCTCGACCTTGGCCGGCTGGACGGGCCAAGGCGCAGCCCTGCTCGATCCGATCGTGGCGCGCATCAGGGAAACGGTTCTGGCCGCGACAAAACTCCACACCGACGACACGCCGGTGCCGATGCTCGATCCCGGCAGCGGCAAGACGAAGACGGCACGGCTCTGGGTTCATGCGATCGACGATCGTCCGCATGGCGGGCCGACCATGCCCGCCGTCTGGTTCGCGTTCACGACGGATCGGCGCGCCGAACATCCACAGACCCTGTTGAAGGACTTCCGGGGCCATCTCCAGGCGGACGCCTATGCCGGCTACGACGAGCTCTATCGCAGCGGCCGCGCCGTCGAGGTCGCATGCTGGGGGCATGCCCGCCGCAAGATCTTCGATCTGCACCAGACCCAGGCGACGCCCGCCACAACCGAACTCCTGGAGCGGATCGGCGGCCTCTTCATGGTCGAAAAGACTGTACGCGGCCAGCCGCCCGATATCCGACATGCAGCGCGCCAGGGGCAGTCGCGGCCTCAACTCGAGGAGCTGAAGGCGCGCATGGAAGCGATCCGCGCCAAGCTCTCGGCGAAAAGCGCGCTTGCCGTGGCGATCACCTACGCTCTCAGACGATGGCCGGCGCTCACCCGCTATCTCGACCATGGCCATCKGGAGATCGACAACCTGATCGCCGAACGCGCGCTGCGAGGCGTCGCAATCGGGCGCCGCAACTGGCTCTTCGCCGGATCAAAAGCCGGGGGCGAGCGGGCCGCCGCCATCTACTCGATCATCGAGACCTGCAAGATGAACGGCGTCGAGCCCTTCGCCTACATCGCAGACGTCACCCGCAAGATCGCTGAAGGCTGGCCCAATAGCCGCATCGGCGAGCTCATGCCGTGGCAATGGACGGCGGAAACCAAGCAGATCGCCGCCTGACGCAGCGCGGTCCGCAGACCACGCTTACCCGCAGACCACGCTTAC
>NZ_JBFUIY010000024.1:0-94247 GCF_056401655.1 Allobosea sp. P4_E12 | reverse complement strand
AGATAGTGCATGCCGATCTCCTCGGCATCCTTCTTCGGCATCTTGCGCACCCAGATCGGCGCGAGCGTCAGGTTCTCCAGGATCGTCAGATGTGGAAACAGGTTGAAGTGCTGGAAGACCATGCCGACATCGCGGCGGATCTCGTCGATCTTCTTCAGATCATTGGTCAGCTCGGTGCCGTCGACGATGATCTGGCCCTTCTGGTGTTCCTCGAGCCGGTTGATGCAGCGGATCATCGTCGACTTACCCGAGCCTGAGGGTCCGCAGATCACCAGCTTCTCGCCGCGCGCCACCTTCAGGTTGATGTCGCGCAAGACATGGAACTCGCCATACCACTTGTTGACCCCGATCATCTCCACGCCGTATCCTTGTTCAGGGAGGTCTGCCTCAGCCCGACAGGGCGATCGGCCGTCGCGCCGTGATCTCCCGGGCGAGGGTGCGCGGTGGTCGCATGTGCCATGAAGAGCTGATCCGAAGTGAGTGTGTCCTTGGGCCGAGCATAGGAACCGGGCCCCGGCGGGCAATCCGCCGGCAGGCATGACTTCATGCCGGAATGTTATGCTGGCGGGCGCCCACGATCGCGACGCCGGGGAACGCCCCTCATCGGCGCCGTCGATGGCGCCGCTGCTCCAGGCGAGGCTCCCGTTCTGACCCGCTGCTCCATGGGCGCAGGGCGCGGCGGCGATTGGCCCGGGCGCCATGCCGTGATCGCATCGACTGTGGCATTCCTGCTCCTTGTGGGCTCCGGGCGGGTAACAAAAGCGTAATCGGGTAGAGAAATACCTGTACAAATTTGCGTATTTGACGTTTCACTGCCCCGCTTTCTCAGGGGATATCAGGCTTTTAAAAGGTATTAATTCCTCTGGTGATTCTTTGATCATAAAATCTGTCCGAGATTAAAGTTTGATCGGAAAGATCTGGCTGTAATGAGTATTTTAGTTGCAGTTCTTGGTCATCGTCCACTTCTGGTAGAGGACATCGCAGCTATGCTGAAACGTCGCGCGGGATCGCGAGATCGCGAGCGCAGTCTTGCTCGGCGAGACGACGATCACGAGGCCTACACGAAACCGGATGGGCAGGATGGGGGCTCGCAACGCGTCGAGGCGGTGATCGCAGCACGGGCGTTACTGCCCGGGCGTGCCTGAGCTCCGCGCCGACCCGTGACCGGATGGAAGGACTGCCGATGCACATGATCCCGATCGTGGCCGCGGTTTCCGCCCTCGCACTCACCGGTGCCGCCCAGGCCCAGGCTCCGCCTGAAGAAGCTGCTGTCGACCGCGAGGTCGGGCTCAGTCCCGTGGCTGCATCGGGACCCTTGAGGAACCGGTCGGTGATCGTCGTCGATATCCGCGCGCTGCCAAAGCCGGAACGGCTACGCGTCACCCGGATCGTCGCAGCACGCGGCGATGACGAACTGCAGAAGCTCCGGACGGCGATCGATGCAGCACCGCTCCTCGCCCTTGCGCTTCGGGCGCAGGGGCTGTCATCGCTGCAGGTGCTCGTCGCCGAGACCGGTGCCAATGGGCGGCTGACCCTGATCACCAGGAAGAAGTTCTGACGGCGATGGCGGCCGGCAGCGCCAGGGGGCGTGAACGCCCTGGCCTCGTCGCGGCGGCTGTATTCCCGGCTGGCGACCTTATCGGCATGACCCGGCAACCCCATATCCTGGCGACCGGCGCAAGCGCGCAACCGGCCGGCCGGAGGCGTTCATGGACATCGTCGTCACGCAGCTCGAGCACAGCGTTTGGGAAATGAAGGACCGGCTCGGTCGCCATTTCGGAACGATTGTCGCGGAGCGGGATGACGACTTCTGGATCGGCCCGCAGAACCGCGGCGTGCTGGCGCTCCCCATGATCCGGTTTGGCCCCTACGCCTCGCTTGGCGCCGTGATGACCGCGATCCAGGCCTATATGCGCTACGAGACCGGCGACCTCAATCAAAGGACGAGCTTCGCACCGCGGCGCCCCCGCGATCGGTTCACGGTCGTGCCTGTCAGCCCGTCGGCAGTCCGCGCCTGAGGCGTGGCCAAGATGACGCGGGCGGGCTGCTTGCTTAATCCGCCGATTGAGCGTCCAGTGAAGGGGCCGTCTCGCTTCGGACCGAACTGAGACCAGCCCCGACGCCGACCTTGCCTCGGCCCACCGCAATTCCAGTCGAGCCCGGCAAGGGCCAGGCATTTGGCGCGATCCCGCGCCATGTCCGATGCCGCTTAGATGATATCGCCGGCGGCCTGACCCAGGTCTCCGGACGATCGCTCGCGGAGCGGCGACCAGCCTCGGCCTTGGCCTCAGCTTTAGCCTCAGCCTTAAGGTTCAGCCTCTCCGCGGATGGTCCGATCCCGGCAACATGCGATGGAGACCACCATGACAAGCCTGTGGTCGAGTCTGGATCATTGCCGCGCGCTCGGGCTGTGGATGGCACCGCGCTATCCCGCCTGGCTCGCTCTCTTCACCCTTGCCGCAGCCTTCGCCCTGATTGCGGCGGTCGTGATCCATTGAAGCGCCATCCGTGACCGGTTCCGCTAGGCGTCCAGATAGGCCTTGACCTTGCCCAGGCGCACGGCGGCCTTGAGGGCGGCATGGTCGCGCTCCGCCTGGTCGGCATAGCTCACCGAGAAATCGCCCAATGCCTCGTCGAACTGGTCGTTCGATCCGAGATAGCCGCTGATGCCGTCGGCGTTGCCGGCGACAGCATGCGCGCGTGCCAGCACCCAACCGCAGGCGAGGGCGTAGCTCAGGAGCAGCTCGGCGTCGAAGGTCACGACCAGCGGCTTGATCTTGGCGTCGCGCAACTGGCGCACATAGAACTGCTTGCCTGAAAGCTCGGCGGTGACCCAGCCCAGGAACAGATCCGATGCAGGCTGCATCAGGCGCTGCCCGACGACGACGCGCTGGCCGTGCTGGGAATAGGCGCTCGTGCCGGCATAGGGCTCTAGCACCGAAGCCACCGCCTCCTTGAACTGCAGGAACAAGGGGTCGTTGCAGGAGGACATCATTAGGACAACCCAGCAGCGGCGCCCGACACTGCCGACGCCGACGACCTTGATGGCTGCGTCGACCAGATGATAGCGGTCCAGCAGGACGCGACGGTCCTCGGACAAGGTCTCCCGATAATCGCGGAAGATCCGCTTCAACTGCTCCTCGAAATCTGGACGCCGCGATCCCTCGGGATGGTAGATCAGGGGCGGCATGTCGCGAATGCGGACGCGACCGCCAACCATGTCCGTTATCTTGGGAAAATCGGTTTCCGAGCCGTCCTGCTGGGCCGCCTTCGCGATCCGCTTCTGAATTCGGCCCCGTTCGCGCGCGGGCGCCACGGAGACGAGATCGTCTCCCGTGACGCGCGCGTACCAGACGTCGAGCGGATGCATGTCCGCGTAAGTCGCAAGGTGCCTGCGGTAGCTGCGCACGCAGGCGATGGCGGTGTCCCGCGCGGTCCTGGCCGGCAATCCGATCGACCGGGCCGCGAGGACGAACGAGGTCGCGAGCCGCTTGATGTCCCACTCCCAGGGGGCGGGCAAGGTCTCGTCGAAATCGTTGATGTCGAAGAGGATGTTGCGTTCGGGCGTGGCAAAGCCGCCAAAATTCATCAGGTGGCAGTCGCCGCAGGCCTGCACCTGGATGCCGGTGTTCGGCGTGGTGCTGAGATCGGCTGCCATGATGCCTGCCGATCCCCGGTAGAAAGCAAAGGGCGACTGCAGCATGCGCCCATAGCGGATGGGGACGAGCTCGGGAATGCGATCGGCATCCGCCGCCTGAAGAAGGGCGAGCGGGTCGGGGCGGCTTCCGTTCGGCGCCCATGTCCGATGCTGCGGGCGGGGGACGCGATCGCGAAGCGCCTTTCCGGCCTCCATCCGCTCCGCCAACGACATCACCCGCGTGAATTCATCCGGTAGCGGCCGATTGGTGAGGATCTCGTCGGCGCTGGCGCCGTGCAGGACCTCCAGCTCAGACCTCTTTGGCGACGCGAGCCTGTTCGATTTTGCAGACATGACGCCCCCACACAGAAAACAGCCGGCGCAATCTTTGCGTAAGGTACGCCTTTTCGCGAATTCGAGAACTGCCTTTGAGGCCCTGATCGCACCGAATTGTCGGCTCGTTCCGCGCGTCGTCTCTCCGGTGTGGGCAGCGCCACGCCACAACCGCCGCGCCTGGCCGGGCATGGCCCAATATCCTTGCAGTATCCCCCACCGCATTGGCCGTGATTTTTCGAGGCACAGGCCAATTGGCCCGCGGCTTGTGCTTGACGGATTGCCCGCTGCCGCGCTTGCTTGCCAGCCAGGGATGGTGGAGAGCACCATGCGCCGCGAAAAGCCCAGCCCGATACGCGCCGATACGCAAGGAACCAGCCGTTCTGCAGGGTCGGTCCGGCCTCGGGCGCCCGGCGCGCGCGCAATCCCGCGCATGGTCGTGAATTGGCTGGGTAGGGTTTTCACCGGCCGCRCTGCCCGCCCTTGGTCCGACGACCAGCGCAGCATATCGACGGCGTTCGGCGACCCCGCCTCGACCAGGCTGGGACAATCCTTCGGCGCGGCTGCCGATCAACATCCCGGCCTCTCCGGCTTCAGCCTCCTGATCCACGGGCGTGAGGCCTTCATCGCCCGTCTCGCGCTGGCCGACCTGGCCGAGCGCAGCCTCGATATGCAGTACTATTCCTGGGACGGCGATATCACCGGCCGCATCATCGTCGACAGCGTGATGAAGGCGGCCGATCGCGGGGTCAGGGTTCGTCTTCTCGTCGACGACGCCTTCTACAAGGCCAGCGATGCCGTCAAAGCCGCCCTCGACGCGCATCCCAATGTCGAGATCCGCCTGTTCAATCCGGTGACAAACCGGCGCTGGTCTGCGCTCGACTATATCGTCGATTTCGGCCGGCTGAACCGCCGCATGCACAACAAGCTGATGGTTGCCGACAATGCTGCGGCGATCGTGGGCGGCCGCAATATCGGCGACATCTATTATGGCGTGAACACGATCGCCAACTATCGCGATCTGGACGTGCTGGCGGTCGGGCCTGTCGTGCGCAATCTGTCCGATGTTTTCGACCGGTTCTGGAACAATCCCTCGACCGTGCCGATCGCGACGATCGTCGAGCGCAGCTATGGCGCCGCCGATCTCGATGCCATCCTCATTCGCCTGCGCGCGGAGATCGCCGCCGCCGAATACCCTTATCCGATCGACCAGGACCTCGACGAGCTGGCACTCCAGAGCGCGGAGCTTCGCGACAATCTCGTCTGGGCACAGGGCCGGGTCATCGCCGACGATCCGGAAACCATCGCGCCGGGCATCGAGAGCGACCATGTGGTTGCGTTCATCCGCGGGCGTGTCGCCGAGCTGAAGCAGGAATTGCTCGTCGAGACGCCGTATTTCGTGCTTCCCGCCAGGGCGCAGGCAACCGTCAAGGCGCTGCACGAGCGCCATGTCCGGGTGCGCGTGCTGACCAATTCGCTGGCTTCGAACGACATGCTGCCGGCGCATTCCGGCTACGCCAAGACCCGCCGGCGGCTGTTGGAGAACGGCATGGAGCTCTACGAGCTGCGCCCGGATACCGACGCCTACCGGCCGGGCTGGTCGCTCCGTTCCGGCCGGTCACCTGCAGCCTTGCATACCAAGGCCATGGCCTTCGACCGGCAGGCCGTGTTCATCGGCAGCTTCAACCTCGATCCGCGCTCCGCCGTGATCAACACCGAGGCCGGGCTCTATATCGAGAGCCCGGAGCTGGCGGAGAGGCTGGTCGCCTACATGGCGACCGGCGTCGGGCCCGCCAACAGCTACCGTGTTCTGCTCGAGCCGAATGGCGGGATCGTCTGGGAGACGGCGCGGGAGGGGCAAAGCGTCCACTATCGGGGCGAGCCCGAGACCCGTTTGCGCCGGCGCCTCGTCGCCGACCTGTTGAAGCTCCTGCCGATCGACTCGCAACTCTGACGCCCACAACCCGGCTCGCGCGGGCAATGTCCGGGTGCTCGTGGGCGGGGCATTCATCGCGAGCGTCCTTGCCGGGGCGGCCATCAGCGCCGTGCGACAGGGGCAGCGCTCACGGGCTGCGCTCCCGTTTCAGTGACTGGGGCCGCGCCACGGCTTCCGATGCCATGTCGCCGCGAGCCGTGGGCGGCGGTCCGGCGCGCAGTGCCGCGACAGCGTCCCGCGCGCTCTCATAGGCGAGTTGCAGCGGCGCGAACTCCTCGTAGCTGCATCGGCGCTTGTAGCCGAGGGCTGCCATGTCGATCGCCAGGACGCCGAGTTCCTGCGACAGCCCTTGCGCGTCGGCTGGATCGGTCGAGGCGCCGGCGCGTTCCGTGATGTCCTTCAGGCGGGACAGGATCCCGCCCATCGGATCGGCGCCGCCCTGGTTGAGGAAGCCGCCGGCGGCGGCGAGCATCGAGCTGATGACCCCGCCGACCAGCACGACATTCCAGATCTGTTCGCTGAACAGGGTCGACCAGCTCGTGTCCGTATCTTCCAGATAGGCGGCGGTTCCGGGGTGAAGTGGAAAGCGCGCGTCCTTCTCGCTGTCGGGCGGGGTGATCAGGCTGGCCAGCGGCACCTCGCGCGCCAGCTCGCTGCGCCGCTCCAGCAGGCCGCGCGTTACCTCCATGATCGCGTTGTTGTAGAGCCGCACGCGCATGGGGCCGGTCGAGGCGCGATTGGCGGCCAGCGCGGTTGGAACCCCGACCGTGTCGACATCGTCGTCGGGAATGGACAGGCGCGGAAAGGCGTTCTTCTCGATCGTCTCGGAGCTGGCGGCCGGGGTGTTCTGCTTCAGGGACTCGCCAAGCTCGATGCTGAGGATGGTCGGGGGTGTCTTGCGCTTGTCGCCGACCGCGGCGACCACGTCCCTGACCACGGGATCGGCCGGCACGCCGAGCACGACGACGCAATCGAGCTGTCCGCCGGCGACGAGCCGGGCGACATCCTCGGGCTTGATGATCGTCATGCGAACATCTGCCGGTGTGAGGCCCACCATGTCGAGCAGCCGGACGAAGGACGGCTCATCGAGCGGTGAGCGGGAGACAAGGCCGAGGCGCTTGCCCTTCACGTCGGCGAGGGTCTCCAGCTTGAGCCTGGCCGGTGCTGCAGCGATCATGAGATTGGTGCGCAGCATTGCGACCAGTGCAGCCCCGGTCGGTAGGGGATCGTCGAGCCGCAGCACGGCGAGGTCGACCTCCCGTTTCTCCAGCAGCTGACTGCTTTCGTGCATGTCGGCCGTCGTGACCAGGTCCAGGCGCGCCCCGGCCCGGTTGACGTCGAGCAGGCGATTGAAGGCGATCAGCAGCTTGGCATCGATCCCGTCCTTGGGGCCGGCCGCGACGCGCAGATGCAGGGGCTGCGACCAGGAGAGATAGCCGACGACGGCGGCGGTGAGCAGCGCGAAGGCCGCCGCGGAGATCAGCAGGAGACGCGACATCGAGATGTTCATGGCACATGTCCCGAACTGCGCCTCGCTTCGAAGACGTCGGCTCAGCACCTGCAAGCCAGGATAAGTCGGACCCTGAACCCATTCAGCAGGGGCAGCCCACGAGCTCGGCAGGGCAAGCTTAGCGCACTATACGGCCACGTCACCCATGGCATTGGCACGTGCTCCGCTCTCGCAGGGCTGCAGAGCCGCGCATTCGGATGGTCGGGATGGCGAACTGGCGCAGGAGGCCAGCAGGAATGGCGCCGAGGCGCGTCGCGTAACGGCCAGGATCGGCCTTCATGGCAGAGGCCAAGCATGTCGGCTCTCCCGCTCCATTACGAATTGACGCGGTCTCCTTCTCAGTCACAATGAATTCTGCGTGGCCTTTGTCGACAACAAATGTTCGCCGACTATCAAAGCGTTGATTATTATAGATCGGCGCATCGGTATCCTGATCTACGGAAGATAAATTCTGAGTTTCCGAATTTAAGCTCTGACATCTCTAGCGGAAGCGGGAGAGTGAAATGAATAAAATTGCGATTGGATTGTCTCTGGGTGTTCTTCTTGGTTTTGGATCTGTACATATCGCGATCGCTCAGGGTTCGCAGCCGGCGCTGACCGAAACTGAGGCGCAAGCCATTGGGGTCGATGCCTATCTCTACTTCTATCCGTTGCTCTCCATGGACGTAACCCGCAAGCAATCCACGAACATCGAGGCCGGAAAAGAATTCGGAAAGGGCCCGATGAACATGTTCGTGAACGTGCCGGCGTTCCCGCCGGCCGATATGAAGGTCGTCGTCCGGGTTAATTTCGACACGCTCTATTCCATCGCCTGGCTCGATCTGACCAAGGAACCGCAGGTCGTCTCCGCGCCCGACACGGGCGGCCGTTACTATCTTCTGCCCATGCTCGACATGTGGACCGACGTCTTCGCATCGCCGGGATGGCGGACGACGGGGACGCAAGCCGGCAATTTCCTGATCACACCTCCTGGCTGGACCGGGACGGTACCAGCCGGGATGGCGCGTATCGGCGCGCCGACGCCCTATGTCTGGATCATCGGCCGGACGAAGACGGACGGTCCGCCGGATTATGAGGCCGTTCACAAGGTCCAGGCCGGCTACAAGGTTACGGCCCTGTCCGACTGGGGTAAGGCGCCGAAGCCGGTCGAGGTGAAGATCGATCCCAGCATCGACATGAAGACGCCGCCGAAGGTTCAGGTCGACACCATGCCGGCGGCTAAGTACTTCGCCTACGCCGCCGAGTTGTTGAAGCTTCATCCGCCGCATTCCACGGATCAGCCGATCATCGCTCAGATGAAGCGCATCGGCATCGTGCCGGGCGAGAGCTTCGATATCGACAAGCTCCCGCCGGCGGTAAAGAAGGGCCTCGAAGCTGCACCCGAGGCCGGGCAGAAGCTCATGGAATGGAAGATCCCGACGCTCGCCCGGGTGGCGAACCATTGGTCGATGAACACCGATACCATGGGCGTCTACGGAAACTACTATCTCAAGCGCGCTATCGTTGCGCAGGTAGGCCTGGGCGCCAATCTCCCCGAAGATGCGGTCTACCCCCTCAATCTCGGTGACGAAGCTGGCAAGCCGCTCGACGGCGCCGGCAAATACACGCTGCATTTTGAAAAGGGCGCCCTGCCACCCGTGAACGCCTTCTGGTCGGTCACGCTCTACGACCCGGAGGGATTTCAGGTCGCCAACAGTCTCGATCGCTTTGCGGTCAGCAGCTGGATGCCGTTCAAATTCAACGCCGACGGATCGCTCGACCTGTATTTCCAGAATGCCAATCCGGGCAAGGACAAGGAGGCGAACTGGCTTCCGGCGCCGAAGGGCGAGTTCAATCTGACGATGCGGCTCTACGGCCCGAAATCCGAGGTCTTGACCGGCAAATGGAACCCCCCAGCCATCACCAGGGCGCAGGGGCTTCCGGCCGTGGTGGGCCAGTAATCCCCAGGAGAGGGCACCGGAACGAACCCGCTCCGGTGCCCCGGCATGTGAAGCCCTCGGTCTCGCGGTTGCCCCGCGTGAGTGAATGGCGCGGAGGCTGCGGTCGGTCAGTCAGCCCTGGTCGCGGCGGGGCAATCCGCAAACGCCCTTCGACCGGACTGGACCCGCTAAGGCATCGGCCCGAAAAGTGGATTGCGGTTTTCGAGAAAGCCGATGCAAACACAAAGGGTTAGATCATCGAACCGGATACGATATCCGGTCCGATGATCCAGGACGTCAGTTACTCCAGACCGCAGGCTCGGCGGTGATCGAAGACGGCCATCGGCGGTGTCATTCGCGATGAGGGCATTGGACCCTTCTGGAAGCCCGAAACCCCCGCTCGGGCTGCGACAGTGATCACTGCAAGGTGTATCATCCCTCAGAAACGGGCCGGTTGCCGGCCCGAGAATGCGCTTGTGATCCCCGCCGGGGGGCTTGCCGCGTCCCAGAAGGATTTCTCAAGACATGGCAGACCCACGCACATTGGCGCAGGCGATCGTCAATACGATCCCCGAGCCATTTGCTGTGCTCGACGATCAGCTTCGTGTCCTGGCAGCCAGCAACGCCTTCTGCACCGCCTTCCGCATCGATCCTGACGAAGCGCCGGGCCGTCCGCTCTCCACTCTGGGCGACGGCCAATGGGACATCGCTGCCCTTCGCGTTCTTCTGGAACGGATCATTCCCACGCATGCCGTCATGGACGGGTTCGAGGTCGAGCATGATTGTCCCGATCTCGGCCGGCGGACCATTCTCCTGAATGCCCGGCAGATGGTCGACGAAGACGGCTCGGCCACAAGGATCCTGCTCACCTGCACCGACGTCACGGCGCGTCGGGCGGTCGAGCGGGAGAAGGAGGAGCTTCTCAGGCAAACCGAAGAGCTGCTGCGCCAGAAGGATGTCCTGCTTCAGGAAATCCAGCACCGCGTCGCCAACAGCCTCCAGATCATCGCCAGCATCCTGCTGCTGAAGGCGCGGGCTGTCTCATCGGAGGAAACCCGCCGGCATCTGAAGGATGCGCATCAACGCGTCATGTCGGTCGCCGAAGTGCAGCGGCATCTCCACACCTCCGAGGCGATCGACCAGGTCGAGGTCAACTCCTACCTCACCAAGCTTTGCGGCAGCCTCGCTTCGTCAATGGTCGGGGAGGGCCAGCCCATCACGGTCAAGGTGATGGCGGATTCAGGGGCGATCCGTTCCGATCAAGCCGTGAGCCTCGGCCTTATCGTCACCGAGCTTGTCATCAATGCCATCAAATACGCATTCCCCGTCGTCCGGGCCGATGCCATGATCCTCGTCACCTACGAGATCAACGGTGCCGACTGGAAGCTGATCGTCTCCGATAATGGCATCGGAAAGACGGCAAGCGACGCCGGCACCGGACTGGGCACGGCTATTGTGCAGGCGCTCGTCAAGCAGCTCGACGCCGTCATGGAGGCGCAGAGCGGGGCCGGGGGCATGAAGATTTCGATCACCCGGGCGAGCTTCATCTCGCGCATGCCGAGCGCGGCCTGAAACTCCCTTGAGGTCTCCCGGGCGCTGGATGCGATGAGCAGCCTATTGCCCGGACAAGCTGCGTGATCTGTCGTCGCAGACCTACCTGCTCGTCGGTTCGCCTCTGCCCTCTTCTCGCAATCCAGGCCAATATGGTGCCAGTTCGGGCAACAGGATGCCGCGCGAACGCCCTTGTCCATCGTTGCGGGAAACGCACTCCAGCCCTGTCCCTCACAAGGCGCGGGCAAGCGCCGCGAAAAAGGCGTCGTCATTGATCTCGAGGCGCTGACGGTAGCTCGGCTTCGAGCGCGCGCTCAGCACCACGACGACCAGGCGCTTCTGCGGGTTGATGTGGATGTACTGGCCATAGATGCCCTCGGCCTGGAAGGTGCCCTTGAGCGCGGGATCATCGAGGACGGGAATCCACCACATATAGCCATAGGGGATGAGGGTGTCGCCGATCGGGAAGGGCGAACCCGCTTCGCCGGTCCAGCCTTCGGGCAGCAGGGTCTCGCCGCCGATCCGCCCGCCATCGAGCACGAACTGCCCGAAACGGGCGTAATCGCGCATGGTCGCGTGCATGCCGCTGCCCGACACGGTCATTCCGTCCGGGCTCTCCGACCACCAGGTCGCGTCGGCTTCCGCGCCCATGCGCGACCACAGCCGCGTGGAGAGGTAATCGGCGAGGTTCGTGCCGGTGGCGCCTTCCATCACCGCGCTGACGAGGTAGGATTCACCGGTATTATAGGTCCAGGACTGCCCCGGCGCCGTCTCGGCGGGGAGGCCGGCCATATGCCGGGCGATGCCGCCTTTCTGCCACTGCATCTGGATGTCCAACAGCTGCCTGCGGTCGGAGGTCGGGTCGGTATAGGCCTCGCGCCAGCGGATGCCGGACGCCATGCGCAAGAGCTGCCGGATCGAGACCTGCGCATAGACGCCGCCGAGCGGGGCGTAGCGCGTCACCGGGTCGTCGAGGCTCGCGATGGCGCCCTCGCGCAGCGCGATGCCGACCAGCGTCGCGGCCACCGATTTGGCGAGCGAGCAGGAATTCCACATCGTCTGCGGGCCGATGCCCAGTGAATAGCTCTCCTGCACCACCTCGCCATCGCGCAGCACCATCAGCCCGGCGACGCGGTTGACCGAGAGATAGTCGTAGAGGTCGAAGCTCGTGCCGTGGTCCTGGATGGCGAGCGGTGGCAGGGCCTGGCCGGATCGTTTCAGCACGGACGGCGTCGATGCGCGTGCGATGGTTCGCGAAGGAAACCAGCCGCCATCGGTCGACATCGTCGCGACCATCTCGTCGGGCAGCAAGGTGCCGTCATAGAAGCGCTCGATCTGAGCGCGGGTGGAGCTGTCCATGCTCATCGCCTTATCCATTGCCCGTTCCTGGCCATGATCCCGGCCTGCCTGTCCCGCCACATCATCCCTGCCGTGTCGGCGCGCTGATGCTGATCCAGGTCGTCTTCGTCTGCAGGTACTGCCCCATGGCTTCCAGGCCCTTGTCGCGCGCCAGCGAGCCCGAGCGCTTATAGCCGCCGAACGGCGTCTTGAGATCGCCTTCGGTGAAGCCGTTGATCGCAACGGTGCCGCAGGCCAGCCGCCGGGACATGAACAGCGCCCGGTCGAGATCCCTGGTGTAGAGCGTCGCGTGCAGCCCGTAGTCGCTGTCATTCGCGACCGCCAGCGCCTCGTGCAGACCGTCGACCGGGAGCACGCCGAGCACCGGGCCGAAAATCTCCTCGCGCGCGATCGTCATCTGTGGGCTCAGGTCGCCAAAGACGGTCGGGCCAAGGAAATGCCCGGGCCGCTCCTGTAGCGCTTGCGAGGATGCCAGGACGCAGCGCGCGCCCTCGCGATGCCCGGCCTCGACAAAGCCCAGCACCGTCCGGCGATGCTCGGCCGAGACCATCGGGCCGAGTTCCGTCGCCGGATCGAGCGGATCCCCGACGACCAGCGCCCGGGCGCGTTCCGTGACCAGATGGAGATATTCCTCCTGGCGGCTGCGGTCGATGATCTGGCGCATATTGGCGGAACAGTTCTGGCCGCCATTCCAGAAGGCCGCAGTCACGGCGTTCTCGATCAGCTCCGGCGAAAGTTCGGCATCATCGAGCACGATGAAGGGGCTCTTGCCGCCCATTTCGAGGCCGATCGATTTCAGGTTGCTTTCTGCGGCATAGCGCAGGAACAGCCGGCCGACCTGCGTCGAGCCGGTAAAGGAGACGGCGTCGATATCGTTGTGCAGGCCGATCGCCCGGCCGGTGGTCTCGCCGAGACCGGGCAGGACGTTGAGCACGCCGGCGGGAAGACCGGCATCAGTCGCCAGCTCCGCCAGCCGCAGCAGCGACAGCGCGGTCTGCTCGGCCGGCTTGACGACGACGGAGCAGCCGCTGGCCAGCGCCGGCGCCAGTTTCCAGGCCGCCATCAGCAGCGGGAAATTCCAGGGCAGGACGGCACCGACGACGCCGATCGGCTCGCGCGTGATCAGGGCACAGGCGTCTTCGCCGGTGGGCGCGACCCTGCCAAAGCTCTTGTCGATCAGCTCGGCATACCATTGGAAGGTGGCGGGAACCTCGATCGCGATCTCCTTCAGGCAGTCCCTGATCGGCTTGCCGCTGTCGAGGCTTTCCAGCACAGCGAGTTCGGTCGCGTTGCTGCGGATCAGCTCGGCGAGCCTGAGCAGCACCGCCTTGCGCAGCTCGGGCGTGGCGCGCGACCAGGAGCCATCGCGAAAGGAGCGCCGCGCGGCGGCCACGGCCCGGTCGACATCGGCAGGTCCGCAATGCGCGATCGTGGTCAGCACCTCGCCCGTCGCCGGGTTGACGGTTTCGAGGAGCTTTCCGTCGGCCGGGCCGGCGCGCGCGCCGTCGATGAAGGCCCCGGCGGGCAGCGCCAGGCTGCCGGCGATGGCCCGGTAATGGGCCGCGGTCTCAAAATTCATGACGACATCCCGGATGAGGCTCAGAGGGGGGCGTGCGGGCGCGAATAGGTGCCGCGCGCGAAACGGTCGAAGCGCAGCGGCGCGAGGATCGCGGCCGGAGCGTCACCGCTGGCGAGGCTGGCGACATGGCGTCCGACGGCCGGGCCGAGGCCGAAGCCGTGCCCGGAGAAGCCAGTCGCGACGATCAACCCGGCGATCTCCGAGGGGCTGTCCAGGACCGGCAGCGCGTCCGGCATCACGTCGATCTGGCCGGCCCAGGATTTCACGATCTCGATGCCGTCCGCTCCGGCGAAGAGCTGCCTGACGCTCTCGCCGGTCCTGGCCGCCCGCGCCTCATTGGCCGGGATGCGCGGACGCCGGCGCGCCACCGGCCGCTCGCGCTTCGGCACGGATAGGCGCTCATGCAGATCGTCGAGGAGCGGCCGCCCGAGCCTGAAGGCGAAGCCGCTGCGGTAGCGCAGCAGCTCGGGCAGGAAAAAGCGCGAGGCTCGGAATGAATCGAGGGAGAGATCGATATCCGAGCTTGAATCGGCCGCGATGATGCAAGAGCCGTCGGCGCGCTGCCGCAGCCCGATGCCGAAGCCGCAGAAACAGGCGTCGCTGAGCGGCGGCAGCGGGGCGGTGAGCGAGACCGTGCTGCGCACGCCCTGCTGTGGCAGGACGAGGCCGAGCGGGGCGAGCAGGCGGTGGCTTTGCAGGCCAGCCGCGCAGACCACGGTGCCGCAGCGGATCAGGCCATGCTCGGTGACGACGCCGCTGACCCGGCCGCCGGAGACCTCGATGGCGAGCGCCCCGCAATCGTCGAGCACGCGGACGCCGCGCCGCATCGCCGCCCGGGCGAAGGCCGTGGTCGCGAGCGCGGGCTCGGCCTGTCCGTCCGAGGGGGTGTGCAGCGCGCCGGGCGCCTGGCCGCGCAGCGACGGCATCAGGCTCGCGAGCTGTGGGCCAGACAGCATCCGGGCATCGACGGCGATGTCGCGCGTGACATCGTGCCAATGCGCGAAACTCTGGAGCTCCGCGTCGGTCTCCGCCACGAAGATGCAGCCGGTCCGGCGCCAGCCGATCGGCTGGCCGAGTTCCTGTTCCAGCTCCGGCCAGATCCTGAGCGCCTCGATCGCCAGCGGCAATTCGAGCGGATCGCGATACTGCGTCCGCACGAAACCCCAGTTGCGGCCCGATTGCTGGGACGAGACCTTGTCCCGCTCGATCAGGATGGTGCTGAGCCCGGCGCCGGCGAGATAATAGGCCGATGCCGCCCCCATGATGCCGCCGCCGATGACGACGACATCGGCCTGGCGCGGCAGCGCGACCGGTTCGGCGCCGAGCTGCGCGACGACATCGTCGGGGGCGTGCGGGAACAGGCTAAGCGCGGACATCGAGGATGGCATCCATGTCCATCTCGACGAGGATCTCCGGATCGAACAGCCCGGCCTCGACCGTCGTGCAGGCAGGGTTCACGCCCCGGAAAGTCTCGGCGAAGACGGCCATGATCTCTTCGTAGTGAGCGGCCTGGGACAGATACATCCGCACCCGCACGACATCGGAAAGCGTCGCGCCGGCCTGGGAGAAGGCGGCCGAGGCATTGCGGAAGAGCTGCAGGGTCTGCTCGCGGGCGCCCTTTGCCAGCGTGCTCGAGGCATAGTCATAGCCCGTGGTGCCCGACAGCATGACATGGGGCCCGACGACCACGGCCCGGCTGTAGCTATAGGTCTGTTCGAATTCGCTGCCCGAGGAAATCAGGCGCCGGCCGCCCGTTGATGGTCTGGTGTCGCTCATGATCGCTTTCGCATGACGTTGCCTTGCGCCAAGAGGGAGCGCGGCGACGGGCGCCTTGTCGATTTCAATTATTGGAGGCGGAGGGCCAGAAATTCGGTCCGGGAATTTGGGGCGGGAAAGCGGGCGAGGGCGGTCCCAGTTTTTCAGCCCTCGACCTCCAATTATTGAAATCGACAAGGCGCCTGTCCCGGTGCCCTCCTTCAGATCAGCGCAACCGGTCGTCGGTTGCCGGGCAGCAGTGCAGGGAAGCGTTCGGCCGATGCAGGTTGACGTCATCATCATCGGCGGCGGGATAGCGGGCGCGTCAGCGGCCTATTTCCTCTCCGCCCATGGCTCGGTCGCCGTGATCGAGCGTGAGGAGCATTTCAGCTATCACAGCTCCGGCCGCACCGCGGCCCAGTTCACGGTCGGGATCAGCGCCGCGACCATGCGCAAGATGGCGCAGGCGAGCCGCGCCTTCCTGGAGACGCCGCCCGAGGGCTTCACCGATCACCCGATCATGACGCCGCGCGGCTGCCTGACGGTTGCGAAGGCGGGGCAGGAGGCGGCGCTCATCCGCCTGCGCGACAATCTCCACTCCGTCGGCGCCCGTGCCGAGTATCTCGGCGGTCGTGCCGCGCTCGCCCATTTCCCGGCGCTGGTCGCCGACAAGGTCGATGCGGGGGTCTATGAACCCGATGCGATGGATATCGACGTCAATGCGCTGCTGCAGGGCTATCTGCGCGGCGCGAAGGGCAATGGCGCCTCGCTCCTGACCAAGGCCGATGTGCAGTCGATCCGCCGGGAGGGCGAGTTCTGGAGCGTGCGCCTGGGCGATCGCGAGCTGCGCGCCCCGCTGCTGCTCAACGCGGCCGGCGCCTGGGTCGACGAGGTAACGCGGCTGGCGGGGCTTGTCGCGCTGGGCGTCGTGCCGCACCGGCGGACCGCCTTCACTTTTGCGCTGCAGCCCGGCTTCGACACGCGCGACTGGCCGCATGTCAGCAATGTCGGCTACGGCTGGTATGTGAAGCCGGAAACCGGCTGCCTGATGGGAAGCCTGGCCGACGCGGTGCCGACCGAGCCGGGCGATGTCTATCCCGACGACATGGATGTCGCGCAGGCGATCGAGATTATCGAGCAGGATACGCTTTTGCGGGTCGGCCGGCCGCTCAGCCAATGGGCGGGCCTGCGCAGCTTCGTCGCCGACAAGAACCCGGTGGCCGGCACGCGGCCGGACGCGCCGGGCTTCTACTGGCTGGCGGGGCAGGGCGGCTGCGGCATCCTGACCTCTCCGGCCATGGGGCAGGCGATCGCCGCGATCATGGCCGGAAGCAGCCTGCCGGCGAACCTCAGCGAACTCGGCCTCACCGCCGCGGATCTTTCACCGATGCGGGACGGGCTGCAACGAGCGGCCTAGAGCGTGCTGCGAAAAGTGGCGACGGTTTCTCACGAGAAAGCCGCTCTAAGATATTGGATTTTATCACGTATTCAGCGTTTGACGACCTTTCCTGACCGCAGAAGACGTAATCCAGGCCTATGCCGGCACGAGCCGGCCATCATTCGAGGCTGAACACAGCCCGTGCCGATAAAAGGGGATAGAAGCGATGATCGATAGCAAGGCAGGCAGCGGCGCCAGTCGCCGCGAACTTCTGGGCCTTGGCCTCGGCGCCGGAGCAGCCTCGCTGCTCGGCGGACTCAACGCGGCCCAGGCGCAGTCCCGCCCCTTGGTGCCGCCGCAAAAGCCGCGCGGCCAGGTGATTGCGGGGATTTCGCAGGAACCGACCGTCTTCAATCCGCTGATGCCGGGCAGCGAGGTCGACCAGGGCGTCTGGTGGCAGCTTTTCAACCCGCTCTGGTCGATCGATCCCCAGGGCCGTCTCGTCGCCGATCTCGCGACCGAGGTTCCGAGCGTCGGCAATGGCGGGCTTTCCGCCGACGGGCTGGTCTGGAAGATCAAGCTGCGCCGGGACGTGAAATGGCATGACGGGACGCCGTTCACCGCCGAGGACGTCAAATACACGCTCGACCTGATCAATACCCCCGGCTTCAGGGTCCGCAACCGCGTCGGCCACAGTCTCGTCAGGGATATCGTCGTCGTTGCGCCCGACGAGATCCACTGGCGCATGGAAAGCGCCTATTCGCCCTATCTCTCGATCCTGGCGCTGACCTTCATCGTGCCCAGGCACATACTGGAAAAGGCGCAGGATCCGAACACGGCGCCGTTCAACAGCGCGCCCGTCGGCACCGGCGCCTTCCGCTGGGGCGAGCGCGTCGCCGGCGACCACCTGCTGCTCCAGGCCAACACGGCCCACCACGGCGAGGGGCCTTATCTCGAGCGCGTCGTCTTCAAATACATCCCCGACCTGACGATGCTCTACACCCAGTTCCGGACCGGGCAGATCGACTATCTCGGGCTCAGCGGCATCTCCGCCCATTTCGTCAAGGAGGCGCAGGGCTTGCGCGGCCGCAAGCTCTCGCTGTCGCCGACCGCCTTCATCGAGCATATCGCGCTGAATCTCGAATTCGCGCCCTTTGCCGACAAGGCGGTCCGGGAAGCGCTTTATCTCGGCATGAACAAGCAGGCGCGGATCGAGGCCCTGTATTACGGCCTTCCCGTTCCGACCGAGTCCTTCCTGCCGCAGCAATCCTGGGCCTATGATTCAAGCCTGCCGGCGCAACGCCATGATCCCGCCAAAGCCAATGCGCTGCTCGATGCCGCCGGCTGGGCCCGCGGCTCCGACGGCATCCGCCAGAAGAACGGCATGCGTCTCGAATTCGCCAACTCGACCACGGTCGGCAATCCCGGCCGCGAACA
Source organism: Allobosea sp. P4_E12 (assembly GCF_056401655.1). NCBI lineage: Bacteria > Pseudomonadati > Pseudomonadota > Alphaproteobacteria > Hyphomicrobiales > Alloboseaceae > Allobosea > Allobosea sp. P4_E12. Next base: position 75,853 of record NZ_JBFUIY010000024.1, on the reverse strand, counting down.
GTCGCAGCAGCTGCTGATGCAGGATTGGCGGGCGCTCGGCGTCGCCATGCGCATCAACAACATGCCGGGCGCGGTGATCTGGGGCGAGTTCTGGCAGAAGTCGAAATTCGAATCCGTGATGGTCGGGTCCAATTTCATGCTCGGCAACGACCCGGACGTGACGCCGCGCTTCAGCAGCAAGGCGATCCCGGCCAAGGCCGGCAGCGGCCTGAACACCTATCAGTACCAGAACCCCGAGATCGACCGGCTGCTGGCTGAGGGCGCGAGCCAGTTCGACCAGGCGCAGCGCAAGGCGACCTATGGCAAGATCCAGAAGATCATCCGCCACGATCTCGTGTTGCTGCCGATCTACCAGACGGTGATGGCCGAAGGCATCAAGGATGGGCTGCAGGGCTTCGCCGCCAATATCAACTGCTCGTCGAATTGCTGGAACATGCGCAGCTGGTTCTGGGCTTCGTGAGCGGGCGCAGATGATCCCCTTTCTCCTGAGGCGGCTCTGGCAGTCCCTCATCCTGCTGGCCATCGTCTCGATGATCGGCTTTGCGATCCTCTATCTGGCGCCGGGCGGGCCGATGTCGCAATTCGCCCAGTCGGCCCAGATGTCGCAGGAGGATCTCGACCGCATCGCCCGCCAGCTCGGGCTCGATCGGCCCTTGCCGGTGCAGTACTGGGACTGGCTGCTGCGCATGCTGAGCGGCGACTGGGGCCGCTCCTTCCGCGACAACAGCCCGGTCTGGAGCGTCATCGGCTCGCATCTGCGCGCCACCTTCGAGCTGATGGCGGTCTCGACGCTGATCGCCATCGCGCTCGGCTGCTGGATCGGCATCCTGGGCGCGATCCGGCGCTATTCGATCTTCGACATGGTGGCGACGGTGGGCGCGATGGTGGCGCTCTCGATCCCGACCTTCTGGTTCGGGCTGATCGCCATCTATCTGTTCTCGGTCCAGCTCGGCTGGCTGCCCGCCGGCAATCGCCAGACTATCGGCGACGGCTCCTTCCTCGATGTCGCGCATCACCTCATCGCGCCGGCGCTCGTGCTGGCGCTGGTCGAGACCGCGATCTGGGCCCGCTTCATGCGCTCGGCCATGCTCGACGTGATCGGCCAGGACTATATCCGCACCGCCCGCGCCAAGGGGCTGCCGGAGCAGGCGGTGCTGCGCGGCCATGCGATGCGCAATGCGCTGCTGCCGCTCATCACCCTTGCCGGCCTGCAGTTCCCGACGCTGCTCGGTGGCGCGCTGGTGACCGAGACCGTCTTCACCTGGCCGGGAATGGGGCGGCTCTTCCTCGATTCCGTGGAATACCGCGACTATCCCGTGGTCATGGGCATCCTGATGTTCTCGGCCGTGATGGTCCTGCTCGGGTCGCTGCTGGCCGACATGCTCTACGCGGTGGCTGATCCGCGCATCCGGATGGGGTGAGCCATGACCGACGCAGCAGGCCTGATCGACCTGGCCGACACCCGCGCGGGAAGCGAGCACAAGAGCGCCTGGTCCCGCTTCAGGCGCCACAGGCTGGCGATGGCGGGGGCAGCCACCATCGCGATCCTGGTGCTAGGCTCCTTCCTTGGGCCCTATCTCCTGCCCTTCGACGACACCCATATCGATGTGATGCATCGTTTCGCGCCGCCGCTGTCCGGCGCCCATGTCCTCGGCACCGATGAACTCGGCCGCGACATCCTCGCCCGGCTGATGATGGGCGGGCGGATCTCGCTCGCGATCGGCTTCACCGCCATGGCGATCGCGATCGCGGCCGGGACCGGGGTCGGGATGATCGCGGGCTATTACGGCGGCATCATCGGCTCGCTCCTGATGCGCTTCGTCGATGCGATCCTGTGCTTTCCGACGATCTTCCTGCTCCTGGCGCTGGCCGCGCTCGTCAAGCCCGGCCTGCTCTCGATGACGCTGCTGATCGCGGCGACATCCTGGATGAATGTCGCGCGCATCGTCGAGGCGCAGATCAGGGCGCTGCGCGACCAGGATTACGCGGTCGCTGCCAGGGCGATGGGGGCGTCGAGCCTGCGCATCATGTGGCGCAACCTCCTGCCCAATGCGGTCGCCTCGATCGTGGTCGCGGCGACGCTGAATGTCGCCAAGGCGATTCTGCTCGAATCCTATGTCAGCTTTCTCGGCTACGGCATCCAGCCGCCCAACGCGAGCTGGGGCAATATGCTGAACAACGCGCAGATCTACCTGTCGAGCGCGCCCTGGCTTGCCATCATGCCCGGTCTCGCCATTACACTGGCCGTCACCAGCTTCAATTTCGTTGGTGATGGCCTGAGGGATGCCCTCGACCCGCGCATGGAGATCAGCTGAAGACATCGCCCGGGCGAGGTGACGCCCTCTGGCGCGGCCGGCAACGGCCGGCTTCCGCGACATGAACAGGCAGGAGATCGCTTTGACCCGCAGGCTCCCCTCATTGAATGCGCTGCGCTGCTTCGAGATCGTGGCAGCCGAGCTCAGCATCAAGAAGGCCGCGCTTGCCCTGCATGTCAGCGAGAGCGCGGTCAGCCGCCAGGTCCGCATCCTGGAGGAGCAGCTCGGCGCCCAGCTCTTCCTGCGCAATCACAATGGCCTGGAGATCACCGATGCGGGCCAGCGCCTCGCGGTCAGCGTCAAGGAGGCGTTCGACCATATCGCCAATGCGGTGAATCCGTTCCAGAACGACCGCGAAGCCGTGACCATCAAGGTGCTGCCGACCTTCGCACTGCGCTGGCTGCTGCCGCGGCTGCGCTCCTTCCAGGAACGGCACCCGCTGATCAAGGTGAATGTCCAGACGCGCCTGAACGACATGACGCTGAACGACACCGATGCCGATCTCGGCATTCGCTATGGCGTCGGCAACTGGCCGCGCGACTACACGACCGAGCTCTATGCCGAATGGATTTTGCCGGTCTGCGCGCCGGGCTATCTCGCCGGGCGCCAGGCCAGCGAGACTGACCTCGCCCAGGCGACGCTGCTCCACCCCTTGCCGGATCGGCAGGACTGGGCGACCTGGACGGAGAAATCGGGGACGAATCTCGATCCGCGCAGCGGCCTCGATTTCGACGCCCTCGACATGGCGCTCAGCGCCGCCGAAGCCGGGCTCGGGGTCGCCATGACCGATGTCGTGCTGGCCCATGAGGCGATCCAGGCCGGCAGGCTGGTTGTGCCGCTGCGCAAGGCAGTGCCGACTGGCGCCTCCTATTACCTCGTCCGCCCACCGGACATGCGGCGCCGGCGCGAGGTCAAGCTGGTCGACGAATGGATCTGCGACGAGATCTCGTCGGCGCGCGATCTCGTCCGCCTCTACGCGGCCTGACGCAGCTGCCCTCCCGCCGGCCGGCGGGCTGCCTCTGATTATGTCCGGGCGGCCTGCAAAAATTGAAATCGACTGGCCCCGGGAATCCGTTGCGAGTGCCCGGCCGGCGCGAGCCAGGGCCTGCGGCGGTGTGCATGATCCGTTTTGGGCGGAAATGGGCTCGCGCCAAGTGGTTGTTTGGTCAGATTTATTTCCAAATATCGAAGTTATTTTTGAATTAGTCGAAAGTAATAATCGAAACTGCGAATAATGTTTGAAATGTATGTTTGAACATCGTTCCCGTGTTGTTGACGTGAATAAGGATTGATCGATACGAAGTCCCATGAATCACGCCGCTATTGTTCGATGCGGCATGTTTTTCAATTTTCATGAGGGCGTTATGAAGCTTCGAAGCGATCCAATGGTGAGCCGCGTTGTCCCGGCGCTGCTGGGCATGGGGATGTTCGGCCTGGGCGCAACGGGCGCCCTGGCTCAGGACGCCGCGCCGACGCGCGTGCAGCTCGACGAGATCGTCGTGGACGGGCAGGGCACGAAGAGCGAGGTCCCGCCCCCCTTTGCCGGCGGACAGGTGGCTGAAGGGGCCAGGCTCGGCCTGCTCGGCAATACGCAGACCCTGAAATCCCCGTTCAACATGACGAGCTACACGGCGGCCCTGATCCGGAACCTGCAGGCGGCGACGGTCGCCGATGCGCTGATCCTCGATCCCTCGGTGCGCAGTTCGCACCCGTCGGGCGGTATCGTGGATTCCTTCAACATCCGCGGCTTTCCGATCTCGGAAGGCAATAATGGCGAGATCGCCTTTGACGGCGTCTTCGGCGTTGCCCCTAACTATCGCGTGTTCACCGATTATGCCGAGCGGATCGAGGTCCTGAGGGGGCCCGCGGCGGCTCTCGGCGGCATCGCCCCGAATGGCGGTATCGGTGGCATCATCAACATCGTGCCGAAGCGGGCGGAGGGCGATCTCACCCGGATCGGCGCGGAGTTTGCGTCAAAAGCCTATGGCGGCGCCACATTCGACGTCGCGCGGCGCTATGGCGCGGGCCGCGAGTTCGGTGTCCGGGTCAATGGCAGCTTGCGCGGCGGCGATACCGCGGTCGACCGGCAGTATAACGGCACGGGCATCGGCTCGCTCGCGCTCGACTACCAGGGCGAGCGCTTCCGCAGCTGGCTCTATGTTCTGGCGCAGCGCGATTACTGGGACGCGCCCACGCGACCCTTCCTGGCCAGCCCCGGCGTTGCGGTGCCGGCGGCCCCGAGCGGGCGTCGCAACGTGATCCAGCCCTGGGAGCATTCACGGATTGACGACGGCTCGGTGCTGTTGAAGAACGAGTACGATCTCACTGATAACGTAACATTATTCGCCAATGTCGGGGGCTCGCAGTCCCATGTCGACCGGTTCTTCGCCAACGCGTCCTTGCCGACGATCCTGAACGGCCGGGGCGGTGTCACCTACACCCCGCAATATCTCGATCTGGCGATCGGCCGGCAGACCTATGATGGCGGCCTCCGGGCCCGCTTCGAGACGGGCTTCATCAAGCATGAGCTGACCTTCCAGGCGTCCTATTATCACGACGAGATCGAACGGGCATTGACCGCCGGCCGAGCCGTGAGCTCGAACATCTACGCTCCCGTCCTGACCCAGCCGCAATATGCGACCCGCGTGCCCCGCGCGCGAACCTCCGACAGCGATCTCACGAGCGTTGCGCTGGCCGATACGATGTCCATCCTGGACGAGCGCGTCCTGCTGACGCTGGGGGTGCGCCGCCAATCGGTGGAGACGAACAATTACTCGACCACGACCGGCGCCGTGACCTCGTCCTATGACGAGCAGGCCACGACGCCGGTGGTCGGCGTCGTGCTGCGTCCGCTGAGCAATGTCTCGCTCTATGCGAATTATGTCGAAGGGCTGAGCCGCGGCGATGTCGCACCGACCAATGCGACCAATGCCGGCGAGGCCTTCGCGCCCTATCGGGCAAAGCAGTACGAGGCGGGCGTGAAGGCGCAGTTCGGCACGTTCGGCGCCGGCATCAGCGCGTTCCAGATCACCAAGCCGAGTGCCGAGCTGAGCAGCAGCGGAGTCTTTTCGGTGAGCGGGGAGCAGCGCGTGCGCGGTCTCGAACTCAATGTTTACGGGGAAATCACCCCCGAGATTCGCCTGCTTGGCGGCGCCACCCTGCTGGATGGAGAGCTGACGAAGACGGCGCTCGCGGCCAATCTCGGCAACCGGCCGATCGGCGTTCCCTCGATGCAGCTCAATCTCGGCGCCGAATGGGATCTGCCCTGGGTGAAGGGGCTGACCTTGACGGGCGCGCTGATCCACACCGGCAAGCAGTTCATCAACACGGCCAACACCCAGTCGCTGCCCGACTGGACAAGGGTCGATCTCGGCGCGCGCTACGCAACCGAGATCGCCGGGCGCAAGACGATCTTCCGCGCCACCGTCCAGAACGTCGCCGACACCAAATACTGGTCGAGCGTCGCCTCGTTCGGGACGTTCTATGCGGGCGCGCCGCGCACCTTCCGGCTCTCGATGTCGGTCGACCTGTAATGGCGGCTCGCGGCGGAACCGATCGGCGCCCCGGCATTGGCGCATGCAGGCAGGGGCTCAGGGCGCTCCTGCACGGCCTCGCCCTGGTGCTTGCGGTGATCACGAGTGCCGTGCCGGCATGGGCCGAGCAGGTCTCCGTGACCGATGTGCTCGGGCGCGTCGTCACGGTAAGTGTTCCGGTCCAGCGCGTGATCATGGGCGAGGGGCGGCAGATCCACGCCGTCGCTGCCCTTGACCGGGAGGCGCCGTTCCGCCGCATCGTCGCCTGGCGCGACGATCTCCAAAAGGCCGATCCGGACAGCTACCGCGCCTATCTCGAGCGCTATCCCACTATCGCGGCGCTGCCGGCGCTCGGGGCCATGAACGAGGGCAATCTCGATATCGAGACGGTGATCGCCCTGAAGCCGGATGTGCTGTTCCTCAATGTCGAGGCCCAGATCGCGAGCGCGGAGACGAAGCTCGTCGAAAAGCTCGCTTCCGTCGGCATTCCCGTCGTCTATGTCGATTTCCGCCATGCGCCCTTCGCGAACACGGAGCCGTCGATCAGGCTGATGGGGCGGCTGTTCGGCCGCTCGGAGGTCGCCGAAGAGCTCATCGCCTTTCGCTCTCGCGAGATCTCCCGCGTCACCGATCGCCTGGCCGGGGTGGCCGATCTCAGGCGGCCGCTCGTCATGGTCGACCGGATACCCGGCTATTCCGACGATTGCTGCATGACCTTCGGGCCGGAGAATTTCGGCAGAATGGTCGAGGTCGCCGGTGGGCGGAATCTCGGCAGCCTCCTGCTGCCCAGCACCTTCGGCACGGTGAATCCTGAGACGATCATCGCGATGAATCCCGATGTGGTGATCGCGACCGGCGGCAACTGGGGCGCGCTGGCGCCGGGCGGCGCCTGGGTCGGGCTCGGACCGGGGGGCGATCTCGCGGAGGCGAAGCGGAAACTCGCCAATCGCGAAGCGCCCGGCCTTCGCCCATACGGCTGCCGTGAAGAGCGGGCGCGTCCACGCGATCTGGCATCAGTTCTACAACAATCCCTATCAGTTCGTGGCGATCCAGAGGATCGCCCGCTGGCTCCATCCCGATCTGTTCCCGGATCTCGATCCTGAGGCCACGCTGCGGGAGCTGCACGAGCGCTTCCTGCCGCTGCCCTATCAGCCCGGCTACTGGGTCGAGCTTGGCGGGGAGAGAGGAGCCGGCCGGCCCGCGCCCTGATTGCCGGCGGCCGGCTCGCGCGCTTCGGCTCCGGCGTAGAGCCGGCATCCAAAAAAAGAGGGGCCGCTGGGGCGGCCCCTGCCTCCGAGAGGTGCCTGCCTCTCAGCTGTGATGGCGCCGCATCGCCGGTGCGTAATACTGATGCTCGCGCAGCTCCTTCATGTGCTCATGATAGGCGCGATACTGCTGCTGCTCCTGCAGGGCGAGCGGGTTCTCATACTGCTCGTGGATGATGCTTTCCGGGCCGAACTCGTAGGCCTGCGCCGTGTTGGCCATCCCGAACAGCGCGAGAAGGCCTCCGACAAGGGCAATGCTGTAAGTGATCATGACTGATCTCCTGCGTTCCAAAGCACGAGGCCGGGTTGAAATCCGACTTCGTATCCATATTACCGTCGCGAAGCTGAAATGTTCATGCAAATAACCGTGATCTGATTTCCTGCGAAATTCATCAAATACGCAAATTGCCGCCTCAATGTGAGATTCAATCTTGAATTAAATCTCTATGACCAGAGCATTAACAAATGTTAACTTGGTGATGACAAGACTTCGGCATTGCGTGTCTTTGCTGGAAAACCTCTCGTCGAGTGAAATAAAACTGACGAGAGCGGCAAACCAGGCACGCGTTCTGCGAGTGGAGCTTGCGACAAGCGGCCCGGAGATGTCTTCCCCAAGTTGCACGAGAGGGCCGGCACGACAGTAGAGGCGGCAAGGAACGACCATGCTTCGCAGTCGCGAAAGATTTCGCGCTGCGGCGCACTGAAGATAAACTGAAGCGACAGGGCGCATGGAGGCGATGGAGCTGCGACCCACCTATTGCGTCAATGACGTCCAGACCGACATCGCCGTAACGGTCAGGCCAACGATCGAATAGAGCAATGATCCGGATAGCTCCTTCAAGCTCGCCGCGAGCGAACTATGATCGGGATGTCCACCCTCCATTCGTTTGACGAGGGTTCGCATCGCGACAAACGCGCCAGCGAAGAAGAAGCTTGCTGCGCCGATGTGTTGAATGGCCTCCATGTCTTGAAACAAGTCTGGGAATCGCACGCTGAGGGCCGCAATCAGGATGCCCAAAAGGAAACTCACCGAACCAACGGCCTTTGCCACCCTGGAAAAACTCAATTCCATCTCCTTGTATTGCAGTGCCGGAGACGTAGCGCAGGACTGTAAACAAAGCTGCTCGGCGGCTCCGACGAGACCTCCGCCAAAGGTGGGACAGATCGCGACGGACCGAGAGAGTTCTGGGGGCTGGCCGTTTCCATGTGCGGCAGGAGCAATGGCGCGCCCGATCCTTCCACGCCGCGGTGGTCGATGCTGCGACCGAGGGCTCTGCAGCGGGAATGGCTCTGCCGGCACTCAACTCCGTCCCGGCGAGGCGCTCACGTCTGCGTGACGGTGTAACCAAATCGCCCCGCCGCGCGATCTCTCCCCCAAAGCCGCCTGGGGCGGCTGCGCCGGAGAGACGAGATGCACCACGAAACGATGCCACCGGTCCGCAGCACGGGGCTGGTCCATGACGATCTCGGCACTGGCGCTGCCGGGCGCGCGCTCGTCCCGAGCGGCGAGAGGGACGGGAGGCGCGCCATGCTCGACAGGCGCAGCTTCCTCCTGCTCGCTGGCGCGGTGCTCGCAGCATCGGGTGCCCGGGCCGATATGCCCCGCCCGGTCAACACGCTGGGCTCACCAGGCGGGGTCGCGATCCGTGGCTACGATCCCGTCGCCTATTTCCGCGATGGCGGCCCGAAGCGGGGCAAGCCGGAATTCTCCGTCGTCCTTCACGGCGCCACCTGGCGCTTCGCCAGCGCCGAGCACAAGGCGCTGTTCGAAGCCGATCCGGCGCGCTACCTGCCGGCCTATGGCGGCTTCTGCGCCTATGGCACCTCGCGTGGCTATCTCGTGAAGATCGAGCCGGACGCCTGGTCCATCGTCGATGGCACGCTCTACCTCAACTACGATCGCGATGTCCGGAAGACCTGGCTCGGCGATCCGGCAGGGTTTATCGCCAAGGCCGACCGCCATTGGCCGCAATTGAACGCGGCGCATATCCAGTAGGAGACGCGGGTGCTGCGTAGCCTCAGGCCTTCGCGCGCCAGAAAACAGGTGGAGGGGGCAGGGTTGCCGCGCCCGTCACCGCCCCTGCGCGAATGCATCGAGCGCGAGGCGCATCTGCTCATAGCATTGCGGCCCGCCATGCCCTTCGGCCTCGACGATGACCAGGCGGCTGGCCGGCCAGCGCTGGTGCAGATTCCAGGGGGTGATCGCGGGTCCGCTGACATCGCGACGGCCATGGATCAGAACGGCGGGAATATCGGCGATCTCGGCGATACGGCGCAGGATCTCCTGCCCATTCCGCAGGAACCCGTCATGGGCCCAGTAATGCGTGACGAGCGTCGCAAACGCCAGGCCGCGTTCGTCGTCGGGCGGTTGGCTCGGCGGCTCCCAGCTCGGATCGAGCGAGATATGGGTCGCCTCCCAGGCGTTCCAGGCGCGGGCTGCGCGCACGCGGTCGTGGAGATCGCCCGCGGCCAGCCGCCTGGCATAGGCTTCGACGACACGCTCGCCGGGGCGCCGGCCGGAATCCCGCTCGAAACGTTGCCCGGCTTCGGGGAACAGACGCCCGACGCCTTCGGTGATCCAGTCGACCTCTTCGCGGCTGGTCGTGGTGACGGCAACGAGCACCAGTTCGGAGACCCTGCCGGGATGCGCCTGCGCATAGGCCAGCGCCAGCGTCGAGCCCCAGGAGACGCCCGAGACGAGCCAGGACGCGATACTGAGATGTGTCCTGACGGCCTCGATATCCCCGATCAGCGCCTGCGTCGTATTTCGGTGCAATTCGCCGGGAGCGTCCGAGGCGAGGGGGCGGCTTCGTCCGCAGCCGCGCTGGTCGATCCCGATGATGCAGTAGCGTTCCGGGTCGAAATGGCGGCGATAGCTGCCCGAGCGGAGCCCGCTGCCCGGGCCGCCATGCAGGTACAAGGCGGGCTTGCCGTCGGGGTTGCCCGAGATTTCCCAGTAGATTTCGGTTCCATCGCCGACGGCGAGAAGCCCGGCATCGAACGGCTCGGGCAGGGGGCGGGGTTCTGCGTTCATGCCGGTGCTGTGGGGCAGCGGGGGAAGCGCCGTCAACCGGCCGATGGACCTGCTCGTCCTGGAATGCGGCCGATCGAGCCTTCCATGGTTGCATCGGCCTTCTCGAAAATCGCAATGCACATTTCGGGGCGATGCTTTAGCGAGGACATCGCCTGAAACCGGACGGCCCTCGATGACGCTCATCATCTTCGATTGCGACGGCGTGCTTGTGAACAGCGAGGAGGTCTATCTCGCTGCCGAGCTTGAGTTCCTGGCCTCGGTCGGCGTCGTCCTCGAACGCGATGTCTATACGGACACGTTCATGGGGCTGTCCCCGCCGATGTGGCAGGCAAGGCTCCAGTCGTTCATCGCGGAGCAGCGCAGCGCGCCCCTGCCATCCGATTTCTTCGTGCGGCTGGATGACCACACGACGGCACGCATAGAGGTGCATCTGGCCGCCCTTCCGGACGCCCGGCAGACCATCGATGGCATCGAGGCGCGCCGTTGCGTCGCATCGAGCACGCCGTCCGCGCGGCTGCGCTGGAAGCTGCAGCAGACCGGCCTGATCGGCCTGTTCGATCCGCATATCTTCTCCTCGGACATGGTCGCGAACGGGAAGCCCGCGCCCGACCTGTTTCTCCATGCCGCAGCCGCGATGGGCGTGCAGCCCGGTGAGTGCGTGGTTGTCGAGGACAGCGTCAACGGCGTCATGGCGGGCAAGGCCGCCGGCATGCAGGTCATCGGCTTCACCGCTGGCGCTCACTGCGCCGGCAATCATGGCGACCGTCTGGGGATGGCGGGGGCCGATCGCATCGTCGGCAGCTATGGCGATCTCGCCGCCGCATTGGACGGGTTGGCGGCATAGTGACTGCTCGGGGCCGCCCGATAGCCTTGGCCACGGCACAGGCGGTTTGTCGCGCTTTCTCCGTCGGTGGATTCCGGCCCCTGCCGAAACTAAACTGCGACAATGACCATTACGCGCCTCGACCACGTGCAACTCGCCATGCCAGCCGGCGGCGAAAGCGAGGCGCGCGCCTTCTATGCGGACATTCTCGGCATCAGCGAAGTCGCCAAGCCCGCTCATCTCGCCGGCCGGGGCGGATGCTGGTTCGAACAGGGGGCGTTGAAGGTCCATTTGGGAGTGGACGCCGATTTCAAGCCAGCCCGCAAAGCGCACCCGGCCTTCATCGTGAGCGATCTCGCAGCGCTGGTCACCACGCTGAAGGCGCGCGGCTACCACGTGGCCGAGGACCAGCCCTTGGACGGATATGACCGCATGTATGTGGACGACCCGTTCGGGAACCGCATCGAGTTGATGGAGCCGCTGTCGGCGGCGAAGCTCGGCTGAGGCTGAAAACAGCGACCCGGATGCCCTGCCTCCTGCGGTGCTCGATTGCGGCTCGGGGTCAAAATGATGCGGGGCGTGGGGATGTGTCGCTTGCGGGCGGCGCGCATCGAGGGTTCGATGCGCGGATGATGAGCGAGCAGGCCACGGCAACCGACGACAAGGCTCTGACGGAGCAGGTGGGACATGTGCTCCGCCACATCTGGGACCCGATCGGGCTCGGCGCGGAAGGGCCGGCCGATGAATATGACAGCTATGTGCCCGGCCTCATTGCGCTGGTGCGGAGCACGACGGCGTCCGAAGCCGAGATCCTGGCCCATCTCCTGCTGATCGAGAGCGAGATGATGGGGCTGGCTCCCGCGAGCGTCCCGGCGACACGGGTTGCGCGGGCGCTGCTCGGGCTACGCGATGCGTGGAGGCGAAAGCCCGATGTCCTCGTGAGCCAGGTCTTGAGCGCGGACGGGCTACATTGCCTTTGGCTGTTTCGACGTCCCGACGGCCTCTATTCCTACGAGCATGCGGCACTTCGGCACGAGGTGGACGTGAACGGCTCCTGGTCATGGTGGGCTGGGGCGGGCAAGGGGCGATCGGGACTCTTTGCCACCACAGAGGCTGCCGAGCACGATGCGCGCAGCGTGACCGACTGGATGTGCTGAGGGCGGCCATCCGCCAAGGCCGTCCAGACCGGCCGTTCCCGCTCACGCAAGCTTTGCGCAAATACCGATTGGCCTCCCGGGCGATGCGGCACTAGTGGTCTCTGCCTGACGGAAGAGTCCTGCTTGGGATTCCCCTCGGTCGGCGCGTATGCGAGTCTGGCGCATGCGCACCGGGGTTTCGATCACCATCACGCCGTCTGATCGCCACCGCCTTGAGGCGGTGGCCAGGGACCGCAACGCCGCCCAGAAGCATGCGTGGCGGGCGCTGATCGTGCTGCTGAGCGCGGACGGCATCGGCACCAACGAGATCATGCGCCGGACCGGCAAATCGAAGACCTGCGTCTGGCGCTGGCAGGAACGGTTCATGACGGCTGGCGTCACTGGGCTCTTGCGCGATAAGACCCGGCCCTCCCGGGTCAAGCCGCTCGGACCCGCGGTGGCGGAGCGCGTGGTGGCTCTGACGCTGACCGACCCGCCGGTCGAGGCGACGCACTGGACGGCGGATATGATGGCCAAGGCGGCCGGCATCAGCGCCAGCGCGGTGCGGCGCATCTGGAAGGCGCACGGGCTGCAGCCGCATCGCTGTCGGCAGTTCAAGTTGTCCAACGATCCGAACTTCGTGCCGAAGCTGCGCGACGTGGTCGGCCTCTACGTCGATCCGCCAGCCCACGCCATCGTGCTGTCCGTCGACGAGAAGAGCCAGATCCAGGCGCTCGACCGCACGCAGCCGGGCCTGCCGCTGAAGAAGGGCCGGCTCGGCACCATGACCCACGACTACAAGCGCCACGGCACCACGACCCTGTTCGCCGCGTTGAACGTCCTCGACGGCACCGTCATCGGCCGCAACATGCAGCGCCATCGCCACCAGGAGTTCATCCGCTTCCTCAACGCCATCGAGGCCGAGGTGCCGGCCGGCAAGAGCGTCCACGTGATCCTCGACAACTACGCCGCCCATAAGCACCCGAAGGTCCGCGCATGGCTCAACCGGCACGAAAGGTTCGTCTTCCACTTCACGCCGACCTCATGCTCCTGGCTCAATGCGGTCGAGGGCTTCTTCGCCAAGCTCACCCGAYGACGGCTGAAGCGCGGCGTCTTCCGCTCGATCGTCGACCTCCAGGCCGCCATCAATCGCTTCCTGGCCGAGACCAACGCCGATCCGAAGCCCTTCTCCTGGACCGCTGACCCCGACAAAATCATCGCCGCCGTCAGGCGTGGGCACCAAGCGTTAGATTCCATCCACTAGCCTGAGTTTCTCTGCCTGACCAAGGAGGAAACCATGGCGACCGATGGACCGGACCTTATTCGCAGACGCATTCTTCTAGGCGGCACCGCGCTTGCCGCGTCGGGCCTTGCATCCGCCCCGACGATCCAGACAGCGCAGGCCCAGCAGCCCGCGCCCGCGCCGGCCTCCGGGCGCAAGCCCAATATCCTGATGATTATGGGCGACGATATCGGCTGGTTCAATCCGAGCATCTATCACCGCGGCATGATGGGCTATCGCACGCCGAATATCGACCGCATCGGCAATGAAGGCGCGATGTTCACCGACTGGTACGGCGAACAGAGCTGCACCGCCGGGCGCGCCGCCTTCATCACCGGCCAGTCGCCGATCCGTACGGGCCTCACCAAGGTTGGCCTGCCCGGCGCCGATATCGGCCTGCAGCCGCAGGATCCGACGGTGGCCGAACTGCTGAAGCCGCTCGGTTATGTCAGCGGCCAGTTCGGCAAGAACCATCTCGGCGACAAGGACGAGCACCTGCCGACCAATCACGGCTTCGACGAGTTCTTCGGCAATCTCTACCACCTCAACGCCGAGGAGGAGCCGGAGAACCCCGACTACCCCAAGGATCCGGAGTTCAAGAAGCGTTTCGGACCGCGCGGCGTCATCCGCTCCTCGGCCGACGGCAAGATCGAGGATACCGGGCCGCTGACCAAGAAGCGGATGGAAACCATCGATGACGAGACGACCGCCGCCGCGATCGACTTCATCGACCGGCAGAACAAGGCCCAGAAGCCGTGGCTCTGCTACTTCAACTCGACCCGGATGCACGTCAACACGCATCTCAAGCCGGAATCCGCCGGCAAGACCGGCAAGGGCATCTATCCCGATGGCATGGTCGAGCATGACGGGCATATCGGCCAGCTCCTGAAGAAGCTCGACGATCTCGGCATCACCCAGAACACCATCGTCGTCTATACCAGCGACAACGGCGCCGAGGTGATGACCTGGCCGGATGGCGGCTCGACCCCGTTCCGCGGGGAAAAGGCGACCAATTGGGAAGGCGGTTTTCGCGTGCCCACCCTCATTCGCTGGCCCGGCGTGATCAAGCCCGGCACGATCTATAACGAGGCCTTCTCGCATTACGACCTGATCCCGACCTTCTGCGCTGCGGGCGGGGAGCCGGATGTCGTCGCCAAATGCCTGAAGGGGCACCAGGCCAATGGCAAGACCTTCAAGGTGCATCTCGACGGCTTCAACCTGATGCCGTTCTTCACCGGCAGCGCCAAGGATTCTCCGCGCCGCGATTTCCTCTACTGGAACGACGACGGCGAGCTGGTCTCGGTGCGCATCGCCGACTGGAAGGTCGTGTTCAAGGCGCAGGAGCACGAGGGCATCGATGTCTGGCGCCGGGAGTTCACCAATCTGCGGGTGCCAAAGCTGTTCAACCTGCGTGCCGATCCTTTCGAGCGCGGCGATGTATCGCTGGAATACGAGAAATGGCTCGTCGATCGCTCTTTTGTCGTGGTCCCGACACAGGCGGTTGTCGGGAAATGGCTGGAAAGCTTCAAGGAGTTCCCGATCCGGCAGAAGCCGGCGAGCTTCAACCTCGATGACGTCATGCGGAAGCTGACGCCCAAAAACTAGTCGGCGCAGAGAGTGGCCGCCGCCGATGCTGTCCATTGGAGAGCAGTGTCAGCGGCGGCCGTCATGGCCCGGTCCGCGAGCAGCCCAGCAGACAAAGGCCAGTCCGCCTGCGAGGCCAGCTAGATCATCCAGCCGGAAATCGTATCCGGACCGATGATCTAACCCTTTGTGTTTGCATCGGCTTTCCCGAAAACCGCAATCCACTTTTCGGGCCGATGCTTTAGCAGCAGGAAGGCAACGACGCCGGTGTGCCAAGCGGTCACTTCGTAGAGCCCGACGAGCACGCTCACGCCGAGCAGGACGGCGAGGCTCGGGCGGAGCTGCACGCGCCATACAGAGCTGATGATCGATTTCAGCACGGGCATGAGCTCCGTCGCGGTGCGGTTTGGCACGTGCTGACCTCAGCCCGGGTTCCGGCATCATGATGCAAGCGCCACAGGACTGCCCCCCTGCGGTAAGCGGTTTCACTCCGCTTCACATCTTGCGAAGTCTATGGGACGAGACGGAAGGGGGCGCGAGTGTTGAGGATAGCGGCCGCACAAACCGTTGTTTCGCCCGACATCGCCGCCAATGGCAGCGCCATCCGCGCGATGATTGCGCGTGCGGCGGGCGAGGGGGCTCGCCTGATCAGTTTCTGCGAAGGGGCGCTGTCGGGCTACGCAAAGAGCCAGATCCTGAAACAGGGGCATTGGCAGGCCTTCGATTGGGCCATTCAGGAAGCCGAGCTTCGCGCGATTGCTGAGCTTTGCGGGCAGCTCCGCATCGTCGCGGTCGTCGGCGGGGCCCATCGGCTCGGTCGGGGATATCCGCCGCACAACAGTCTCTACGTCTTCTCCGATACCGGCGCTCTGCTCACCCGATACGACAAGAGGTTTCTCTCGAATACCGAGCTTGCCGGCTGGTACACGCCTGGAACGGAACCGGTCATGGTCGACGTCGATGGTTACAGGTTTGGCTGTGCGATCTGCATCGAATCGCAATTCCCCGAGATCTTCAGCCACTATGAGCGTCTCGGCGTCGATGGGGTTCTGTTCTCGTCATTCGGCCTTCCCGCGTATTATCAGATCGCGCTCCGGGCTCATGCCGGCCTGAACTGCATCTGGATCGCTGCTGCCACCCCCGCGCAGGACGCCTCCAAGGGCCCCGCCGGCATCATTGGACCGGACGGGGCTTGGGCCGCGCAATCGTCGCCATCCCCGGAGCCTGGTCTGGCCATGGCAAGGCTGGACCGGAACGACCCCGCCTACGAAATTGCGCTTCAAAAGGCTCGGCCCTGGCGCGCCAGGGCAAGAGAAGGCGAGATCTATCGCGAGAAGCTGGCCGACGATCCCCGCAGCGGAAACAGAAACGGATATTGAACCGTCCATTCGCCCGACGGGAAACCATGCCCGCGGCTTGGTTCGCGACCGACGCTTCGCAGAGGGCGCGAAGCGCTCAGCTCTGCTCCAATGCAGGCAGGCACTCGGTCCGTTCGTGGGAGGTTTGAGCGGCAAGGGCGGCATAGACCACCAATCTCAGATGCCGTCCGCCATCGACGGTGAGCGACGTGTGTTCGAAGGTGACGGGGCGGCCCCCGACGCGCAGCGTACGCGTGCCGGTGCAGGGTGCGTGGACGTCCGGGCTGCGCCACCATGTCTTGAATTCCGGCGAGACATCTTCCAGTTCCGCGACCAGGGCGCGCATGTCCGCATCGCCGCGCGCGCCTGCAAAATCCCGGCGAAAGCTCGCCAGCATGGCCTGCGCCTGGTTTTCCCAATCCACAAGCGTATCGGCGAGGTGCTGATCGCAGAACAGCATCCACAGCAGGTTGCGCCGGTTTGAAGGCTGGCTGCCGAAGCGGAACAGGGCTTCGGCCGCGTCGTTATAGGCCAGCACGTCCCAGCGCAGGTTAAGAATATAGGCCGCGTGTGGGGCGAGGTCGTCCATCAGCCGGTTCACCAGGGACGGAACCGTGCACCATGTCTTTCCCGGCTCGGCCGGTGGGCGCTCCTGGGCGAGCAGGAAGAGATGCCGTCGCTCGGCGCCATCGAGCTTCAGGACCCGGGCGAGATTGTCGAGGAAACCGGAGGAGACGCCGATATTGCGACCCTGCTCGAGCCATGTGTACCAAGTCAGGCCCACCCCGGCGAGCGCGGCAACCTCCTCGCGCCTGAGGCCGGGCGTACGCCGACGCTTGCCGGCGGGTAAGCCGGCATCCTCGGGCGTCAGCCGCTCGCGATGCGCACGCAGGAACTCTGAAAGCTCGGGTCGGGTCCGATCGAAGGTCGCCATGGCCCAATCCGTACAAATAGTAATAGCATAATGAGTTAAATTGTATCAGCGTCAATGCCGCTTCATGGCTGTTGCGTCGTTAATCCGAGGACGCAACATGAGTTCCGATACCGCTACGGCCCCAACCCTGCGCAGCCCGGCAGGAAGCTGCGGGGCCCGCCCGCCCTGGCTCGGTTTGTCGGTTCTGCTTCTGGCGGGATTCGTGACGATCTTCGATCTGTTCGTGGTCAATGTCGCGATCCCGGCCATGCAGGCCAGCCTCGGCGCCAGCCTGTCGCAGATCGGCTTCATCGTCGCCGGCTATGAACTTGGCTTCGGGGTGCTGTTGATCACCGGTGGCCGGCTCGGCGACATACACGGCCGCCGGCGGCTCTTCGTCGTCGGGATTGCCGGTTTCACGCTCGCCTCGGCGCTCTGCGGATTGGCGCCGACCGTCGAGATCCTCATCGCTGCGCGCGTGGTGCAGGGATTGGCGGCAGCACTCCTGTTTCCGCAGGTCTATGCCTCGATCCGGGTAAGTTTCTCTGCTGACGACGCTCGTCGCGCCTTTGGACTGCTCGGCATGACCTTGGGCCTTGCCGCCATCGCGGGCCAGGTGGTCGGCGGCTTTCTCGTCGAGGCGAACCTGTTCGGTCTCGGTTGGCGCATGATCTTCCTGATCAATGTTCCCATCGGTGTCATCGCCATCCTGATGGCGCCGTTCATTCCCGAGACCTACGCGCCGGAGCGTCCGAGCCTCGACTGGTCCGGCGTGGCCCTCGTGAGCCTGGGGCTGACGCTCTTGCTCGTGCCACTGATCGAAGGGCCGGCGCAGGGCTGGCCGCTTTGGACCCTTGCATCGCTGGCAGGGGCCGCCGTCCTGATAGCTGCGTTCTACGGGCAGCAGGAGAGCCGGCGCCGGGCGGGCGGCGAGCCTCTCGTCGATATGAAGCTCATGCGTCAATCGCGCTTTGCCCAAGGCGGTCTGTTGGTCGTCCTGATCTATTCGACATCGTCCTCGTTCTTTCTATGCTTTGCTCTCCTGGCGCAGACCGGGTTTGGTCTCAGTCCCGTCGAGGCAGGTCTCAGTTTCGTCCCCTGCAGCATCGGGTTCGTCATCGCCTCCATGGCGGCGCCACGCCTCGTCGCGCGCCTTGGCACGGCAGCGATTGCCGGTGGCGCACTTCTTTATGCGGTGTCGCTCGGCATTCTGATCGCGCAGGTCTGGCTGGCCGGCGCCGAACTCGTCGTCGCGCATCTGATCCCGGCCTTGATCGTGGTCGGCGCGGCCCAAGGCTTCATCATGACGCCGCTGCTCAATCTCGTCCTCGGTTTCGTCGAGGAGGGACAGGCAGGCATGGCTTCCGGTGTGGTCGCAACGCTGCAGCAAGTCGGTGCGGCGCTGGGGGTGGCCGTCGTCGGCATCCTCTTCGGTGCGGCGCTTGCCGCCGGCATCGACGCAGGAGGGCAAGCCCAGCTCTACGCCTCTGCCTTCGTCGGGGGGATGGCCTACAACCTCGCCGCCGCGATCGTCGCCGCTGTCCTGATCTTTGGGATTGCGCGCAGGAGATTGCCGCGATGACCTTGAAGCCTGGCCTGGGATCGAGGCTCAAGCCGTGCCCGGACCTTCCCCATATGATCGCCCTCGCCAAAACCCTTGGCACGCGCAACAATGTCGGGCGCCTTGAGGTCTTCGAGATGGATCTGCAATGCATGGAATTCCGCCTGGCCGGCGCCGATTATGCGCTCTGATCCGGCGGTCATCCAGTCGCTGTCTCGTGCCTTCATCGACAGGAGAGCGACAATGCCTGGCAGGAGCCCATCCCCGACCTGGCGCCTCGGTACCCGCCAGGTGAAAAGGCTCGGCTACGGTGCCATGCAGCTCGCCGGGCCTGGCGTATTCGGCCCGCCGAAGGACCGGGATGCGGCGCTCGCGGTGTTGCGCGAGGTGATTGCCTGCGGCGTCGACCATATCGACACGAGCGATTACTACGGCCCGCATGTCACCAACCAGCTGATCCGCGAGGCGCTGTCGCCCTATCCCGACGATCTCGTCATCGTCACCAAGATCGGCGCCCGGCGCGGCGCTGACGGATCCTGGCTTCCCGCGATCTCGCCGGACGCGTTGCGGCGGGCCGTGCACGACAATCTGCGCAATCTCGGGCTCGAGGCGCTCGATGTCGTCAACCTGCGGCTCTGGGGCGATGGCCATGGCCCGGCTGAGGGCAGCTTGGCTGCCGAGCTGACCGTGCTCGCCGAACTCCAACAACAGGGCCTTGTCCGCCATATCGGTCTCAGCAACGTCACCGCCAAGCAGGTCGGGGAGGGGCGCGGCATCTGCGAGATCGTCTGCGTCCAGAACCACTACAATCTCGTTCACCGCACAGATGACGCGCTGATCGACGAGCTGGCGGCTGCGGGCACGGCCTATGTACCCTTCTTCCCGCTCGGAGGCTTTTCGCCCCTGCAATCGGCTGGGCTGACCGAGGTCGCGGCGCGGGTCGGCGCAACGCCGATGCAGGTCGCGCTCGCCTGGCTGCTGCAGCGCGCGCCGAATATTCTGCTGATCCCGGGCACCGGCTCGGTCGCTCATCTCCGCGAGAATATCGCCGCCGGCGCGCTGGACCTGAGGGGTGAGGCGATCGCGGCGTTGAACACCATCGCAGCGGGATCCGCTTCGGCCCGGGCCTGACGGCAGCGCGTGGGGCATGCTTGCCGGGTCCATGCTTGCCGGGTCCATGCGCAATGGCGGTATCTAACGGCAATCGAGGAGGTGCCCTGCCTCAGGGCGAGCGCCCGATCAGCCGGTCCTCGACATTCTGCAGATGCCGGCGCATCGCGTCCGCGGCGCCCCCGGGCTCGCGGTGGGCGATCGCGTCGACGATCCGGTCATGGTCCTCGAAGCTGTGATGATCGGCAGGCGGGCTTGAATGGCTCGGTCGCGGCCGCCCCCAGGTGACGGCACGGCGCACGGCGTTCAGCGTTTCCAGAAGCGCGATCAGGATCGGGTTATGCGCGGCCTCGGCGATCTGGTGGTGGAAGCGCGCGTCATAAGCCTCGTATTCGCGCCAGCTCGTCGCGGCGCGGCAGGAGGCGTTCAGTTCGGCGAGCGTCGCGATCTCGGCCACCGTGGCGTTGATCGCCGCGAGGCGTGACAGCTCGGGCTCGAGGCCGATCCGCGCCTTCATCACCTGGACCGGATTGCTGCGCTGCACCAGGTCCGCGATATCGACCAGTTGCGGCGGCTTGGGGCCGACGAACGTGCCCTTGCCGACGTGGCGCCAGAGCTGGCCCTCGCGTTCGAGCGCGGCGAGGCCCTTGCGCAGTTCTGTGCGCTTCACCCCTAGCAGTTCGGCCAGCTCCCGCTCCGGCGGCAGGCGCCCGTCATCCGGCAGCTGCGCCGCGGTGATGTAGCCATAGAGCTGCGTCAGGACGCCCGAGACATCGGCATCGGGCGGGGTGGGAGCTTTCTGATCCATGATGTGCGACCGGCAATGGGGAACGTGATCGTGATCCCATGGATCGCGGGCGAGCGCAACCATTTTGAATATTGGTTGTGATTATTGCTGCACCGCGCAAGGATTTTCGGGAAAATTACTGGAAATCGAAGCCTTGACGGGATCAATCCGGCACATGACAGTGCCCCAAATAAAATTGGTTGCGACCAAGGTTGCGCAAAAAGCCAAATAGAACTCTGGGAGGAGTCAGATCATGAAGCTGTTGAGGAGAAGGTCCGTCCTGTTCGGCGCCGCCGCCGTCAGCGCTGCGCTGATGCTCGGAAGCGCCGCCGCGCAGGCGCAAGCGAAGGTCAGGGTTGCGCTGGGAGACGTGCTGTCGACCGAGACGCTCTCGATGATCATCGCGCTGGAGCGCGCCAAGGAGAGGGGCGTCGATTACCAGGTGACGCATTTCTCGAAGGAGGACCTTGCCATCCAGGCCGTGATCAACGGCCAGGCGGATCTCGGCGTCGGAACGCCCTACGCGGTCGTCCAGAAGAGCAAGGCGCCGCTGCGCGTGCTCTTCCAGGGCACGCGCCTCGTCTTCTTCCCGGTCGCGGACAAGTCCTACAAGACCTGGAAGGACATGAACGGCCAGCCGATCGCCTTTCACGCCCGCGCCACCGGAACCGAGGCGATCGGCAACATTATCGCCAAGCGTGAGGGCATCCAGTTTGGCGAGCGCAGCTATGTGCCGGGCTCGGAGAACCGGATCATCGGCATGATGAAGGGCCAGATCAAAGCCACCATCGTCGATCTCGCCAACAAGAACCTGCTGCTGGAGAAGGCGGGCGACCGCTTCCATGTCCTGCCCGGCGTTAGCGAGCCGGCTTCCGACGAGACGCTGTTCGGCCGGACCGACTGGATCCAGAAGAACGAGAAGCAGGTCGATGTCATCGTCACCGAATTCCTGCGGCTCTGGCAGGAAATGGCGGCCAATCCGGCGATCGTCGAGCAGGAGAGGGTCAAGCGCAAGCTGATGGCCGACCAGCCGAAGGAGGTACTGGAGGGCATCACCAAATTCTACACGCTGGCGACCAAGGAAGGCGTCTATGCGCCGGCCGGCGGCAGCGCCGAGGTCGCGAAGGCTGATTTCGAGTTCTACACCGAGGCCGGCCAGCTGCAGGGTCCGGCCGCCGAGCTGAAGGTCGAGGATTTCTGGTACCTCGCGCCGCTGGAGCGGGCACGCAAGGCCCTGGGCAGCTAGCCTCGTCCGGACCCGTCCCCGGGGCCGGTGCATGCAGCATCCGGCCTGGGGACCCCTCGTTTCGAAAACGCGCACAAGCGGAGTGCTCTCCCTTGCAGATTTCCGAACTTGCTCCTGCCCTGCCGGCGCTTGGCAGGGCTCCGGCCCAGCGCTGGCGCGATCTCCTGATCCATCCGCTCGTGCTGCGCCTGGTGTCCTTCGCGGCCGCTCTGGCGCTTTGGGAATATGCCGGGCGGATACCGCTCAGCCCCGCCTTTCCGACTTTCCTGGAAACGCTCGGTGGTCTGCGCGCGATCATGGCCGATGGAACCCTGTTCAAGGCCTTCCTGATCACACTCCACCCGCTCGTCATCGGGCTGACCGCCTCGATTCTGTGTGGCGTCGCGCTTGGCGTGCTGATGGGGTTGCACGAACCCTCGGAATGGCTGTTCGCGCCGATCTTCGTGATCGCCCAGGCGGCGCCGCTGGCGGCGCTCATCCCGATCCTGACCTTCGCCTATGGCATCGGGCTGACCGCCAAGGTCATGACCGTCTGCATCATGGCGATGCCGGTCATCGTGCTGAACACGCTCGGCGCCGTGCGCAACACGCCGAAATCGCTTCTCGAAATGGGCAGCTCGTTTCTCGCGACGCGCAGCCAGAGCATCCGCCTGATCATCCTGCCGGCAGCCAGCCCGATGATCTTCGCCGGCCTTCGGCTCGGCTGCGCCGCCGCCTTCATCGGCGTGATCCTCGCCGAACTGCTGATCACGCCGACCGGCATCGGCGACGTGATCTCCTACAACCAATCGGTCGCCGACTATCCCAAGATGTACGCGGCCATCCTCGCCATCATCGTGTTCTCGGTCCTGTTCATCGAGCTGCTCGAGCGGATCGAAGTCACCCTGTTTCGACCGGAGGTGCGCAGATGACCCCCAACGCAGCCATCATGCCGCAGCACCTCGGTGACCGTCCGCCGTTTCCCGCCCGCGCGGCCCGGCCGATCGTCGAAGTGCGCAGCGTCTCGAAAACCTATGCCGGCGGCGTCGAGGCGCTGAGCGGCATCTCGCTGGAGTTTCCGGAAGGGCGCCTGACGACGCTGCTCGGCCCCTCGGGCTGCGGCAAGACCACGCTGCTCAAGATCATCGCAGGCCTGATCCCCGCCACCGGCGGCCAGGTTCTCGTCGATGGCCGCGAGGTGACCGGGCCCGGCCCCGAACGCGCCTTCGTCTTCCAGGATTTTGCGCTGATGCCCTGGGCCAGCGTCATCCGCAATGTCGCCTTCGGGCTCGAGCTGCGCGGCGTCGCCCATAGCGAGCGCGAGGCGATCGCCGAACGCCATATCGCGCGCGTTGGCCTCAAGGGCTTTGAACAGAAATACCCGCACGAACTCTCCGGCGGCATGCGCCAGCGCGTCGGCCTGGCGCGTGCGCTGGCGGTCGATGCCAAGGTCGTGCTGATGGACGAACCGTTCTCGGCCGTGGATGAGCAGACCCGCCGCAAGTTCCAGGAAGAGCTGCTCGAACTCGTCGCCAATGAAGGAAAATCCTTCATCTTCGTCACGCACAGCATCGAGGAGGCGGTCTATGTCTCCGATCGGATTGCGCTGCTCTCGCGCCGGCCGAGCCGCGTCTCGGCGATCATCGAGCCGCAGATAGTCCGTGGCGGCGACCCCGAGAAGATCAGGCGTGACAGTGCCTATCTCGATGTCGTCGAGGCGATCTGGCAGCAGCTCCGGCATTACTTGGACTAGGAGTCGGCCATGGTCATTTCAGGTATCCGCCTTCCGATGATGGCGGCGCTTCTCGTCTGGGCCGTGATCTGGGAGATCGCCGGTCATACCGATGCCGGCTTCATCCTGCCGCCGCTGTCGCGCATCATCTGGCGCGTCTTCGAGATCGTCCCGACAGCCTCCTTCCTCGACGCACTGCTGATCACGGGCCGCGCTTTCCTGCTCGGCAACACGATTGCGATCTGCGTCGGCGTCCCGCTCGGCATCGTGATGGGCCGCTCGGTCATTGCCGACCGGCTTCTCCTGCCCTGGGTGAACCTCTTCCTCTCCGCGCCGCTCAGCGCGCTGGTGCCGGTCATCATGGTGCTGTTCGGGCTGGGCGAGACGACGATCGTGCTGACCGTCGTGCTCTTCTCGATGTGGATCATCGTGCTCAACACGCGCGCCGGCATCCGCGCCATTTCGCCCTCGCTGGTCGAGATGGCGCGCAGCTTCGGCGCCAATCGCTGGCAGGCCTTCAGCCGGATCTATCTGTGGGCGGCACTCCCCGAAATCCTGGCGGGCATCCGGCTCGGCATGATCCGCGCCGTCAAGGGCGTGGTCATAGGGCAGCTGCTGGTCTCCGTCGTCGGCTTCGGCACGCTCTTCGAAATCTACCAGTCGCATTTCCTGATGGAGCATTTCTGGGCGCTGCTGCTCGTGCTCTTCGCCTTCGCCTTCACCCTCAACGAACTGCTCGCCCGGCTCGAACGTCGGTTCGGCTATTACGCCGCCGCGCGCTGAAGACCTCTCTTGCCAACGAAGGATCCCGCAAGATGAATATCGCCACGCCTCAGAACCATGTCGTCCAGGCCCCGGAACAGGTCACGGTCCCGGTGCGGGGGACGCAAAGCCGGTTCCCCGTTCACCGCATCTACTGCGTTGGCCGCAACTATGCCGCCCACACCATCGAGATGGGCGGCGACCCCAACCGCGAGGCGCCCTTCTTCTTCCAGAAGAACCCCGACAGCGTCGTCCTCGATGGCGCCGATTTCCCCTATCCGCCGCGCAGCAGCAATGTGCACCACGAGATCGAGATGGTGGTCGCCCTTGCCAAGGGCGGCAAGGATATCCCGGTCGAGCGCGCGCTCGAGCATGTCTATGGCTATGCGGTGGGCCTCGACATGACGCGGCGCGATCTGCAGGACGAGTGCAAGAAGGCGGGCCGGCCCTGGGAGATCGGCAAGGCCTTCGAGCATTCGGCGCCGCTCAGCGAAATCGTGCCTGCGAGCACGATCGGCCATCCCGAGAACGGGGCGGTCTGGCTCAAGGTGAATGGCGAAATCCGCCAGCAGGGCGATCTCAACCACATGATCTGGAAGGTGCCGGAGATGATCTCCTATCTCTCCGGCCTTTTCGAGTTGCAGCCGGGCGACCTGATCATGTCTGGCACGCCGTCGGGCGTCGGCGCCATCGTCCGCGGTGACGTGATGGAGGGCCATGTCGAGGGCATCGGAACGGTGCACGCCAAGGTCGCCTGAGCGCGGCGACCGCGTCCACTCACGGCAGGCCGGCCTCGGCCGGTCGTGCCGTGAAGGGGTAATTTGCCCGATGGGCGCCGTCCGGTTTCACTATCGCGGCGCGACCGTCGGCGGCTTCGGCCAGGACTGTTGCCGATAACGCCCTGGAACAGGTTCGCTGGCTGGCGGGTTACCCTGGAAACCAGGGAGGCTCCAATGGCCAAACAACCCGAATCCCTTGCCACATTCGCGGCAACGGCCCGCAATGACGGCAAGAAGCCCAAGGATATCGGTCTCACTGCTACGCCCGAGACGGCACCTCTTCCCGGCGACACGAAGAAGGAGGCCGACGCGGCCACCAAGGTTCTGCGCGAAGGCGTGCTCAAGAAGGACCAGGGCGCGGACGAGGCGATCGACAAGCTCCCCGACCGCACGCGGGATCTGTGATCCAAGCCTGAGCGGACGCTCCGGCACCGGACCTGGGCTCAGTGTCCAGGGCCCGGGGCGGGGGCCGGCTCGCTGGCCGGGGCCGCGTCTTTCGGCCTGCCCCTGCTGCGCTCGCGCATCCGCTGGAACACGACATAGAGCATCGGGATCAGGAAGATGCCGAAGATCGAGGCGAAGAGCATGCCGCCGAAGACCGGCGTGCCGACCGCCCGCCGGCTGAGCGCGCCGGCCCCCGTGGCAATCACCAGCGGCAGCAGACCGAGGATGAAGGCAAAGCTCGTCATCATCACCGGGCGGAAGCGCAGCCTGGCGCCGGACACGGCGGAATCGATGATCGACTCGCCCTTGGCGCGTTGCTCCAGCGCGAATTCGACGATCAGGATGCCGTTCTTCGCCGCGAGCGCGATCAGCACGACGAGGCCGATCTGGGCGTAGACGCCGAGGCTGACGCCGGTCAGCGCAACCGAGGCGACTGCGCCGAGCACCGCGACCGTGACCGAGAGCAGCACCGCGATCGGCACGTTCCAGCTCTCGTAGAGCGCGACGAGGAAGAGATAGGCGAAGAGCAGGGCGAGCGCGATGACGATCGGGGTGCCGCCGCTTGCGGCCTTCTCCTGCAGGGCCGTGCCGGTCCATTCGAAACCGAAGCCCGCCGGCAGGGTCGTCGCCGAGATGCGCTCCATGGCCTGGATCGCCTGACCCGAGCTGACGCCGGGCTTCGGCGAGCCGTTGACGATCGCGCCCCGGTAGCCATTGTAGCGGGTCAGGGCCTGCGGCCCGGTGACGAGGCGCACCTGCGAGAGCGCGTTCAGCGGCACCATCGCGCCGGTTTTGCCGCGGACATAGATCTTGCCGATATCGGTCACGGCCCGGCGGAAGGGCGTCTCGGCCTGGACATTGACCTGCCAGGTCCGGCCGAAGACGTTGAAGTCGTTGACGTAGAAGCCGCCGAGCGTCGCCTGGAGGGCGTTGAAGATGTCGGCGATCTGGACGCCGAGCACCTGCGCCTTGTCGCGGTCGATATCAAGATAGATCTGCGGGGTGTCGGCGGCGAAGGTGCTGAAGACCGCGGCGAGCTCGGGCTGCTGGTTGGCGGCGATGAGCAGGCCGCGCATCGTGGCTGCGATGTCGGTCGGCGACTGGCCCTGCAGGGCTTCGAGCACATATTGGAAGCCGCCGGTGCTGCCGAGCCCGATGATCGGCGGCAGGTTGAACGGAAAGACCGTTGCCTGCTGCACGGCGGCAAGCTGCGGCCGCAGCGCCCCGATGATCGCGCCGACCCCTTGCGCCGGATCCTTGCGGTCCTCGAACGGCTTCAGGCGGATGACGAAGAAGGCCTGGTTGGAGGAGGCGAGGCCGTCGATGAAATTGAAGCCGACGACGGAAAGCACGCCCTGGACGCCGGCGACCGGCCGGACGATGCTCTCGACCTGCTCGACCACGGCCGCGGTCCGGTTCACCGAGGCGCCTTCGGGCAGGCGCATCGCGATGAAGAAGGCGCCCTGGTCCTCTTCCGGCAGGAAGCTCTGCGGCGTGGTCAGGAACAGCCCGCCCGTCGCGGCCAGGATGCCGGCGAGCACGAACAGGACGACGACGGCGACCCTGACCAGGCGCCTGACGATCGCGGCATAGCCGTCGCGGACCTTGTCGATGCCGTTCATCACGTAGCGCATCGGCCCGCCGCCGCCATGGCCGCGCTTGATCAGGATCGAGCAGAGCGCCGGGCTCAGCGTCAGGGCGTTGATTGCCGAGATCAGCATGGCGGTCGAGACGGCGACCGCGAATTGCCGGAAGAGCTGGCCGCTGATGCCGGGAATGAAGGCGACCGGCACGAAGACCGCGAGCAGCACGAAGGTGATGGCGATGATCGGCCCGGTGATCTCGGCCATCGCCTTCTTGGTCGCGTCCGCGATCGAAAGCTCCGGCTCCTCCTCGACGACGCGCTCGACATTCTCGATCACCACGATGGCGTCGTCGACGACGATGCCGATGGCGAGCACGAGCGCGAGCAGGGAGACCGTGTTGGCGGTGAAGCCGATCACCAGCATGACGGCGAAGGTGCCGATGATCGAGACCGGTACCGCGACCAGCGGGATGATGGTGGTGCGCAGCTTGCCGAGGAAGAGGAAGACGACGAGGCCGACCAGCACGAAGGCTTCGAGCAGGGTGCGGATGACCTCGTCGATCGTGGCGCTGACGAAGACCGTGGTGTCGAAGAAGATGCCGTAGGCGAGATCCTCGGGGAAGCGCTTGGAGAGCGCCTCCATCGTCGCCCGCACCTTCTTGGCGACATCGATCGCATTGGCGCCGGGCGACTGGTAGATGCCCATGGCGGCGCCCGGCGCGCCGTTGAAACGGCTGTAGCGATCGGCCGTGCGGGCCCCGATCTCGACGCGCGCCACATCCCTGACGCGCACGACCGAGCCGCCCGGATTGGTGCGCAGCACGATATTGGCGAATTCCTCCGGCTTGGTGAGGCGGCCCTGCGTCTTGACCGTGAGCTGGTATTGCTGGTCGCTGCTGACCGGGGCGGCTCCGATGCGGCCGAGCGCCGCCTGCACGTTCTGGCCCTGGACCGCGGAGATGACGTCGCTCGGTGTCAGGCTGAGCGCCGTCAGCCGGTTCGGATCGAGCCAGACCCGGAGCGAGTAATCGAGCGGGCCGAACAGGCTGACCTGGCCGACGCCGTTGATGCGGGCGAGCGC
Organism: Allobosea sp. P4_E12; assembly: GCF_056401655.1. Taxonomy (NCBI): domain Bacteria; kingdom Pseudomonadati; phylum Pseudomonadota; class Alphaproteobacteria; order Hyphomicrobiales; family Alloboseaceae; genus Allobosea; species Allobosea sp. P4_E12. Next base: position 47,544 of record NZ_JBFUIY010000024.1, on the reverse strand, counting down.
GTCGACCAGGTTGATCGTCGCGTAATTGCTGAGATAGAGCGAGTCGAATGTGTGCTTCGGCGAGTGGATCTCGACCACCTGCAGCAGCGCGGCGGATTTCTTGCGGACGGTCAGGCCCTGACGCGTGACCTCGGTCGGGAGCTGCGGCTGGGCCAGCGACGAGCGGTTCTGGACATTGACGGTATTGATGTCCGGGTTGGTGCCGAGCGCGAAGGTGACGTTGAGCGTGTAGCTGCCGTCGGCGCCGCTGGTCGACTGGTAGTAGAGCGCGTTGTCGACGCCGTTGATCTGCTGCTCGATCGGCTGGGCGACGGTGGTCTCGACCACCTCGGCATCGGCGCCGGGATAGCTCGCGGTCAGGGTGACCTGCGGCGGCACGATATCGGGGAACTGCGCAACCGGGATCGTGAAGATGGCGATGAGGCCCGCCAGCGTGATGACGATCGAGACGACGAAGGCGAGGCGCGGCCGGTCGACGAAGATCGACGAGATCACGTCTAGCTCCCGCTTGCCGGAGCAACGGGCGTGGCGGAGACGGTCAGGCCGGGGCGCACCTTGAGCAGGCCTTCGACGATGACGTTCTCGCCCTCGGTCAATCCGGTTTCGACGACGACATCGGCGTCCTGCTGCGGGCCCAGCTTGATGCGGCGCTGCTGGGCCTTGCTGTCCTTGTCGACAACCATGACATAGCTGCCGGCCTGATCGACCTGGACGGCCGCCTGCGGCACGACGAGGCGTGCCTGCTGGCTCCGCTCGCGGACCTCGACCGAGACGAATTCGCCGTCGATCAGCTGGCGATCGGGGTTGGGCAGCGAGGCCCGCATGGTCACGGTGTCGGTCTGCTGGTCGACCTGCGGGTCGGTATAGTTCCAGACGCCGGGATGGGGGTATTCCTTGCCGGAGGACAGGCGCACGGTGATCGCGATCTTGCTCTGGCTGCCGTCCTCGCGCCGGCGCGCCTCGCGGAGTTCCTCGAGCTGGCGCACGCTGACCTGGAACAGGACATACATCGGGTCCTGGCTGACGATGGTCGCGAGCGGGTTGCTGCTGGGGCCGACGAGATTGCCCTGCGTATAGGCCGTGCGGCCGATGCGGCCGGCGATCGGGGCGATGATGTCGGTGTAACCGAGATTTTCCTTGGCCTGGGTCAGTGCCGCCTGGTTCTGCAGCACCGAGGCATGGGCGACGTCGAGAGCGGCGCGGTTGCTGTCGAGCGTCGCCTGCGAGACGGCCTGCGTCTTCACCAGGTCCTGCGAGCGCGCATAGGTGAGCTGAGCGTTGAGCTCCTGGGCCTTGGCGGCGGCGAGGTTGGCCGTCGCCTGGTCGAGCTGCGCCTGATATTGCACCTTCTCGATCTGGTAGAGCGTGTCGCCGGCCTTGACCTCCTGCCCCTCGGTGAACTGGATCTTGTCGAGGAAGCCCTGCACGCGGGCGATCAGCGCCACGCTTTCGGGCGCCTTGATGCGGCCGACGAAGGAATAGGACCAGGTCACGCCCTTCTTGGTGGCGGGCTGGATGCCGACGGCGGGCGCAGGCGGGGCGGCCGGAGGTTGCGCGGCTTGCCGGTCGTTGCAGGCGCCGAGCGCCAGCGCCATCACCGCAATCGAGACAAGCAACCGGAACGTCATCCGTATGCCCCGCAATGATCGATCCCGGGGATGCAAGCCCCCAGGAACCCAAGTCCCGTAGGATCGAGACCCGCTGGGACCTGCGCCCATGGTGACAAACTTCCGGGCGCTTGCACAGAGCCCGGCTGATGCCGAAACCGCGAGGGGCTGGGTTCGCCGAGGCTGTCGGCGTCTCCGTGACGGTTCAGAGCGGTTCGACTACGTCGGGATTCATGGCGATGAAGAGTTCAGCCTGACGCGCGAACAACATCCAGGCCGGATCATTCTCCGACCGTCCGGCGTGGCAGTGCATGATCGTGAAGATCGCCACCGTTCCGGCCGGCTGCTCGGGGTCGATGCGCGCGGCGCGACACATCGCCCTGGCAATTCTCTGGACGCGCGGATCATCCCGACGACCTGCCGCGCTCACCCCCGCGGCCACGGGTTTGGCTTCGTCGATCAGAGGCATGGCGGACCTCCCGTCCTGTCATAAGCTGATGCGAGACAGTCAAACGATCGGCCCGGCTATCGGTTCCCGCGGCAAAGACTCGCGCCTTTGTCGGTTGGCCATACGCGGGAGATGAAGCGGTGCTCGCCCGGCCTCAGTCACTGACCGTGCGCGAAATCAGTACCTGTTCTGGCGCGTCACATCGCCGATCGCGGTCAATCCGGCCAGCGCCTGCGGCGACCCGTTGCTCCTGTAGAGCGCCGTGAAGACCCTGCTGGCATCGGTGTAGCGGCCGAGATGGAAGTAGGACCAGCCGCGCATCATCATCAGGTCGGTGGTTTCGGGAGCAAGACGGGCACGTTCCGACAGGGTTACCAGGGCGCCGTTGAAGTCCTTGTTGTCATATTGCGCATAGAACCGCTCGGAGAGCAGCAGCGCCGAGAGTTCGCGGCGCTGCGCGGGAGCCGGATTGGTCTGCGCCGCCGCGACATTGGCCTCCGCCGTCAGGCCTTGCTGGAGCTTCGCATAGGTCTTGCCCATGGCCGCGTCGGCCGCGACCTGGCCCGAGCTGCTGCGCATCGCGGCCTCGAAAGCCTCGGCCGCAGCCGCAGGGCGCTTCAGGTTGAGCAGGCACCAGCCGCGCTGCAATGCTGCCGCGCCCGACTGGCCATTGCCGCAACTGCCGGAAGCGGGCGCTGCCGCCTGGCGGCGCCGGACAGGCTCAGCGTCGCTATCGGCCTGGACGGTCTGGACGGTCTGCCGGGCTGCCCGGGAGCGCACCGGGCGGCTCAGTGCGGGTTCGATCGGGTCTCGCTCGCGTATGACCGGCACGGCCGGAGCGGCGACATCATCCCGGCGCTGCTGCTGGTCACGCGCATCCTGGCCATGCGCATCTTGGCCGCGCGAGGCGCGGTTGCGGCGCGGATCGAGCAGCGCGGCGATCCGTTCGGAGCGGCCGCCCCAGTCGTTGACGATCGCGCGCAGGCCGGCCTGGTCCCGCAGGCGCTGCCGTGCCAGGGCAAGCCCATAGGCGGCCGGCTCATAGCCACGGTCCCAGGAGAGGGCGGTTTCGAACCATGTCTCGGCCGGGGAGGTCTGGCCGGCATTATAGGCATACCAACCGAGACCGGCCGCGCCTGGCGCGTAGCGGTCGGTCGCAACGGTCTTCGCGATCCGCTCGACGACGGCGCGATCCAGCTTCGGAGCCGGTTCCTGCGTGATCAGCGACGTCACCGCGTCGAGATAGGCCTTGCGGTTGGCGGCGCCTGCGTCCAGCCATTGCGAACCCAGCGCCTCGGCCTCGCGATATTTGCGATTGGCGGCCAGCGCGAGCACCGCGCCTTCCGCCGCCTTGGCTCCGCCCTTGCGCTGCAAGGCGGACTGGAACAGCGCCTCCGCCTTGACCGGATCATTGTGGCGCAGCGTGTAGAAGCCGAGCAGGATGGCATCGTCCGGCGTCGTCGCGGCGTTCGCAAGCGCCTCGACCCGCCGGATGTCGTCGGCGGATACGGTGAGCTTGGTATCCTCGGCAGCCCGCCCGATGCGCCGCCGCGCGATCTCGTCACGGATGCTGGAGAATTCGGTCTGCCTCTCCTGCGCCAGAAGCGCGTCCGTCAGCGTATCGGGCAGCGTCGCCAGCGCCTTCTGCATCGTCCCGATCCGTTCTGCCGGGGTGTTGCAGTTGCCCAGCACATAGGAATAGGCGTCCCGCGCCCGCTCGGGCTTGCCGGTCTGCACGAAGGCCTCGGCCACCCGCCACAGCGCATCGACATTCGCGCAGGTCAGCAAGGCCGGCGTCTCGGTGCCGATCCGGATCACCTGCTCCCATTGCCGCGCATTGGAGGCATTGACCAGCCGCTGCGCCGCCTCGGCGGCGTCGAGCCGGGCGACGAGATCGACAGGCGCACGCCAGTTCGGCTCTCTGGTGCCGCGTTGCGCAATCGCGGCCCGGACCTCGGCGATCTTGCCTTCCGAGAAGAGCTTCCAAAGCCGCTCGAGCTCGGGATCGCCGGTTTGAGCCGGAGACGTCAGGTCGGCGGGCGGCTTCCATTCCGGATAGAGGGCGCGCAGCCGGGCAAGCTCGGCCTCCAGGCGCCGCGTGTCGCCCTGAGATGCGAAATAGCGCAAGGCACTCTCGTCGACGACGGGGGGCCGCTGCGCCGGTTGGCCGGGCGGGGTCGCCGGCGGCTGCGCCTGAGCGAGTTCCGGCGCGGGTTGCTGGCTGTCAGGGGAAGAGCTTCCGGCCGCGGCCGCCTGACGGATCGCCGCAGGCGGCGTCAACGACAGATCGACCTCCCGGCCATGGCGGCCGAAGGCATAGAACGCGGCACTCGCGAGGACGATCGCCAGGACGGCGTATTTCACATGCATTGCGGATACCTCTCGCGGAGCATCGAGAGGGACAGAAGATGCAGGGTCGAGGGATAATAGGCCGTCGGCTGGAAGGTCTTCAATTCCGCCGGGATTGGCGTCTTGTCGAGCGCGCAGGCCATCGCGGCCGCGAGAATGCGATAGCCGGCGTCGGGCAGCGGCTCGACGGGATTGCCGGTCTTGACGTCGATCACGGCAGTCCCGCCGGCCCATGCCTTGCGGAACGGCTCCATGCGCGCCTTGTCGGCCAGCCCCGCCCGCATCAGATAGAGCGGGATGCGGATGGCGTTGTAGCCGAACTGGGGCGGGAAGCCGTCGGCAGGCCTGGGCGTGTCCTTGATCGAGACCCAGTCCGGCGCCAGCATCTTCGCCTTGGCAAGCGTGTCGAGCAGTTTCAGGCCGCTCGCCTGCACCTGCATCCAGCTCTGATCGCCGGTGAGCTGCGCGAGCGCCGGCAGCGCCTCGAACACCCAGTAGGATGGATTGACCACGGGCCCGTCGGGCCGGTCCTTCTCGGAAAAGCCGACCGCGCCGGGCATCAGCCAGGTCTCGCCACCGCGCTTCAACAGCGCGACCTTGGCCAATGACCGGGCGATCTGGCGCGCCGCCGCCGTGTAGGCCGGCATGGCCCAGCGCGCGCCGGCGCAGGCAAGGGCCTCGGCGATCAGCAGATCGCCGTCGCTGGCATTGTTGATGTCGGTGACATGGGGGCTCGCCTTGGGGTCCCAGCGCCAGGCCGCGAGCCCGTCGTCGCGGATCAGGAGCTCTGTGCGCGTGAACGCGAATATGCTGGCGAAGCTGCTGCGGTCGCCCGCGAGACAGGCGAGCAGCAGGCCATAGCCCTGGCTCTCGCTATGGCTGATCCCGCCATTGGCATCGTCGATCACGCGCCCTTCGGGCGTGACGAATTTTTGCCGGTAGAGCTCCCATGCGCCGTCGGGGAGGGAGGCAGACAGGGCCGATGTGAGAAGCATCATGGTGGCTGAGAATGTAGCCAGGAGCTTTCTCATGAGCGCCGCCCCAACCGTCCGAGCATCAACGCGGTGCCGATGCCGAGGCTGATGCAGGCGGCCAGGAGCGTCAGCGCGTAGGTGCCGATATTGCTCGACATCCAGTTGGCGAGGACGAGGCGCATATTTGTCAAGCTGAAGGGCCGCGTCATGAAGAAGGAGGTGCGGTCGGCGGAGAGGACATGTGTTTCCTGCCCACCCCGGAAAGCCGTGATCCTGCCGGCCATGGCAGCCCAATTGCCCGGCGTCACGATCCGGGCAACGCTGCTCTCGAGCGCCTCTTCGCGCCGGGCGACGAAGGCGGTCCAGACCTGCCGGGTATCCGGATCGGCGGCCTGGGCTGCGATCAGGTCGGTTCCCTCGGCAGGCTCGTAGAGCGAAGACGAGCGCGACGGTGTGCGCAATTGGGCAAATGACAGGTCGAAGGTGCGCTGCAGCCAGCCGTCGAAGGCAACGAGATAGCGGGCCAGCGGGCCACCGAGCGAGTTCCGCCACCGGTCGCGGATCTCGTTCGTGGATTGCGGCACGCCGCCTGAATCTTCCGGTGTCGTCTGGCGGCCCTGGAAACGGTTGAGCACGGCGTCGAACACGGCCGTGCCATCCGCATCGGGCGAGACCACGACGGCGTCGGCGCGCTGTGGCCATGTGGTGCGGACGGTGTCGGCGATGCCGACGCGCGGCAGCAGGCCGCTTGGCAACTGGCCGACGGCGCCGACGATCAGCGCCGGGCGATCTCCCACGGTGGCGGCGTTCGCCAGCGGATCGACCGCGATGGGCCGGCTGGCGCGCTGGGCCAGGCGCGCCAGCAGAGTCGCCGCCGCACCGTAATTGGCGGCATCGAGCCGGCCCATGACTAGGGCCACGCGCGGCGCCACCGAGTAGGGAAATCCCGTGCCGGAAACGGCGGCGAGGTTTGGCTTGACGCCGATCTTCGCGAAATCCGGAACGGCCAGCGAGGTGGCATCGAACAGCGCGAAACGGCTCTTGCCAGGCAGCGTCGCGCCGGGCCCGCAGCTCAGATCGGTTCTCGCGATCGTGACGGCCTCGAGCCAGAGCTCATTGATCCCCGGCCGGAAATGCCGCATCGGCACGGTGATGGGGAATTGCTGGAACAGGCCGCCGGTCGTCGTGTTGAGCGGCACGGTCGCGGCGACATTGCCGTTGACGAAGATCTCGATATGGCTGACGCCGGGCAGGACCTCCGCGGAATAGGCGCCGTCGAGAAGAAGCGTGGCCTCACCGTAGGCGTTCGCAAAAAAGTCGCCGGGCATTGCGACGACGGCGCGCACCCGCATGCGCCGGCCGGTCGATTCCTGGGTGGGAACGCCGAGATCGGCGAAGCGCAGCACCTGCCGGCCCGTAACGTAAGGTGGGTTCGGCGTGTGCCAGCTCGCCGTATCCATGCTTGTGCGGTTGATATTGGTCGGCCTCGAAACCGGCTCGGTCAGGATCTTGGCGACGACCGCCTCGATATCCGGCCAGCCCTGGCCCGTGACGAGAAGTGTGGCCGGACCCAGCTTCGGACTGGCGACGAAGCCGAGGAAGCTGCGGGTGGCCGCTTCCTCCGGAATCGAGCCGAGTAGCTCGCCCAATTCGTTCGCTGTCCCGATCACAACCGTCAGCGAGCCCGGCCGCAGCCGCTCCGGCGGCCGTTCGGAAACCCGCACCACGACCTGCCCGAAGCGCCCGCGCAGGGCCACGGCCTGGGCTACGGCGAGAATGGTGTTGCCCGCGATCGCCCGCGACGCGCTGGGCGCCACGATGTTGATCGTCGTCTGGCCGCTTTCGTCCCCGCCGATCGACGGCAGATCGTCGATGCCTCGCAAACGCAGCTGCGCGGCATCGGGGCTGCGAAAGCTCAGTCGCGTGCCGGCACCGTCGATGCGCGTCCAGAGTTCATAGGTGGATGCCAGGGTGCAATCCGTGCGGTGGCGCTGCACGACCTCGAAACCGATCGTATTCTCGCCTGCGCGCAAAAGCGCCTTGCGGATCGCGACCGAGAGCCGCGCCAGCCGGTCCGACGATGCAATCGGCTGCTCGATGACGCGCTCGCCATTGATCCGCACGGTCAACCGCGAGGCTTCCGGCATCACGACGAGGGCATTCTGGAATGCCACGTCCAGGTTCAGATCGGCAGCGGCTTCGTCCTGCGTCAGGAAGAAAGCCCAGTTGCGGCTGTCGCTCTCGCCTTCCAGGGTGACGCGGGCGGCAGGAAGCAACGGCTTGAACGCAAAGGGGACGGGCGCAGTCGCTGCCGTCGCGGACTTCGGCGGCTGGCTCGGGGCAGGGGGCTCAGCAGCAGGTGCAGCCGGTGCCACGGGGGGCTTTGCGGCCGGCGGCTGCTCCGGAGGCGCGATCATGAACGGGGCCGGCTCGGCCGGGGCTGGCTGCACGCGCCCGTCCTGGGCCATGCTGGCGCCGCAGAACAGCGGCAGGGCCATGGCGGCCATCAGGGAGAATGGCTGCAGCCTCATTCCGCTGGCCTCGCCGGTGTCGCCGAAGAGCGTGTCAGGCGGTAAAGGCCGAAGAAATAAGACAAGCCGCGGCTCGTCTGGAAGATCGCGATCCGCAGGAAGCGGATCGTGCCGTAGACGACCCCCATGTTCTGGCGCCGCGCCTTCTGGAACAGGGTCCAACGCTCGGCGTCGGAAAAGGCGAGATCGGCGATCATGCGGCTGTGCAGGGCTTCGCTCGGGGCGTAGCGGCAGCCCATCAGCAAACCCTTGTCGTCAGGCGCCAGGCGCATCACACGCACCGGCAGCGTGCCGGCCGGCATGTTGATCGTGGTCTCGAAAGAAATGAGCGCCTCGCTGCCGACAGGCAGCTTGTCGAAAACATGGGACAGAACGCGGATGCCGACGCCGTCGACGGAGGCGTTCTCGGTGACGATCGGCGCGGTCTGCCCGTCGATGGTGATCTCGCCGCGTCGCCGCACTGCGAAGCGCCGGGCCGCGCGCCCCTCCGGCCGCTCGGAGACGACGCCGAGCGCGCAGCCCGCCATCAGCAGGTTGAGCAGGTTCCAGAGGCCGACGACCACCGTCGTGTCGGCATTGTAGGGCTCGGTGATGATCCGCCAATAGGTAGCGACGACACCGAGCGCCAGGACGCCGAAAATGATGAAGAACGGCAGCCCCAGCTCGGAGACGCGACGGGTTTCCAGAGATTCGTTCTTGGCCGTGACCTTGAAGGTCGGCTTGCCCGGATTGATGAGGACCGAGACGACCGCAGGCAGCAGGTAGACCGACTGGATGAACTCGTAGAGTTCCGAGATCCATGGCCAGCGATAGCGGCCATAGAGATAGTTCTGCATCATCAGGTTCACGACCATATAGCTCAGGATATAGGCGAAGAACTCCGCCCCCGATGCCGTGAAGATCTGCAATCCGAAGAACAGGTAGAACAGAGGCGAGATCAGGAAGATCCAGCGCGCGAAGGGAAACAGCCAGAACAGCGCCGAGGAGCAGTAGCAGAGCCGCTGCGGCAGCGAGAGACCGGTTTTGAACAGCGGGCGATGATAGATCAGGATCTGCATCATGCCCTGCGCCCAGCGCGAGCGCTGCCCGATGAAGCTCGCAAAGGTCGCCGGCTGCAGCCCGGCGATCAGCGGCTTGTCGACATAGACGCTGTGCCAGCCGGTGGCGTGCAGGGTGATCGCCGTCTCGGCGTCTTCCGTGATGCTACGTCCAGCGAAGCCATTGGTGGTCTTGAGTGCCTGGCGGCGCAGCACCGCAGCCGAACCGCAGAAGAACGAGGCGTCCCATTTGTCGAGACCGCGCTGGATGATGCCGTAGAACATCTCGTTCTCGGACGGCATGTATTTGAAGGTCTGGAGATTGCGCTCCAGCGGGTCGGGATTGATGAAGAAATGCGGCGTCTGCACCAGGAACAGCTTCGGGTCCTGGCCGAAAAAGCCCACGGTCTCCGCGAGGAAGGACCGTGCGGGCGCATGATCGGCATCGAAGACGACGATCAACTCGCCTTCGGAGTGAGCGATACCGTTGTTGAGGTTACCGGCCTTGGCGCTGATATTGCGCTCGCGCGTCAGATAGGTGACGCCGAGGCCCTCGCATAGCTTTTGCAGCGTCCCCCGGCGCTCCTTGGCGGCGTTGGCGGCCACGAAATTATCCGCGTTGCACTTCTCGTCGGTTCCGCCATCGTCGAGGAGAAAGACCTTCAGGCGATCGGCCGGGTAATCCATCGCGAGCGCAGCCGCGAGCGTCGTCGCCAGCAGGTCCGCCTCTTCGTTATAGGTCGGCACGAAGACGTCGACGGTGGGCGCATTCTCCAGGTCGACCGGCGGTGTCTTGCGCGGCGGCAAGGGCAGCGCGACCACGAACAGGCTGAGAAACAGCATGCCGATATTATAGAACTCGGCGAGATAGAGGATCATCGCCGGGATGAAGTCCTCGATCTGGTTCGCCGGCGGCAAGGTGCTCGTCGTGCGCCAATAGATGTAGCGCAGCACGATCGCCGTTCCCAATCCCAGCGCGATCAGCCGCCAGACGCCGTCAGGCCGCAGGAACTTCAGCGCGATCATCGCCGTGACCACGATCGCCCCCGCGATCAGATGCGCCTGCAGGCTGATCGGCAAGGTGATCAGCACCACGACCAAGGCGGCGATCACAGCCCAGACGATGACGTAGATCGTTGTTCGCATCGGTCTTCAGGTGATCCTGGTTGCGGTCAAGGCGACAAGGGCGGCGGAACGGTCGGGTATCCTTCCAGGGGTCGGTCCGGCAAAGGCCTGTCCGGGACAGGGTCTCTCACCTCGGTACGGGCCGGCTGCGGACGTTTCGGGCGGGCAACCGGAGGTGGCCGCTCGACCGCCTCAGGCAGGAATGCCTGGGGCATGGATGCCTGGGGCAGGGGATAGATCGGCGCGCCGGCCTCGCCGAGATCGGGGGACGGCGATGGCGCATCCCCGATCGGGTTCCAGCCTGCGCGCCTGAGCGAGGCGTTGACGGAAAACCCATAGGCGAGGCGCAGCAAGGCGGCTTCCGACGCTCCCGGCGCACAGATCCGCAGGCGCACGGAGATCACGCCCGATCTGGGGCGGAAAAGGCTGTCATCGCTTGCGACGCGCTGCCAGGCGTAAAGACAGCCATCGCCCCCGGGGCCGCGGCCAAAGGCATAGCCGAACGGGCCGTAGCGGTTCTGCACATAGGCGGCCGACGGCACCATGGCGACGCCCGGAAGCCGCTCCTCCATCTCGCGCGCGATCGCGAAATCCTCGATGCTCGGAAGCGAGAGGAGCCTGCCTTCCACACCATTCGTATCGGGAACATCCGCCGCCGTCAGGAAGGCGGCATAGATCGCATTCTCGCCCGGCGTCCGGCCTCGCGTGGCGAGCGTAACGGTCTGGGACACGGCATTTTCGTAGCTGCGCTGCGTGACGTTCACGACCGCTGGCCCGCCCGGCGGCAGCACGATGAGGGCGCGGCTCGGGTCGACGGCGATGGAGCGTGTTGCAAACGACAGTTCGGCATCCGTCAGCCTCTGCTCACCGCAGCCTGCCGCCATCGCACCCAGCAAGGCCGCGGCGGCAAGGGTTGCGAGCCGCCCCCTGGTCTGGCCGCGAGCCGGGCCGAGCGCCGGACGCAGGCCGGACACGCTCATCGGCACGCAGGCCGGTGTCTTGGAGCGATCGACATGTCGGAACCATTGATTAACAAAGATTAACACGTTCTTACCGCAGGCTGATGCGGCCAGTCTTTGGCCCTCGATCGAATCATACCTGCCAGTACAGACAATTCCGGCACCGGCACCAACCCCTGTCGAGCGAGCGCAGTGGGAGAATTTGGAATACTGGCGATCTCATCCCCCATAATCTTTGCGATGGTCGCCGGGGACTGCCTCGACACTCGGCAGGCCTTCTCTGTTCCGGATTGAAAGCCGGCGAAGCGGATGATCTGGAATATCCTTGTCGCCGGCGTCGCAGAAGGGAGGGGGCTTGCCGCCATGACTAGCGCAGCTGCGGACGGGATGCGGCGAGATCGTTGCGGATCGCGGTCGCGGCCACGCCGGCCTGACCCATGGCATGACTGATCTGGTCGAGACCGATCACGACATCGCCGGCCGCGTATAATCCCGCGATGCTGGTGCGCTGGTGGCGATCGACCTGGATGCAGCCATCATCCGTCACGGCCGCGCCCAATGCGGTCGCGAGGTCGGAATGAACGACCGAGCCAAGGGCGGGATAGACGGTGTCGAAGCGCAGCCGCCCCGCGGCCGAAGACAGGCTCAGGCCATCCTCCTCCAGCCGGAATTCCTGCGCGGGTCCGCCGATGATGCGAACCCCGAGACCCGCGAGACGCTCATTCAGGGGGGCGGCAAGGCCCTCGGTTCCATCGAGGACAAGGCTGACCCGCGCCGTATACGACCGCAGGAATTCGCATTCATTCGCAGCGCCGGCATCGGAGCCGATGACCGCGACGTTCTGCCCGGTGACCTCGTAGCCGTCGCAAACCGGACAGTAGCGCAGGCGGCCCAGCATGAGCGCCTCGGCATGGAGCGCGTCGGCAATCGGGGGGCGACGGTTCGTGACGCCGGTGGCGAGCAAAACCGAGCGCGCCTTGATGTCGACGTCCCGCCCGTGCGCCCCGAAGCCGGAACCGTCGTGGGTCAGCGCCTCGACGTGGCGATCGACAATCCAGGTGCCGTACCGGATTGCCTGCGACCGCATCCGCGAGAGCAGCTCGCGACCGGAAATGCCTTCGGGAAAGCCGGCATGATTATGGGTGCAGGGGATCTGCAGCGCGCGGCCATGGCCCGCGTCCATGACGGTGACGCTGAGATGAAAGCGCGCAAGATAGATCGCCGCCGTCAGGCCCGCGGGGCCGCCGCCGATCACGAGGCAATCGAGCTGGTCTGACATGAGGGGCCCTCGGCTTGATCAGGCGACGCTTGCGAACGGCAGGGCGGAGAGGCTTGCGCGGCACGGGCGGTCTCGGGAGGACGTCACATCGGCATCTCGCCGCAACGCCCCGTTGACCGTCAGTTCCTCCATAAGGATCGATTGATCTCGGGAATGTGACGCCTGGAGCCACCCGATGAGCTGAACCCGCGCGGAAAAGGCATGGACGAGTTGGGCCGATGCGATCAGCTTCATCATGAACTCCGGACTATCCCAGGGATCAAACGGAGCGGGCAGTGAATTCGTTCCCGGCCGACGCGGGGCAGCCTCGCCTGGGCTGACGGGGCCGTAAGGGAACCTACTTGCCGATCGCCGGTTCAGGAGATGCGCTTGCGCATCGATCGAGCCCGCTGATGCGGATTCGGATGTGGCCTAGCGATTGCGGGAGGACATCGTGAGCATTGTGTGGACCATCGTCATCGGCTTTCTCGCCGGCGTGATCGCCAAATTCCTGACCCCTGGGTCGAACGAGCCGACCGGCTTCGTCCTGACGGCCATTCTCGGAATCGTCGGCGCCTTCGTGGCGACCTATCTGGGACAGGCCCTTCATTGGTACCGCCCGGGGGAAGGCGCGGGCCTGATCGGGGCGGTCGTCGGCGCCATCATCGTCCTGATGGTCTGGGCCTTCTTCTCAAACCGCCGACACAGCGTCTGACACCCAAGCGCAAGGAGCGACCTCATGAGCGAAAAGGGCTTTCCGTCGATGACGGCACTGCTGGGCCTCGTTGCCCTCGCAGGCTACCAGAATCGCGACAAGATCGCCGAGTGGCTCGGCCAGGCCAACCAGCCGACCCCAACCGGTGCACCGGCCGGCGATATCCCGAAAGGCGCGGATTCCGTGCTCGGCAATCTCGGCGGCACATTGGGCGCAGGCGGGATCGGCGGCTTCCTGAACGGAGGTCTGGGCGAGCTGATCGATCGCTTCAAACAGGCAGGCCAGGGCGAGAAGGCCGATTCCTGGGTGCGCCAGGGTGCCAATCAGGATGTTGCGCCGCCGGATCTGGAACAGGTGATCGGACCCGATGTCCTGGCCAAGCTCGAACGCCAGACGGGCCTGTCCCGTGACGAGCTGCTGTCCCGGCTGTCCCGGCAACTGCCTGACGCCGTGGATCGCTATACGCCCGACGGCAGGCTCCCCGCCGCCGGGGCCTGATCCCGCCCCTGCATGACCGGCAGAGCCGGTGACCGTCGACACGTCCAGCGACCGGCTCCCGTCATCGGGAGCCGGTTCGTCGTCGGGGCAGGGTTTCTCGAGGCTGCCAGGTACTGCCAGATCGGGTACTGCCAGATCGGGTACTGCCAGATCTCGTCACGGCCTGGAACCACACTGTCTCGCCTGAGTTGATGCGCAATCGGAAGGAACAGATGGAAACCCAGGAACTACATCGCGGCCGGCTGATCGATCATATCCAGCTCGTTGTCGCGGACCTCGGCGCCTGCCGCCGCTTCTACGAGGGCATCTTCCGCGAACTTCACATTCCGATCGGCGGGACGGCCGAGGATTATTTCTGGGTGGACGAACTCTTCGTCTCGAGCGCGCAGAGCAAGGCGGCGCAGGGCGAGCTCACGGGCCGGCACCATATCGCCTTCCAGGCCAGGAACCGCGCCATGGTCGACGCCTTCTACAAGGCTGGCCTCGACAGCGGCGGCAGGGATAACGGCGCGCCGGGCGAGCGCCCCTATCATCCCGGCTATTACGCCGCCTTCCTGCTCGATCCCGCCGGCAACAATATCGAGGCCGTCTTCCATGGCGAGGCCGAACGCAGCGCTCCATCGGTCAAGATCACGTTCTGAGTGATCGGCAGGTGGTGCCACCCGCGGCATGGGCGGCAGGATGGGCGCGTCGGGGCCTTTCCGAGCCACGGCCGACGCATCATGCCGCACCTTGCTCCAGGCGATTCTTCAGTCTGCGGTTCTCGTCTTCGAGGAACGCCAATCTGGCTTTGACCGGCTCCAGCCATTCCGCGAGCTCGGCCTCGCTGAAGCGCGGGGTGATGTGCTGCGGACAATTCCAGTCGAAGGCCTCGATCGTGATCGTGACAGCCCGTTCGACACGGGCGTCGTAGCCGGGAACCGCCAGCCTGGCCGCCAGTGCGGTGTCGAGGGTCACGTCGACGACATGCATATGCCCAAAGATCTTCAGGCGCCGCTGCTGGGCATAATCCATAAGGAAGAGCGAGACCCTGTCGTTCCCGGCGACATTGCCCGTGGTGATGTATTGCCTGTTTCCGCGATAATCAGCGAAGCCAAGGGTCTTGCTACCGAGAACCTTCAGAAAGCCGATCGGTCCGCCGCGGAACTGGACATAGGGCCAGCCCGTTTCCGAAACAGAGGCGAGATAGAACTCGCCGCGCCGGGCGATGAACGCCTCCTCATCCGGGCCAAGCAGGTGGTTTCGGGGTGCTGCTCCAGGATCGAGCGTTCCGTCGATCCTGGCATATTGACCCGCGCTGCCGTAGTGCTGGCGCGCATTCTTGACGGCCGGGGTCGAAGCGATCTCGAGATATTTGTGAAGCATGCGAGCCTCCGATATCCGAACCGGCGCAGCCGCCGGCCCGGAGGAATTGCGTCGAGCGCAGCAAGGCCATTCACCCCTGCTGGGCCCATTCTGCGGCAAGCCAGCGCAGCCGGCCGCCATCGGACACGATGTGGCCAAGCCCCGGGAATGGCATGTGTGTTGCGGCGATCAATGCCTTCTCCTCGGCCGCGCGCGGGAAGAAGCGGGCGCGCATCGCGCGGGCCGCCGCCGGATCCTGCTCGAAGACGAAGCCGATATCGGTGGCGGCCGGATGGAGGGAGGGATGGAAGAGCATGTCCGAGACCATGAGCAGGCTCTTGCCGCCATCCTCGACGCGCACCCCGATATGTCCGGGCGTGTGGCCCGTCAGGTCGACGATCGAGACGCCGCGCGTGATGCTGCGCTCGCCATCGATCGCTTGCAGCTTCGGATAGAGGCGGATGAACTCCGCCGATGCATCGAAGCTGCTCTTCAGGAAGCCAGGCGCCGTCGAGCGCTTGGCCGGATCGGTCCAGTGGGCGATCTCGCGTCTGTCGACATGAATCTCGGCGTTCGGGAAATTCCGGCGCCCGCCCGCGACCAGGCCGCCGATATGGTCACGATGCATATGGGTCACGATGACCGCGTCGATGCTCTCGGGTCCGACCCCGACGGCCTCCAGGGCGGAGGGCAGCTTTCCGCTCTCCCCAAGCAAGCCGGCCGGCCCTGTATCGATCAGGATTCGCCGCTCGCCGTCCTCGATCAGGTACTGGGTGAACATCAGGCGGATGCCGCTGGGGCGGGCTGCGAACTGCGCCGCCGCCGCCGCTTCGATCTCCTGGGGCAGCCGGCCCACGAAATAGGAGAATGGCATGTCGGCAAAGCCGTCGGTCAGCGCGGTCACCGTGAACCGACCGATCGAGATCCGCGCCAGAGGCGGGCCGGCCCTGGAGGCGATCGGCTGCGCCTGCGCCAGCGCGCCGCCGACGGACAGACCGGACGCTGCGGCCAGGGCGGGGAGGGCAAGGGCGGGGACGGAGAGGGAGAAGGCCCGGCGGGATAAGGCGGTCATTGAAGTCTCCTAAGCTGCGAGGGCAGCCGTCAGGCGCGCCCCTCGCGGGATTGAAGAGGATGCTAGAGCCTTCATTGAAACTGAGCTATTCAGAGAAATCGGGACGTTTCCTCCCGAAATTCGGGAGGATGGAATGGATCGCTTCGACGCGATGTCGGTACTTCTCGCCGTCGTCGAGGAGGGCAGCCTCTCGGCTGGAGCGCGCCGTCTGCGCTCGCCGCTCACCACGGTCAGCCGGAAGGTGGCCGATCTCGAACAGCACCTTGGAACCCGTCTTCTCGTCCGCACCAGCCGGCGGGTCGCGCTGACGGATGCGGGCCGCGACTATGTCGCCGCGTCCAGGCGAATCCTGGAACAGGTCGAGGAGGCGGAACGGGCGGCAGCAGGCGAATACAGCGAACCGCGCGGCGAACTCTCCGTCACGGCGCCCGTCGTCCTCGGGCGGCGCCACGTGCTCCCCGTCGCGGCCGAATTCCTGGCTGAATATGCAAGGATCGACCTGCGTCTGTTCCTGATCGACCGCCATGTCAATCTGCTGGAGGAGCATCTGGATATCGGCGTGCGGCTGGGTCATCTCGCGGACAGCAGCCTGATGGGGACGCGCGTCGGCGAGGTCAGGCGCGTGATATGTGCCAGCCCGGGCTATCTGGCTCGCCACGGTCGTCCCGCCGTCCCCGAGGACCTGCGCGCGCATGACGGCATCACGTTCAAAGGCTTCTCGACCTCCCCGGAATGGCGCTACCGTGGTGACACAGAAGCGCTCTCGGTGGAGCCGCGCACGCGGCTCGCCGTCAACTCGACGGAAGCGGCGGTCGAGGCCGCCGTGGCCGGTCTCGGTGTGGCCCGGGTGCTGTCCTATCAAATCGTCGACGAGTTGCGCTCAGGCGCGCTCGTGCCGTTGCTCGAAGCCTTCGCGCCGGGGCCGATCCCGGTCCAGCTCGTCTATGCTGCCCAGGGGCAGTTGCCCGTCAAGGCCCGCGCGTTCCTGGATTGGGCCGCCCCGCGTCTTCGCGCCCGGCTCGCTGATCTTCCGGTCTGTGCGGAGTGAGAGGGCTCGGAGCTGGCCCCCTCCGATTGAACAATGTCGCATCGGTCGACGTTGCCTCCAGCGCCGAGCTGGTATCCAGCGGTCGGGAACCGTTCGGGCGGGTGAGCGACAGGCTCTGGTGCGGCGCCAGGGCCCGGTGCAGGTTTGAAGGTCGAGTGAACGCGCCAGGCGTCTGCTCGAGGACAAGGGCGGATCGACGATGCCATCCCCGCTAGAGAGCATCACCGTCGAACCGGCCGGCGAGGACAGGGCTGGGGCGACCGCGTCTTTTCCCTATGACACGGCGCTGGTCGAGCGCTTCCGCGCGGCCTTTCCCCGGGCGCGCTGGCGCGATGATCGCCGTGCCTGGTTCGTGCCAGGGAGCACGGCCGAAAGGCGGCTCGATCGCTGGCTGCAGCGGGAACTTTCCGGCGTGCTCGCGCATGCCGATGCGCGCGGCAGGGACGCCTTCGCATTCGATCCGATCGTGAGCGACTATCTCGTCCCGGCAGAGGATCTGATGGTCCGTACGCCCTATTCCAGGACCGTCGTCGCGGAATTGCGCGCCGTGCTCTGGGCCTGGTGGGACGGCGAGGAAAGGCTCTGGCGCATTCCCTATCGCTCGCTGGAGGAACTGCGGCGCCGTTGGCCGGCGATCGAGGAGGCCGCCCGCCGCGCCGAGCCGGTCGAGCGGAAGCGGCGGCGAGACGAGTTGAAGGGCTCGGCAGAGCACCACGCGTTGCGCGCGAAATCCAGGGAGCGGCAGCGCCATCGCTATCCGGTCCTTGCCGATCAGCTCCCGCCCGGCGACCGCCCATTGATGTCTCATGCCGGCGCGCTCGTCTTCACCGAGGTCACGGGGGAGCTGGTCGACGAGGAAAGCCTGCACCAGCATTACCTCTGGAGTGCCGGCGCGACCGGCGATTTCGTCTGGGCAAGCTGGCGCAGGCCCGGCCATGACGAGCTGGTGCGGACATGGCCGGCGCGGCAGCCAGCGAGTGGGGCGGAGCTTGCCCGGGGCTGGTGGCAGCCGACCATCGAGGAGTTACGGGACGCCCGACGAAAGGCGAGATCGCTTGAGCGCGCACAGGCGACACGCAGGCAGCGGCAGATGCAGGGAAGGCAGGAAGAGAAGCCTGTATAGGCAATGCGTTATGGCATTCCGCTTGCCTGGGTCGTCAGGGCCAGGCCAAGCGGACATCGTTCAGGAGATTGCACGCCCTCGTTCATTGGACCTGCGGAACATAAGGAGGCAGGCCGGGGTTAGGCTCCTACCCAATCACCGTCGAGCCGAACACTCATGAATTCAGGCGAAAGCCATTTCCACACCCGCCGCTCCGCTCTCGCGACGCTGATCGCAACCGCCTTGCTTGCGAGAGGGCAGCCTTCGCTTGCCGCACCAGCGCCCCAACCAGGGGCTGCCCGTTTTGGTTTCGACGACGTCGTCGCGCAGGCGCGCATTCTGGGCGAGCGGCCCTTCGATTCCGGTGGCCTGACAATCCCGTCGGAGTTGTCGAAGCTGACCTATGACAGCTATCGCGAGATCCGTTTCCGGCGGGAAAAGGCCTTGTGGCAGGAGAGCGGTTCCGATTTCCGCCTGCTCCCGTTCCATCTCGGCTTTCTGCACGACAAGCCGGTGCAGTTGCATGTGGTGAAGGAGGGCAACGCCATCCCGATCCCGTTCACGACGAGCCTGTTCGAATACGGCAAGGTGCCGGTGCCCAAGCAGCTTTCGCCGTCGCTCGGGTTTGCCGGGTTTGCGGTGACGACCACCCTCAACGATCCCAAAATCCAGGATGAGGTGATTTCGTTTCTGGGGGCGAGCTATTTCAGGCTGATCGGGCGGGGCCACCGTTACGGGCTTTCCGCGCGCTCGCTTGCGATCGACGTCGGCGGCAAGCAGCCTGAGGAGTTTCCCTTTTTCCGTGCGCTTTGGCTGGAAGAGCCGAGGGCAGACAGCCTCGATCTGGTGATCTACGCCCTGCTGGATTCCCCGTCCGTGGCGGGCGCGTTCCGCTATGTCGTTTCGCCTGGCCGTACGACTGCGATGTCGGTCACGGCTACCCTCGTGCCGCGCGTGGAGATCCCGCGCATCGGCATCGCGCCGCTGACCTCGATGTTCCTTGCGGGTGAAGGCGACCTTGGACACCGAACCGATTTCCGGCCCGAAATTCACGATTCCGATGGGCTATTGATGCAGAACGGCTCCGGAGAATGGATCTGGCGGCCGATCCGCAATCCCGCGAGCCTGCGGATCTCCAGTTTTGGCGACCGCGATCCGCGAGGCTTCGGCCTGATGCAGCGCGACCGCGAATATGGACATTACCAGGACCTGGAAGCGCATTATCACGCACGTCCGGGATATTGGGTCGAACCCATCGGTGACTGGGGCGAGGGCCGGGTCGACCTGATCGAGATACCGACCAACAACGAGGCATTCGACAATATCGTGGCGTGCTGGACGCCGGCGCGGCCGCTCGACATCGGCAAGGCCAGTGAGTTCACCTATCGGATCACCGCCTTGTCGACGACCAACGAGCTCCATGCCATGGCGCAGGTCCGCAACAGCTTCAGCGGTTGGGACATCCGGGAGCCCGATGCCGACGGAATGGGCAAGCAGCGGTTCATCATCGATTTTGGCGATGGCGATCTGGCGTATTTCGTGAGCGACCCCAAGCGTGTCGAGGTCGTCGCCTCGACGACCGCCGGTTCGATCGCCCATACCATCATCGCCGCCAATCCCGCCGCGAAAGGCTTTCGTGTCATCCTCGACGCGACCTTGCCAGTAGGGCAAACTGCCGACTTGCGCGTCTATCTCAAGTCGCGAAACCGCACCCTCTCCGAGACGTGGACGCAGTCTTGGTCGGTTCCTGCCCCTGCTGTCCGAGATGCGCCAGGCCATGTGGTCACTCGGGATTAGAGCTTCTGCCCGAAATGTGGATTGCGGTTCTTTGGAAAGCCGGCGCAAACATGAGGGGCTGGATCATCGGTCTGGATGCGCTATCCCGCCCGATGATCTGACCGGCATCGCTCCGTCCTGGACAGGGTCATTGGCCTGCAGGCGTGAGATCCGATGAAGCTCCTCCCACAATCCCTGCTCATTCGGCCCCGCCTTCTGATTGCGCTGGTGGCGGTGATGTTGCTGACGATCGTGCTGCCGCGCGACTGGGGCTGGGTGACGCGGCTTCTGGTGGCGTGGGACGCGGGCGCAATCCTCTATCTCGGCCTGCTGACGACGATGATCTTCGGCGAGACCGTCGAGCAGATCAGGGCGCGTGCCGCCGAGCAGGATGAAGGCGCGCTCGCCATCCTGATCATCGCCTGCCTGGCGGCCGCCGCGAGCGTCGCGGCCATCGGCATTCAGCTCGCCGGCCTGAAGACCGTGCCGCCCGACGAAAAGACACTGCACCTGGCACTGGGCGCCGTGACCATCCTCAGCTCATGGGCGCTGGTGCATGCCTTCTTCTCGCTGCACTACGCCCATGATTTCTACAGCGATGACGGTGCCGAGGGCGGCCTGGATTTTCCGGGCAAGGGCGAGCCCGACTATGTCGATTTCCTTTATTTCTCCTACACGATCGGTTGCACGTCGCAGACATCGGATGTCGGCGTCACCACACGCGAGGTCAGGACGATCGTGCTCGCCCATTCCATCCTCTCGTTCTTCTTCAACACCACTATCCTGGCCTTCGGCATCAATGTCGGCGCCTCGCTTCTGTCGGGGTCCTGAGGCCGGTCCGGGCTGGCTCTCCGGAGTGCCCATGGCGCATTCCCCGCAGCATGACGGTCAATCGGACCGCCGCAATGGAAGGGGCGGCCTGATGGTCAAGAACGGTTGGGGGAGGGGCGCCGCGGGAGGCGGTTTTCCAAGTAGACAGGCGGTCGATTACATCTCGGTGTCGTAGCGGCAATCTCAGAATTGCTTCTAATTTTGAAATAATGAACGCATGGCGATATTGCATTTGTTGCTGTTCTCTTGGTCATGAAGCGCGCTAATCTCGCATTGCTCGCTTTCCCCTCCCATCGCGGGCAAGCCGGTCGGCGCGGCCTTGGCCGCTGCGCTGGCCGGCATTTTTTTCTGAATGATGTGCTTTGCGCAAAGACGCGAGCGACGGCTGCCTCAAGCGTTGGTCGCTGGAGCGCGCAGAAGTGAGGGCCGATCCAGAGCGAGATACCCTGGCGACAACTCTCCCGTATCCGCCGCGGCTGCCCTAGTTGAAGGCAGCGTATTCGAGCAGCGCGATCAGGTCGTCATCCCGGATGATGATGGCGCAACCATTGGTGTGATCGATGATGATCTCCACGATTGCGCCACCCAGAAAGGCTGCGTTTGCATAGCGCGCAGCCGCGCGTATGCCGGTGAAGGTTGCCGTGGGACTCTCACCCGTCCAGACAGCAACCGTGCAGTTCACGGACTCGAACTGTTCCGCCATGAGCCAAGGATTGATCGTCACCTCTTGTCCCGCCCCGTTCGGCTGAAGGAGAATTATGAATCCATACTGAGGCCATCGGTGACGCTGAGGGTCTCACAACTCGTCGGATGCGTCATCCGACCAAAGTCGATCCTGATATTTGGGCGCGGGACCTTCCAGACGGCCTGCCTGGCGGCGGTCATGCCACGCTGTACGATAGGCCATGCATTCTCGGGACCAGTGTCAGGCGGCTCGCACCGGGCGCTTGCGATGCCGCCCCTTGGCTTTCATATCCTCGACATATATACGATCCATATATGAAACGTATATGGAGACTCCGATGGGCATCGTGAACATCGATGACGACCTGCACGATCAGCTGCGCCGGGCGAGCAAGGTATCGTTTCGGTCGATCAATGCGCAGGCTGCCTACTGGATCAAGCTCGGCATGCTCTGCGAGACCAATCCGGGGCTCAGCTTCACTGAGATCATCGAGCGCGAGCTGAATGCCGCAGGCGTCAGGGCTCAGCCGCTCGCCGAGACTGACGCATGACAAAGCAGCCTCGCGAGCTGGCATTGCTGGCCGAATCCGGGAGGTTACTGGCCTCCGTGTTCGGGATGCTGGATCGAACCGCGCTCGCCGGCCTGTCGACACTTCAGGTCAATGAACTGGTCGAGCACTTCATCGTCCACGATCTCCAGGCCCGACCTGCGAGCAAGGGCCAGTATGGCTATGATTTTGTGTTGAATGCTTCGGTGAACGATGTCGTTTGCCACGGTGTTCCATCGCAATCGACCGTGCTTCGGGACGGGGACATCGTCAATTTCGACATCACGCTCGAGAAGAACGGCTATATCGCGGATTCCAGCAAAACCTATCTCGTCGGCGAGGTGAAACCAGCCGCCAGGAGGCTGGTCCAGACCACCTACGAAGCGATGTGGATGGGCATCAAGGCGGTTCGGCCGGGTGCGCGGCTCGGAGATATCGGCTGGGCGATCGAGCGACATGCCAAGCGGAGCGGTTATTCGGTGGTGCGCGAGTATTGCGGTCACGGCATCGGCCGGGAGATGCACGAGGAGCCGCAGGTCTTGCATTTCGGAAAGCCAGGAACCGGCCTCGCCCTCCGCGAGGGCATGGTTTTCACGATCGAGCCGATGCTCAACCGCGGCCGGGGGAGCGTGAAGACAGAGGCTGACGGCTGGACTGTCGTGACGAGAGACGGCTCGCTGTCGGCTCAGTTCGAGCACACCGTTGCCGTGACGGCGTCCGGCGTCTCGGTTCTGACGCTCCGTCCCGACGAACAAGGCGCAGGGCCTATGAAGCGGCGTGCGCTGGCGGCGGTCGGCTGATCCGGCAGCGCCGCGGAAGCGCCGTCCTGCGTGATCTGATCTGGTCGTCGAAGGCGGATCGGTCGGATCGCCTGCCGCATCATGCTGGGATCCGCGGTCGCTCGCGGTTCAGGTCCCCTTGCGCCTAGTCCCATTCTCTCTCCTGGGATCGGATGTCGCGCAAGGAGTGAACGAGATCGATCGCCTTGCCGAACAGGCGCGCCCTCGGGATCGGGAGCGCGGCGCCGCCGGCGCAGGAGATCACCTCGGCGACGTCTTCATGGGAATTGCCGACGAACTGCCGCTTGCCGCTGATGTGAAGCGAGGACAGGATTCCATCCCCCTGGTGTCTGGAATCGAGTGGAAGCGGGCCCGATGCTTTCTCGGCGTCGAACCAGACCGGCGATCCGTCCGGCAGCGCAAGCTCGGCGAGTGTCGGCAGCTTCTCACCGACCACAGCGGCGACATAGTCCGGCAGCTCGATCACCAGCAGCACATCGACGCAGTCGATGCGGGTCTTGGCCAACGGGTCGCCATCACCGGGAACAGCCCGCCTGATCCGGGCGACCCGGCGCGCCAGCACCTGAACCTGAGATCCGTCAGACAGTGTCAGCGAGATCATTGTCGTTCCCGGGCGCTCGTTTCACGATAGCCAGCCTCAACGTAATGCGCCTGCTGGCCGATACTCAATCACGGCATGATCGTAACCTTAAGGCAGGACGACCTTTGTGGCCCGCCACCGCAGGAAAGCAGCGCCAACCCTGCCGCTACCCCGCCGCAAGACCGCCCGAGATTCCCCGGTCGAAAACCCCGTTCCTGAATAATTGTTCATGGAACCAATGGCTTAACAGATTGTTCCCTTCATCGGCCGGGGGCTAACAGGAGATCGACTATGATCAGGAAGATTGTCCTTGTGGCTGCGCTGGTTGCCTTGCCTATGGCCGTGTCGGCGCAGCAACCCAATGCTGGTGCGGCCGGTGGCGCCGCTGCCGGCGCGGGAACCGGAGCCGTTGGTGGAGCCATTGTCGGCGGGCCGGCCGGAGCGGCCGTCGGGGCTGTCGGTGGCGCTGCGGCGGGGGCGATCGTCGGCGGCATCGCGGCCGACCGGCGCTCCGAGTTCCGCACTTATGTGACGGAGCAGAAGGTGCCGTCGGTGGCCTATCGCGAGAAGGTCGTCGTCGGAGCGACGCTTCCCCAAACCGTCAACTATCGAGAGGTCCCGGAGCGTTTCGGCAAGACCCAGTATCGCTACACCGTCGTGAACGATCAGACGGTGCTGGTCGAGCCGAAGACCCGCAGGATCGTACAGATCATCGAATGATCGGCAGATAGACGGGAAAGGCCCGCCATCGATGGCGGGCCTTTCCTTGTGACTGAAGCTCGACCTGGGCAGGCGGCCCTCGTCCCTGTCGCAATCAACCTCCCGGCAGGGCAACCCGCCAGACCGTATTGCCGACATCGTCGGCGACCAGCAGGCCGCCCCGCCGGTCGACCAGCACGCCGACGGGACGTCCCCGTGCCTCGCCCTTCTCGTTCAGGAACCCGGTGAGGATCTCCTGCGGCATCCCGGCTGGCTTGCCCTCACTGAAGGGGACGAAGATCACGCGGTAGCCGACCGGGCGCGAGCGGTTCCATGAACCGTGCTGGCCGATGAAGGCGCCGCCCTGATAGCGCGGCCCGAGGCGGCCCGGCGGCACGAAGCCCAGCCCGAGGGAGGCGGTATGTGAACCCAGCGCGTAATCTGGCTTGATCGCCTTGGCGACCAGTTCCGGCTTCTGGGGCTCGACGCGCCTGTCGAGATGCTGGCCATAATAGCTGTAGGGCCAGCCATAGAAGCCGCCGCGCTTCACCGAGGTCATGTAGTCCGGCACCAGATCGTCGCCGATCTCGTCGCGCTCGTTGACCGCCACCCAGAGTTCCCGGGTCACGGGGTTCCAGTCGATCCCGACAGGGTTGCGCAACCCCGTCGCAAAGAGCTGCGTCGCTCCCGTCGCCGGGTCGATCTCGAGCACGGCCGCGCGCCGCTCCTCCTCGGCCATGCCGTTCTCGGCGACATTGGAGTTCGAGCCGACGCCGACATAGAGCTTCGAGCCGTCCGCGCTGGCGGTCAGGCTCTTCGTCCAATGGTGGTTCCGGCCGGCAGGCAGGTCTGCGACCTTCACGGCTGCGCCCGCGCTTCTGGTTTCGCCTTGCCGGTAGGGGACGCGGACAAGCGCATCGGCATTGGCGATGTAGAGCTGGTCGCCGATCAGGGCCATGCCGAATGGCGAGTTGAGGTTCTCCAGGAAGACGCTCTTCGTCTCGGCGACGCCGTCGCCGTCACTGTCCCGCAGCAGCATGATCCGGTTCGCGCTGAGCGTCTGCGATCCGGCCTTCTTCATGAAGACGCCCTGCACCCAGCCGCGGATGCCGCCGCTCTTCTCCGCCGGCTTCGGTGGCGCGTCGCTTTCGGCCACGAGCACATCGCCATTAGGGAGTTCGTAGAGCCAGCGCGGATGCTGCAACCCGCTGGCGAATGTGCTCACCTGGCCGCCGCTGGGCGTGGTCGGCTTCTCCCCCAGCTTCCAACCGATCGCATCGGCGATCTTCACGGTCGGAAACCATGTCGTCCTGGGCTCGGGCAAAGTCGGGTTGGGGCCGTAGCCGGCCTCCTCGGGCAGGGTGGAGCGACTGTCGCAAGCGGCGAGCACGAGCGCCGAGGCCGCGACGCTGGCGATGAGCATGACGGGGCGCTTGATCGCCATATGCGGTTCTCCTCCCTGGCTGCGGGAAGCACTGCCCGCCCGCATCATGGGGTGAACGTCAAACCCCGTCACTTTGTTCGCGATGGCTTGGTTCGCGACGGCCCCGGGCAGCGTCCTCGACTGAGATCGCGGTGGAACGGATCAAACCGCGCGACGTTACCCCTGGACGCCTGTCGGTGATGACACGGAAATGGAGACGAGCGATGCGCCCAGACACGAACCCGGCGATTGAAAGCCTCCGTAAGGAGCAACACGCGCAACGCAAGGCCGGGCGCGAAGTCACGGCAGATCAGCAACTCGACAAGGCGCTGAAGGAGACATTTCCGACGAGCGATCCGATTGCCGTCCAGAGCCCGGCGAAGCCGGGTGCGCCCCGTCAGCGGCGGCAGTAACGCCGTTCAACGCACAGGGCGAGACTGTCCTGGTGCGGTCGCCTCATGGTTTGCAGAAGGGAAGACGCATGCGCGCCCTCGTTCATCTCGTCGGGTTATGGCTGGCTCGCGACATTGCAGAAGGAAAGTACCCCAGGCAGTTTGCCGTTCCGCTCGGGTTCCTGATCGCACGATTGCGGACACCGCCCCTGATGATCGCGGTGTTCGGCTGCGTGCTGGCCAAGCTCGCCATGGACCGGCGCGGACGGAGCGCCAAGCGGGCACCCGCGCGGTCCCGCTGAGGCCGCCGGCGCCCCGCCATTCAAGGAGGCGGAGCCCGCGTCAGTTTTTGCACTTGCATTTGAGGGGGCGAAGCGCTCACTTCTCGTCGAGGGGAAGGTCGATGCCGTTCCGCTCGATTGTCGCCACGCCAGAAGAGGTCGCCGTCATCGTAGCGGCGTTCGAGACCGCGTGGGGCCAGATCGACGCACGCGGCGAGATCGATCGACAGAGAACGTCCATCCAACGGGAACGCCTCGGCTATATCGTGGTCGGGCTCTGGGATGCCGGCGGAGCCGGCCAGCTCGCGGAGCGGGCCGTTCAGCAATTCGACGCCACCGCGGCGAACGCGCCAAGGCTCCCACGAAGCACAACGCCCCCGGTTGACAGCCGCTGACCGCGGGCGGCAGTGCTCGCTCGACCATCCCCCGCATTCACGCCAGGCGGCCATCGGCATGCGATCAGCCGGGCGCCAGGGCGAGGTTCAGTGCGCCTTGGACACGTGCTCGGGTTTGCCCTTGCGCTTGGTCGAAGCCATGTCGTGCAGCTCCTCTTCGGTCATCGACTTCGCCATCGACTTCGACGCGCCCTTCAGCTCGCTGGTTTTGATCTCGCCGCGCTTGGCGGCGAGCGCCGCTCCCGCGGCCTTCTGCTGGGCTTTGGATTTCGCCGGCATGATTGCGCCTCCTTTGAAAGGTCGGACCGAGATCAACTGCCGGGCCGCGTCTGCGTTCCCGGCCGGTTCAGCGATGCTGGGGCTCTGGCGCGCCCGCAGGAGACATGGCGGGAACAACTGCTGACGCTGCGGGTTATCCCGGCATCTCCCAGGGACCCCAAGATCTCTGAGTTCCAAGGCACTGCCCGCCGCTCCGAAAGGGGGGCGGGCTTTTTGTCGGCGACCGAAGAGCTTGCATTTTTGAGCGCGATGGCCAGATTTTCGATGTAGTTTGGTGTTGGGGGAGCGACCATGCCATTCTCATCGCTCACGGATCCGGTGGACATTGCGCGCGCCCAGGCGGCCTTGGATGCGGCCTGGGAGGCCATCAGGCCAGCCCTTGATGAGGGCCACGACCTACAGCTCGAACGAGAGCGATTGGCCTATATCGTGGCGAACCTGGTGATGATCGCCATTGATGATGAGGACCTGGCAAGGCGTGCGCTGCAAAAGTTCAGGGCCCACGCCTAACGCGTCATCATCGTCTGCGGGCGGGCCAACTGCACGCGGCGTCTCATCGAAACTGGCGAAATCTTCGAGCCGGGGCGAATGTCCGGGCAGGCATGGAGCCGGAGGCGCCGTCATGTGTTTGTGGGGCGTCCCGGCGCCGCAATCCCCTTCCGGCGTCATCACGGCCTGAGCCCCGCCGCTTCTGCCGGAACGGCGGGCACTGGTTTGGCCATCGGCCGCTCCATCCCGCTATCGCATGGCGGGTTTCGCCAGCCCATCGGTCCTGCCGGGTGGGGATGCCTTCAGAGCCGCCCGGCGTTTCGAACCGAGGCGGCCGACCAGATCGCCGACGAACAGGACCTCATACCGCTTTCAAAAATGAATGCCGGCGAGCGCGGGTGGCGCGCTCGCCATAGGGCACGGGCTGTCCGGACGTGCCCGCCTATTGCGGGTTCGTCGCAACCGACTGCGTTGCGCCCGCCTGCTGTTGCCGCGGGAAGCGAGGCTGGAGCTGGTCTTCCGGATTGACCGGGAAGGGGAAGCCAAGGACCGTTGACCGGCCGCGAACCCGGTTCTGCGCCTGGCATTTCTTGACGCATTCCGTGGCTGGCGGAGCGACCTCGACCGCATCCTCGCCCATCACCTGGCCCATGCGACCGCCACTCGCCACGTCCCAGCGGGATACGCCGCCGCAATGACGCACGGTCGCGGGGCTGGTGGGGACGCGGGTGGCGATCAGGTTCACGCAATCCGGTTCCGACCTGCGCGTGGCAACCTGAGGGCTGTCCCTGCCGACGAACTTGCGGGAGAAGTTATTGCCGAAATTGACGCGGGCCGGGACGGTGACCGTGATGTCCTTGTAGGGAACCTCGTCGCCTTCCCGGTTCCGGAAGTTGCGATTGTCGAAATAGAACGCCTTCAGCTGAGGGTTGGCGCCTTCCGCCAGGATATGGGTGAAGAGGGTCGGCGTTCCATCTTCGCGTTCCACCTCCATCTGGAATATGCCGCCAGTCGCGCAGTCCTTTGCCTGGATCTTCATGCTGAGGTTTTGGCCCGTTCTCCCGATCTCGATCTCGGTCTCCTTGATCTCGACGGTGAGTGAACTGGTCAGCGACAACCCGCGATGGTCGGGGAGCTTGCTGGCGAAGACCGGGGTCGGCACTCCTCCCGTGATGTCGAGGGGATTTGGCGCACCGGTTAGCGTGAAGTTGCGGATGCCGAGGGTCGCCGAGTCGACATCGAATTGGGCATATTTGCCCTGCACCCGAAAACTCGTCCCAAGAGCGCTGGCGGGGAGGGTGGCATTCTGAGTGCGTCCCAGCACGGTAAAGCCGCCGCCCTCGCACCCTTCCGATGACGCGGCCTGGGCTGCGCCTGCTGCGAGGAGCAGCGGCAGCGCGACCAGCGCGGCGGTCCCCAGATGACCGCTCGCGCGACCGTTCTCACCCGCTGTCCGCGCGCAGGGCGTAGTGCGAAAATGGCAAATACGTCGCATGACCATGAGTAGCCTCCCTGGGTTTTATGATTGGCAGTCCCGATTTGGAGCGGATGCGTATTCCAGCAGTATCGCTCGGCCGGGAGACCCAGCCTAATACGCATTGGATGACGTCGTGTTCGCGGTCTTCTTCGCAGATGCGTGAAGGGCTTCTGGGGCCTGCGAACCCTACACCGGTGAACCTGACATTTACCTGACGCGACCTGTCAGGTTGCGCGTGCACCAGGGCAATGATTGGCCAAGCCAGCGAAACGCGTCACGGACACGTCCGGCGCGGGCCACGCGTAGCTCCTCCGCAACTGGCAATTACTGCTGGGCGAGGCTATCCTCGGCTTACGAAATCTTACGCGGTTCTCAAATCCATGGATGCCAGGCAGAAGCGGCACGCTTTCTTCTTCGCGCTGATCGGGAGTTTCCGCGTGATGTGGCCGGTTCTCTCCGGTGTGCTCGCGACCATGCTCGTGCCGGGGTTTCTGATCGGGCGCATCGAGGACTGGGGTTTCGGCGACTCCCTCTATTTCACCTTCGTGACCGGCTTCACGATCGGCTATGGGGATTTCACGCCGACGCATTTCAGCTCGCGCATGCTTGCCGTCGTGATCGGTTTCGCCGGCATCGTGATGACCGGACTTATTGCGGCTGTCACTGTCGAGGCGCTGCGAGCGACGGAAGTCGAGCCGCCCGAGCATAAATAGGGGTCCGCCTGCGGCTGCCTGGCTTCCGGAGGCGAATGCGAGCTCAAGGGGTCGCGTGCGAGCATCGCCGTGGGCGGAATGACCGCTGTCACGCCGGCCCCCGACGTCCGGGCTGGCTGCGCAACGGCGGCGAGCCGATTGTCCCCCGGAATCGCGACCGCCTGATCCGACGCGCGATTTCGATTTCGGCTGCGCCGCGACGCAGCCGGGATACAATGGCTCCGCGTCCTTCCCCTACCATTCAAGCCATCGGGAGAAGAGCCATGCCCGAGCAGATCGATCACCCGCGCAGGAATGTCCTCGGCGCCCTGGCGCTCGGAGCCGCACTTGCCCCGTTCACTGCGATCGGCGGTGCCCGCGCCCAGACCAGTCCACCCTCCGTCACACCTGCGGGCAGCGCGGGGCAGGGCGTGCAGGCCTCGTTTGCTCCGCTGAAGCGGATCGTGGCGGGCGTTCTCGAGGTCAGCTATGCCGAGGCCGGCCCGGCGGATGGTCCGCCGGCGCTGCTGCTGCATGGCTGGCCCTATGACATCCACAGCTATGTCGAGGTTGCTCCTCTTCTCGCCGGGGCCGGCTACCGCGTGATCGTGCCCTATCTGCGCGGATATGGAACGACGCGCTTCCTCAGCGACGGCACGCCGCGCAACGGCCAGCAGGCGGCCCTGGGCCGTGACCTCGTCGCCTTGATGGACGCCCTGAAGATCGAGAAGGCGGTCCTCGCCGGCTATGACTGGGGCGCCCGGACCGCCAATATCGTCGCCGCGCTCTGGCCGGAGCGCTGCAAGGCGATGGTCTCGGTGAGCGGCTATCTCATCGGCAGCCAGGAACTGAACAAGGTACCGCTGCCGCCGAAGGCCGAACTGCAATGGTGGTACCAGTATTATTTCGCCACCGAGCGCGGGCAGGCGGGGTACGCGAAATACACGCATGACTTCGCGCGCCTGATCTGGGAGCTGGCCTCGCCGAAATGGGCCTTTGACGACGCAACCTTTGCGCGCTCGGCCACCGCCCTCGACAACCCCGACCATGTCGCGATTTCGATCCATAATTATCGCTGGCGCCTCGGCCTGGCCGCGGGCGAGCCGCAATATGACGAGCTGGAAAAGAAGCTCGCTGCCTTTCCGACGATCGGCGTGCCGACGATCACCATCGAGGGGGATGCCAATGGCGCGCCGCATCCGGAGCCTGCCGTCTATGCGAAGCGGTTCACCGGCAAATACGAGCACCGGCTCTTCACCGGCGGCATCGGCCATAATCCGCCACAGGAGGCGCCGCAGCCCTTCGCCCAGGCGGTGATCGCCGCCGACAGGCTCTGACGGCCGCATGATCGGGAGCCCGCTGCTTTGCCGGCCTCATGGGGCGGAAACGGGCTCCATGGTGCGAGCGCGCGCGATCGAAGGCGGATTCCTGCCCTGAATCCGGGCATCGCGCCCCGAATGGCGCCGGACTGCGCAGAGCGCTGTCGCGGCCCCATCGTAAGTATAGATTCGTGGTCTGACCTTCGCCGCACGGATTGAGCGACCATCATCTCTACAATTCGCGGCGCCCTCCAGCTATCACCGGCACGGTATTTCTGCCGCAATTGCGGCATCGGGGGAGGTCGGCATGTATCTACCGCGTCTGACCAAGGGTTTGCGGCTGCGGGAGGCGCAGCGTGCTCTCGAAAACCGGCTCGAGATCGTCAAGGCGCTGTCGGTCGGCGAGATCACCAAACGCGATTTGCTGCGCTGGGGCTATTTCACGGCGGGTGGCCTGCTGATCGCGAAGAATGGGTTGAGCCCCTTCGCCAGGAGCGCCTACGCCCAGGTGCCGACAGGCGCGCCGCGAAGCCCGACCTTCGGTGTCGACAAGTTCCATGACCTGATGCCGCGCCCGGAGGTGCTGAAACCCGTGCCGCTGACGCGCATGGCGAATGGCGATGCCGCCTGGGGCGGAGCCTCGGGCGCCCAGGAGCTGCCGGCGAAGAATTTCTCCTACCACACCGATTTCACCAGTTCAGGCGGTGGGCTCTACCGCAACCCGGTCACCAATGCGGGGCCGTTCGAGGGCCGCCCGCCCGGTGAGTTCTTCGCGCATCAGCGCTGGGAGGAACTCTATCCCAAGAAGGGCTATCTGCTCTCGCTCGGACAGGTCAAGGCCGGCTGCTATTTCTGCGACGGCATGCCGGAACAGGCGGCGACCTCGATGTGGACCTTCGGGCCGCGCGCACCTGGCCGGGAAGGGCGGACCGCCGGCTTGCGCACCGGGATCGGCCAGCCGACCCTGATCAAGGCGCGCTATGGCGAGCCGATCCTGACCCGGATCTATAACGATCTGCCGGTCGACCGGAGGAAGAATGGCGGCTTTGGGCGCAACGAGATCTCGATCCATCTCCATAACGCCCATAACGGCGCCGAAAGTGACGGCGCCTGCAACGCCTATCACTTCCCCGGCACCTTCTACGATTACCACTGGGGCATGGCGATGGCCCGGCGCGACATGCCCAATGTCTGGCCGACCGGCGACCGCGACTATGCCCGCAAATGCTCGGGGCCCGATGACCGCGAGGGCCTGGTCCAGGTCCCCGGCGATTTCCGCGAGATCCAGAGCAGCCTCTGGTTCCACGACCATCGCTTCTTCTTCACCGCCGAGAACGTGCACAAGGGCATTTTCGGGCTGTGCAATATCTATAGCGGCCCCGATCGCGGCCGCGAGGACCTCAATGACGGCATCAACCTGCGGCTGCCCAGCGGCTCGCAGCTGAAATGGGGCAATCTCGATTTCGACGTGAATCTGGCGGTCTCGAACCCCGCCTTCGACGCCAATGGCCAGGCCCGCTTCGACATCTTCGACACTGACGGTTTCCTCGGCGATATGCTCTGCGTCAACGGCACCTATTACCCCTATTTCGAGGTGCTGCCGCGGCGCTACCGCTTCCGCATCCTGAATGCGGCGATGGCGCGGTTCATGAAGCTGGCGCTGGCGGTCAACAAGGGCCGGCGCTTTGCGCGCATGACCAATGTACCGTTCTACTTCATCGCCAATGACGGCAACCTGCTGGTCAACCCGATCGCCCTGACCGAGACCGACGAGATGGGCGTGGCGGAGCGCTTCGACATCGTCGTCGACTTCGCCGCCTTCGAGCCCGGCGACAGCGTCTATCTGGTCAACCTGCTGAAGCAGACCGACGGGCGTCTCCCCAAGGGGCCGGTCTCGATGGCCTCGGCCTTCAAGGGCGATGACGACGATCCGTGCGTTGGTCCCTTCCTCGAGTTCCGGGTGGTGAACCAGCTTCAGAGCGTCGACAACCCCGGCAAGCTCTACAATGCCAGCAGCCCGCTCGATGTCGACCGCAGCGCCAATTTCGCCGATCCCGATTGGCGCACGGGCACGAAGACGCTGACGACCCAGATCCCGATCGTGGCACCGGTCCGTGAGCGGGTGATCGAGTTCGGACGATCCGGCACCGGCGATTCACGGGGCGCCGACGGCCAGTGCATCCCTGAATGCGGCGACATCGCGAGCTTCCCCTGGACGATCAAGATCAATGGCGAGAACGCGCATTCGCTCAATGCCAACCGGATTTCGATGCTGATCCCGAAGCCGGGCGAGGTCGAGCATTGGACGCTGATCAATGGCGGTGGCGGCTGGGATCATCCCATCCACCTGCATTTCGAGGAGGGCGTCACCATCGATCGCGGCGGTGCGCCGATCCCGGCGACGGAGCGGCTGGCGCGCAAGGATGTCTGGCGGCTGCGGCCCTCCGGCCGGGTCAAGTTCCAGGTGCGCTTCGGCGAGTTCGGTGGCGCCTATGTCAGCCACTGCCACAACACGGCGCATGAGGATTTCGCGATGCTGCTGCGCTACCAGATCCAGAGCGAGCAGCCGGGCGATCCGAATTTTCGCGGCCAGCCGCAATACCAGCTGACGATGACGCCGATCCCGACGCCGAACGGCGTGGTCTGGAAGCAGCCCGAGGTCTTGCCGGAGGGCGATCCGCGCAGCACGCGCTTCGCCAGCGCTGGCTGAGGGCTCCTAGCATCGGCCCGAAAAGTGGATTGCGGTTTTCGGGACAGCCGATGCCAACACGAAAGAATCGGCCCGAAATGTGGATCGCGGTTTTCGGGCCGATCCAAAGACAGCCATGGCAGCCGTCGCCCTTGGTGACGGCTGCTGTTCTACGGGCTGCGCCCTAGCGCTTGAGCGGCGTCTCAGCGATCACACGCAACCCCGCGGAATATTTGTTGAAAAGCCTCTCGCGGTCATAGACCTTGTTCATCCGTTCTTCCGCCAGGTTGTCGCGGATATCCGCCTCCTTGACGAAGCGCGCCAGCGGATGGGCTGCGGCGCGCCGGATATAGTCCACGTATTCCTCGCCGTCGCGACGGGTCAGGGCTTCGAGCGCAGACAGGATCTCCTGGGAGAAGCCCTCGCGGTGAAGGTCGTGGAGGGTCCATTTCGAATCCTGCACGACATCGTGCAGCGCCGCGATAATCGCCGATTCCTCGTTGCCGCCTGCCAGGAAGCGCGCCATCAGCCGCATCGGATGGGCGATATAGGGTGCGCCGGTCTTGTCGAGCTGGCCGGCGTGAGCCTCTGCCGCAATACCGATCGCTCGTTCCAGGGTAGCCATCGTTCACTCTCCTCCGATGCCACAGCTTAGGCCGTAAGGTGCCCGGCAAGAAGGTGGCAAGTGATCGGCACCAGGGCGTCTCCAAGAGGTCCGTCTCAACCCACCGACCAGCCAGGCGCCGGGTGCCAGAGACATCGAACCCTGCATTCCATCGAGCAGAAGCCGAAAAATCCCGTGTTCCTACGACAAGGGGTCTATCGCCAGCGCCACAAGGTCGCGAACCTCTTCGCCAAGCTTAAAGACTGGCGACGCATCGCCATAGATTACGACTGATACGCCCCCATTTTCTTCTCGGCCATCTATCTCGCCGCAACCGTCATCGTCTGGCTCCAATCAACGAATTCTGAGTCTAGTCGTACGACAAACGATGCAAGACTAAGTGCCGGATTGCGCAAGTGCCGATCTCGGGCAATCGTTTGATCCGGCCCGAATGACCAGGCTGCGGGGGGATTGAGCAGGGAGATCGCGTTATGAACGTGGCTGCGCAAGCACCGGGGGCGGCTGACGCGCCCCGACCGATGTCCAGAGAAGAACGCAAGGTCATCATCGCCTCGTCGGCCGGCACGGTCTTCGAGTGGTACGATTTCTACCTCACCATCCCGCTCGCCGCGAACATCGCCGCCAGTTTCGTGCCCGGCGACAACGATACGGCGAAATTCATCTTCGTGCTCTTCAGTTTTGCAGCCGGTTTCGCCGTGCGGCCGTTCGGCGCGCTCGTGTTCGGCCGAGTCGGCGATTTGATCGGCCGCAAATACACCTTCCTCGTCACCATGACGATCATGGGCCTCGCGACCTTCCTCGTCGGCGTCCTGCCTGGCTATGCCACGATCGGCATCGCGGCCCCGATCGCCTTTATCATCTGTCGCCTGCTACAGGGCCTGGCGCTCGGCGGCGAGTATGGCGGCGCCGCGACCTATGTCGCCGAACACGCCCCGCAGGGCCGTCGCGGTTTTTACACGAGCTGGATTCAGATCACCGCAACCTTCGGCCTCTTCCTGGCGCTGGCGGTCATCCTGGGGCTGCGCTTCAGCATGTCGACCGAATCTTTCAACGCTTGGGGATGGCGTGTGCCGTTCCTGCTTTCGATCATCCTGCTCGGCTTCTCCATCTGGATCCGGTTGCAGCTCGCTGAATCGCCGGCTTTCCAACGCATGAAGGAAGAAGGCAGCCAGTCAAAGGCCCCGCTCACCGAGGCGTTCGGCACCTGGTCCAACGCCAGGATCGCGATCATCGCGCTCCTCGGCGGTACGGCGGGCCAGGCCGTCGTCTGGTATGCTGGGCAATTTTATGCGCTCATCTTCCTGACGCAGACGCTGAAGGTCGACGCGACCACGACCTACCTGATCCTGGCCTTGGCGCTTTTGCTCGGCACACCCTTCTTCGTCTTCTTCGGCAGCCTATCGGACAAGATCGGCCGCAAGCCGGTCCTGCTGGCTGGATTGCTGGTCGCGGCGCTGAGCTATTTCCCGCTCTTCACCAAGATCGCTACCGTCGCCAATCCGAAGCTGGTGACCGCGACGGAGAGTGTGAAGATCGACATCACCGCCGATCCCGCAACCTGCGGCTCGCTGTTCGACCCGGTCGGCGTGCGCGTCTTCACTGCGCCCTGCGACCTCGTCCGGCGCACGCTCGCGTCGACCTCGATGCACTATGATCTGAAGCCCGGCGCGGCCGGCGCACCGGTCGCCGTCAAGGTGAATGGGACCGATGTCGCCAATCCCGGCGAGAAGGCAGGCGCCGCGGTCGTCGATGCGGCTTACGCCGCCGGATACCCCAAGGCCGGCGATGCATCGATCCTGAAGGTTCAGTCGCTGGGAGCCCTGTTCGCGGATAGCCGGGCACTGACTCTTGTCGGCCTGCTGTTCCTCCTCGTTATCTTCGTGACGATGGTCTACGGGCCAATCGCCGCGCTGCTCGTCGAGCTCTTCCCGACACGCATTCGGTATACGGGCATGTCGCTGCCCTACCACATCGGCAATGGCTGGTTCGGCGGCTTCCTGCCCCCCACCGCCTTCGCCATCGTGGTGGCCACCGGCAACATCTTCTCGGGCCTCTGGTATCCGATCATCATCGCGATGATGACCTTCATCATCGGCCTGATCTTCCTGCCGGAGACCAAGGATCGCGACATCTACAAGATGTAGCGGCCACCAACTCGGGCTTTGCGCCACGTATGGAAGCCCCGCCTCGCCAGGCGGGGCTTTTCGACGGTCATTGGGCGAACCCGGCTTCACTGACGCCGTGCGAGTGATCTCCAAGCCCGGGCCGGGCGCACGGGCTGCGGCGGATGTCAGGCCCGATCGCCGCTACCATGTCACGCGCAGCCCGACATTGCCGCCGAAGCCCCGGCTGTGGTTCGAATCGGCATTCGTCAGATAGCTCGCCTCGGCGTAGAGGCTGATGGCTTGCGTGACCTGCGCGGTGACGCCGCCGCCGATTTCGAATGCGGTCGCGCCGCGTTGTGTCGTGACGAGGTTGGTGTCGAACAGCGTCTTGTCGTTGCCGCCGAAGCTGCGCCAGAGATTAGCTTGCCGGTGGAGGCGCGCAGCTGCCCAAGGGCGAAGCCGCGGACATCGCCCTCGGCCCGTCCATAGCCGAAGAAGGCGCCGAAACGGTCGCGATGGCCGCTTTGCCAGTCGACGCCGTAATGATCGAGGCCGGTCTGCAGGCCGATGATGCTGCCCTTGAACTCCGGACTGACATCGCCCGAGAAGCGCTGCTCGCGATGCTGGCCGAAGACGCGTCCCCAGCCGGCAGAGGCGATGCCGGTTCCCCGCAGCAGGTCCTGGTCGCCCTGGCGCTCGTGGAAGGTGCCGAGCGTACCGAGCGCCAGCATGCGCGCGGTCGCGGGCGTGATCGCGTTGGTCGCGACTTCCGGACGATAGAGCGCAACCACCGGCCCGTCCGGGCTTGCAATCGTCGGCGCGCCCGGCGACGGCGCCAGGATGGCATTCTCGGCGCCTGCAGCCAGTTGTGGCTGCGGCACCACGGTTGTCGGTGGGGGCAGGGTGGAGCGGAGATACCAGTTCTGCTCGGTGCCGGCCGCGATGCCGCCGCGATAGAGCGCGTATTCGAAGGCGCCGGCCGCGATCGGCCCGGCCTGGCTGAAGGCTCCAGCTGCAGTCGTGCCGCCGTTCAGGGTGTCGACCACCTTGATGCCGCTGCCGAATGTCGGAGCGCCGGTTCCGCCGAGGTTGAGGATCGTGATTCGGGTCTGCCCGCTCGCCGAGCCGCCGGAGATGATCAACTGGTCCGATGGCGAGGCGCTGTCTCCCAGCACCGTCTGCAACCGCATCCGCGCATTCTGGCCGGCATAATTCCCGATGATCGTGAGGCTGTCGCTTGCGGCGGCCGGGCCGTTGGTCAGATCGATCGTGCCGGCATTGGTGACCGTCACCAGCTGGCCCGGCGTGAAGGGCGCGATCGCATGCACTCCATTCCCGGCGAAGACAGTGCTGGTCGCATCGATCGACAGCGTGCCCGTCCCGGTTCCGGCGTCGCCGAGCGTCAGTGTGCTGGCAAAAGTCAGCTGCGAGTTGTTGGTGAGCTCGAACAGCTCCCAGTTGATCAAACGCGCGACGCCGGTGGCGCTCGTATTGTTCCAGGTCAGCCGATCGATGCCGGGGCCGCCATCGATGATGGCCGTCGGGACGATATTCGCAGCCGTCAGGCCGGTGAAGACGGCCACGTCGTTGCCCGCGCCGAGCCGGAAGCCGGTTTCGAGCACGCCGCCGCCGGTCCAGTTCACCGTGTCGGCTCCGGTGCCGCTGAGCAGGAAACCGCCGACGCTGCCCCCGGAGATGGTGAAGACGTTGTCGCCATTGCCGAAATTGACGAAGCCGCCGATGCGCCCGCCGGACAGGTTGAGCGTGTCGTTGTTCTGGGCCGCCAGAACGTTGGTGACGATCAACCCGCCAGACATGGTCAGCACATTGTTGGCGAGCGTCATGTCGATCGAGCCGATCTGGCCGCCGGTGACCGTGACGAAGTCGCCTTCGTTCAGCCCACCGGTGATGACGCCGCCGGACACCGTCGCGAAATCGAGTTCGCCGCCCTGGTTGACGTTGCTGTTGATCGTGCCGCCGGCCATCACGAAGCGGTCGACGCCATCGCCGAGGCCGCTGCCCTGGTCGACGGTGCCGTTCACCAGGCCGCCGCGCATGATGAAGGTATCGGCTCCGTTGCCCTGGCTGACATTGCCATTGATGGTGCCGGAATTGTCGATGATGAGCGGCGCGTTCCCCGTGCTGACGATATCGCCGTTGATCGTGCCCGTGGCGAGGTTGTTGACGGTATTGAGCCCGTTGCCGGCAAAGGTGATTGCGGGGCCGGTTCCGCCATGGATCTGCGCGGCCGCGCCGCCGACGCCATTATTGATGGTGATGGTCTGAGCCGCGCTGGAGGCGCCGGTGCCGGCCGCGATCCCGTTGGTCGATCCGCGAACGATGCCGCTATTGTCAAACACCAGCGCGCGCGCCGACGCGCCGGCGGCAAAACTCTGGTTCACGCCGATGCCTGCGCCGCCTCCCGTCGCAGTCCCGGCAATCGTCGCACCAGCGGCATTGGCGATCTGGATGGTCGAGCCCGCGTTGCCTTGCAAGAAGGACATGCCGAGCGCATTGCCGGCTCCGGCATTCGTCGCGGAGATGATGCCGAGATTGGTGAGAACGCTCGTCCCGGCCCCGGTCCCGGACGAGAAGGCCACGCCGGTGAGGGGGGTGGCAGCGCTTCCGGATGCGATGATCGAGCCGTTATTGTTGAGCAGGTTCCCGGCCGTGTTCAGCCCGAAGGTGACAGCCTGACCGGTCGCTGGTGCCTGCTGGACGGTTGCGCCCGGCGCGACCGTGATGGTGACGGGCGTGTTGGCCGGCGCCGCAAAACCATCGGCGTCCGTACCCGAGCAGGTCACGATCGCCCCGGCTCCGGGCGGATCGGGTACGCACTGTGCCTGCGCGGGCAGGGACGCGAAGAACCCGATGAGACCGGAAGCAAGGGCGGAAACAGGGCCGTGAGCGGAATGTCGCCTTGCTCCGGTCGCTCGAAGCCATCGCCCCATATGCACGCCCCGCTTGTAGCCGAGTCAGGGCATGATGAAGTTGGTTGAGCATCTAGTCGACCGGAAAAGCGACTGAGCAGCCGCCCGGTCCCCGTATCCTGTCAATACCTGCCAGGCGGAAGCTCCGGGTTCCTTCCGTTGAAGATGTCTGCTCTCAACCATTCCGGGCACAACCGAAGGGCCCCCGACTGCCGCCGCCGGTCGCAGACCTGTGCACCGAGCAGAAGCACACGCCAGAACCGGTCCGTGGCAACGCCGGCCATCATGAACGACAGGACCGCCAGCATCCGGTGCCCTTCGGCGAGCGGCGAGGCCCATGGCGCGCCCGTGAGCCAGATGAGGCCGGCAAAGCTGGCGCTGAAGCTTGCGCAGAATAACAGTGCGTAGAGCAGCAGGGACCCAAGAACGCTCTTGAAGGTCACGCGCCCTCAAGTCCCGGCGATTATGTCCCCGATCGATTCGTGCAGTTCATGAAGGCCATATGCGCGGGCGTGCGCCGGGGCGCTGCGTTCCATTTGATCTTGCCCGGGCGATGCGGATCGGCAGTTATCGAGCCACCATTGTTGAGAGCACAGTTGCAGGCGCGCATATTCTTCATGCCCCTGCATTCCGGCCTCGTCCCGCCTGACTGCGCCGACGCAGTCGAGGCCAACCCCAGCATGCCCAAGAGCACGCTGCTCACGACGATAGTCATCTTCACGGCAATCTCCCCACAGCCTGACGCAGCGTTTCACGCCGTCTTTCATGAGTCCACGGGGCAGCACGACCTTGCTCTGCCCTCGGCAGGTCCAGAGGCTCCGGGAAGGCGTTGCCTGCGTCGGTCGCCCAAGGATCGTCGACGGGCTTGATCGCGTCCGTCCCGGCGGATACGGCAACGCGTC
This sequence comes from Allobosea sp. P4_E12, assembly GCF_056401655.1. Lineage (NCBI taxonomy): Bacteria > Pseudomonadati > Pseudomonadota > Alphaproteobacteria > Hyphomicrobiales > Alloboseaceae > Allobosea > Allobosea sp. P4_E12. The sequence goes on along the minus strand of NZ_JBFUIY010000024.1, from coordinate 7,561 downwards.
CGGTCGGGAAGGGCAGTCGAGCCCTCCGCGGCAGCGCGGCCCCGCACTTCGCTGTGGAATGAATGATGAGCTTCACGATCCTGGCTTTCGGCGACAGCCTCACCTGGGGCTCGGACCACCTGCACGGCGGCCGCCATGCGTTCGAGGACCGATGGCCGAATGTGCTCGCGGCCGGGCTAGGGTCCGCGGCAACCGTCGTGACTGAGGGGCTGGGCGGACGAACCAGCTGTTTCGACGATCACATGTCGCCGTCTGACCGAAATGGCGCGCGGATCCTGCCGACGCTGCTCGGCAGCCATTATCCGCTCGATCTGCTCATCATCATGCTGGGCGCCAATGATCTCAAGCCGCATATCTGCGGGCGGGCCGCGGGGGCTGCCGCGGGAATCGACCGGCTCATCGAGATCGCACAGAACTTTCCCTATGGCTGGGGCGCCGCAGCGCCCAAGATCCTGGTGGTGTCGCCGCCGATCTTCGCTGCCTCGCGCGCACCGGACGGGTTGCCCGTCGGCGGGCGCGATATCGCGGAATCCCGGCGCCTGGCACCGGAATATGACGCCGTTGCCCGACGCCGCGGCTGCAGCTTCTTCGACGCCGCCTCGGTTGCCAAGGCTTCGGTCATCGACGGCGTGCACCTGGACGCAGAGAACACCCGCAATATCGGCCAGGCGCTTGTGCCGGTCGTCGTTGCGATGATCTGACCCTCCGTGGGTGCCGCGGCTTTCCCGGAAGCCGCGACCCGGTCCTCGGGGCGGCTCTTTAGGCTCGCATCCGGCATCGGTTGACCGCGCCATGCCGCCCTCTGACGAAATGGTTCTCGTGCCGCACTGACGGCCGCGCCTCATTCCCAGGAGCTGGCCGAACAGGCTGCAGGCCTGACTTCCTGGGGTCTCCTAACTTCTTCCGGACAAAAAACACTTACTGCGGGGCGGGCAGGATCATACTCCCGGTGATCTCCAGATGGCGCCTCATCAGTACGGCGGCCAGTTCCGCATCTCCTGCCTCCAGCCGCGTCAGGATCTCCATGTGCTCGCTGTGGTTGGCCCGCACGCGATCAAAGCCGTGCTTCCAGTTATAGATCGAGAAACGCCGCAGCCGGTTCTGGCGTCGCATGGCCTCGAGGAAGAAGCGGTTGCCGGAGGCCTCGGCCAGGCCCTCGTGAAATGCCGCGTTCATCTCGAAGAAGGCGACGCTGGAGGATTCGCTCCAGGGCAGGGACAGGCTTTCATCGTGCTGGCGCCGCATCTCTTCGGCAAAGCCGGGCAGGAGCGCAAATCCAGGCTCGAGAAGCGCGGCCGGCTCGATGATCAGCCTGAACCGGTAGCTCTCCCGGCGTAGTTCTGCGCTCCAGCGCGTCAGGAACCGCCAGCCATAGCCCGGTTTGCGCTCCACCATCTTCAGATCGGCAAGCAGGTCGAGCGCCCTGCGGACCGTGGGGCGCACGGCATCGTAGCGCTGCATCAGCTCCGTTTCCGAGATGTCGTCACCAAGCCTGCCATTGTCCCGGTCGGTGGCGATGCGCACCAGCAGGTCGTCATCGCCGGAGCGTTCGCCGGGTGCGGTCGCTTCCGCCGGCAGGGCGGCAAGCAGCTCGACGCCGCGCTGCGGCCGCCGGATGACGAGCCCGCGCGTGGCCAGCAGATCAAGCGCGGCGCGCACCGGCGAGCGGGAGACGTTCAGGCGCTCGGCCAGGGTCTTCTCGTTCAGGCGGTCGCCCGGAGCGACGCCGTCGGCGCGGGCGAGATCCATGATGCGCCCGGCGAGCTCTTCCTGGAGGCGCGTGGGCTGGCGGCTGGTTTCATTGTCCATAATGGTCATTGTATCACAAAAAACATTCTGATACGTCTCGTCAAGGCTGCGGCGGGCCCGGGCAGCCCTTGAAGGGGAGAGCTTAGCAACAATGCCGTTTTCCTCGCACTGCTCGCCCCATGAAATCGCCAGCCCGTCGCGGCAGCGCGGCCGCCCATACGGCGGGGGCACGCCGGATCGCAGCGGGCAGGGCGCCGGCCACCCGGCGATCCGGATGCCAGCCATTGGCGTCGCAGGGCGCCTGATCCGCGCGCCGAGCATTCCGGCCAGGCCGCGCATCGCGGTCTGTTCGCCGGAAACGAGGATGGAAGTGCCGCGCGCAACCGTCGGCGTCCCGAGTGAGACGGCACGATCGGCGGCCTTGAATCGATCATGCCCATGGGCCGCGGAGCGATGGCCCCGTGGAGCTGAAGCCAACTCAAGAAACGAGGGGATCAAGATGAGACTGCCCACGCTGCTGGTACTGTCCTCCGGCCTCCTGGCCGGCATCGCGAATGCCCAGGAGGCGCAGCCGCTCCGCCTTCGCCTCAACGCCGATATCCGTTCGCTCGATCCGGGCGTCAATCGCGATGCCAATACCGACGCGGTCCAGAACCATCTCTTCGAAGGGCTGGTCGCCTTCAGGGAGGATGCGAGCGTCGGTCCGCTCCTGGCGAAATCGATCAGCGTCTCCGAGGACGGCAGGACCTATACCTTCGTGCTGCGGGACGATCTCCACTTCAGCAATGGCGAGCTGGTCGGCAGCGACGACGTGCTGTTCGCCTGGAAGCGCTACACCGATCCCGCCACCGGCTGGCGCTGCCTCTCCGAGGTCGATGGGCGCGGCGCCGTGAAGGTGACGGATGTCGTCGCCAAGGACGCCAGAACCGTCACATTCACGCTTGCAAAACCCTCCGCGCTCTTCCTCGGGACCCTGGCCCGTCCCGATTGCGGCGGCACCGGCATCTACCACAGGAGCTCGCTCGGCCCCGATGGCAAATGGCTTGCGCCTGTCACGACGGCACCCTTCAAGCTCGGCGAATGGCGGCGCGGCCAGTTCATCGATCTGGTCCGCAACGACAGATATTCCGCCTTGCCGGGGGCGCGGGACGGCCTCACCGGCAACAAGTCCACCACGCTCCAAAAGCTGCGCTTCGCCATCATCCCGGATGAGTCGACGGCGAAGGCAGCCCTGCTGGCGGGCAATATCGACGTCAATTTCGATGTCCAGAACGCCGATCTGGCCGAGTACAAGGCCAATAAGGACGTCGCCCTGGACTCGGCATCGGTGATGAATGTCAACGACATCCTGATCCAGACCAAGGATCCGCTGCTGTCCGATGTCCGCATCCGACGCGCCTTGCAGCTCGCCCTCGACCTGCCCGTCCTGGTCGACCAGGTCAGCGAGGGAACGGCCAAGCCCAACAACTCACCGATCCCGCCGGCGAGCGCCTATCACCGGAAGCTCCAAGCGCAGCCGATCGCGCGCGATCTCGCCACCGCCAGGAAACTTCTGGCGGAGGCGGGCTACAAGGGGCAGCCGATCAGGATGATCACCAACAAGCGCTACCAGAGCATGTTCGACCAGGCGGTGATCGCGCAGGCCATGGCCAGGGAGGCCGGAATCACGATCGATCTCGACGTGCTGGAATGGGGCGCGCAGCAGGACCGCTATCTCGCGGGGTCCTATCAATTGATGTCGCACGGCTTTTCCGCGCGGCTCGACCCGTCGCTGTCCTTCGAGATGTTCACCGGTTCCAAGGCGGAGCAGCCCCGCAAGGCCTGGGACAACCCCGAGGCGCAAAAGCTCCTTGCTCAAAGCATGGAGGTCGCCGACCCGGCGCAGCGTCAGGCGATCATCGACAGGCTCGAGGTGATGTTTCGCGAGGATGTTCCGATGATCGTGCTCTACTCGGAGGTCCGGACCAGCGCTGCCCGCTCCTATGTCTCCGGGTACAGGAGCTGGGCCATGGGGCAACCGCGAGCCTGGGGTGTCTCCATCGCCAGGTAGCCCATGCCGGGCACCGCCATGATGGCCGACAGGCCGGCGCCGGTGCCGAAGCTCATCCCCAAACTCTCTCGTCAGGCGCGGATGCCGGGCGCACCGCCCCTGACGCTCTTTCCGCTGAACAGGATTGGACCATGACTTTGACACGACTGCCGCGGGCGACGCCTTCATCGCGCGATGTCGACGCTGCCGGGATCACGCGCTTTCTCGACGCTGTGCAGCTCGCCGGCCTCGAACTGCACAGCTTCATGGTCTTCAAGGACGATGCCGTCGTTGCCGAGGCTTTCTGGAAGCCGTTCGGTCCCGACCGCCCGCATATGCAGCATTCCGCCACGAAGAGCTGGACGGCCGTCGCGGTCGGCTTCGTCCATGCCGATGGGCTGCTCGACCTCGACGACAAGGTCGTCGATTTCTTCCCCGAGCATCTGCCGGCCGAAATCAGCCCGAACCTCGCAGCGATGACGGTCAAGGACCTGCTGACCATGCGCACGGGCCACCGCACCGGCCTCTCCGGCGGCGAATGGCGCTACCTCACCGGAAGCTGGATCGAGGCGTTTCTGAACGAGCCGGTCGTCGAACGCCCCGGCACGCGCTTCGTCTACAGCAGCGGCTCCAGCTACATGCTGTCGGCCATCGTCACGAAGCTGACCGGGCAGACCGTCAGCGACTATCTGGAACCGCGCCTGTTCCGCCCGCTCGGCATGGGGGAGATCAGCTGGGATGTCTCGCCGGAAGGCATCGGCACCGGCGGGAACGGGCTGAGCTGCTCCGCTGAGGACATGATGAAGTTCTCCGTCCTGCATCTCCAGGACGGCATGTGGAACGGCCAGCAGGTGATCCCGGCCGATTGGGTCCGGGCGACACGGCACAATCATGTCGGCGAATTCGAGATGATGTCGTTCGACGGCAAGCGCTATCGCCCGGCCGATCCCGCTGGCGTGCCCGATATCCGCCCGGGCTATGGCTACCAGTGGTGGATGACGCCCCATGGCGGCACCCGCGCCGCCGGCGTCTTCGGGCAATATTACATCCTGTTGCCCGAGCAACGCGCCGCGATCACGATCACCGCGGCCCTTCCGCTGAGCGAGAAGCGGCTTCTGAGCACGGTCTGGGCGGAGCTGTTCCCGGCCCTGACGCAGCCGGGCTCCGCGGCAGCCGACGCGGCCCTTTCGTCACGCCTGGCGACGCTGGCGATGCCGGTCGAGGCGGGAGCGCTGCAGAGCCCTCGCGCGTCCGAGATCAGCGGCCGCACCATTCGCTTCGCGCCGAATGCCAACCACGTATCGGAAGCGTCGCTGAGCTTCGCGGCAGGGCACTGCGAATTCCGTCTCGTCGACCACCGCGGCACGCACAAGATCACGCTCGGCCTCGGGCATGGCATCGAAGGCCAGACGACGATGAGCGGGCAGGACCTGCATCACGCCTACCAGCCGGACCTCATGCGGGTGATCGCAAGCGGCGTCTGGCGCGACGAGGCGACCTTCGTCATGACGTGGCGCTATGTCGAGACCGTGTTCTGCGACACCGTCATCCTCCGCATCGAGGGCGACACGGTCGAGCTCGACCGCAGCGTCAACGTCAATGCCGGCCTGACGAAGCACCCGACGTTGAACGGTGCGCTGTCGCGGGCAGCAGCCTGAGACGAGCCCCCGGGGGCACCACCCGGGGGCGGATCGCGCGGCGATGAACACACCCCCACAGGTTCACGATGAAAATCCTCGTTCTTCCCGGTGACGGCATCGGACCCGAGATCACCACCGCCACCCTTGCGGTACTCGACGTTGCCGATGCGGCGCTGGCGCTCGGGCTCGATATCGAGACCCGCGAGATCGGCCTCGCCAGCCTGAGGGCGCAGGGCACGACCTTGCCGCAGGACGTCATGACCCGGATTCCCGAGGTCGACGGTGTCATCCTCGGCCCGGTTTCGCATTACGAATATCCGGCCCGCGACAAGGGCGGCATCAATCCCTCTGCCGAGCTGCGCGTCGTCTTCGAGCTCTTCGCCAATCTGCGCCCCTGCCGGTCGCGCGCGGGCCTGAGTATCCTGCGCAAGCCGATGGACCTGGTCATCGTGCGCGAGAACACCGAGGGATTCTACTCGGACCGCAACATGTTCGCCGGCGGCGGCGAGTTCATGCCCGATCCCCACATGGCGTTGTCGATCCGCAAGATCACGGCGAGATCCTCGGCCCGCATCGCGCGCGCCGCCTTCGAGCTGGCGCGTGGCCGCCGCCGCAAGGTCACCGCCGTCCACAAGGCCAATGTCGTCAAGCTGTCGGATGGCCTGTTCCTGCGCGAGGTCCGCAAGGTCGCTGAGGATTTTCCAGATGTGGAGCTGGAGGAACTGATCGTCGACGCGACGGCAGCGCTCCTCATCCGCTCGCCGGATCGCTTCGACGTGATCGTGACGACCAACATGTTCGGAGACATCCTCTCCGACGAGGCGTCCGAGCTGTCCGGCAGCCTCGGTCTCGGCGGCTCGATCAATACCGGCCATGACATCTGCGTCGCGCAGGCCCAGCACGGATCCGGGCCCGATATCGCAGGGCAGAACCTGGCGAACCCGACCTCTCTCATTCTCTCGGCTGCGATGCTGCTGGACTGGCGAGGCCGGCGCGACGCCAATGCCAGGCTGATCGCGGCCGCGGGCGCGATCGAACGCGCCGTCGATATCGTCCTCGACGATCCAGCGACGCGCACCCGCGATATCGGCGGCACATTGGGCACGGATGCCTTCGCGGAGGCTGTGACCGCGGAATTGCGCCGGCAACTTTCGGGACGTGTCGCGGCCTGAAGCCGAACGCCGCTTGGATCGGGCCCGTCCGATCCTGAACCCAATTCATCAGGTGAGATCGCATGTCGACTAATCCGGATACGGCTCGCGCCAGGCCCGCCGTTCTTCGTCCGTCCGAGATCCCGGCGCGCCAGCGCGGGGGTGGGGCCAAAACGATCCCGCTCGTCACGCGTCGCACGGGCTCGACCAGCTTCATCAATGGCATCACCATCTTCGAGCCGGGGGCTGCGATCCCGCTGCACAGCCACAATTGCGAAGAGAGCGTCATGCTGCTGGAAGGCGAGGCCATCGCCGAAATCGACGGTGTCGAGTACCCGATCACGGCAGGCGACATCACCTTCATCCCCGCCGATCTGCCGCATCGGTTTCGCAACGTCTCGGCGACCGAGGGTATGAAGATCCTCTGGATCTATGCCTCGATCGACGCAACGCGAACGCTGGTCGAGACAGGCGATACCCGCTCGATAGACGAGGAGCACCTGGCGCCCGTGGCGACCTGAGCAGGGAGCGTACCCAGCCGGCTGAAGGTGATCGGGACTGAGCCCTGAACCGAAGGGAGGGGGGCTGCCCCGGTCTTGGCAGAGGTTCCTGGAGGGCAATCGCTTATGTTGCGGCGATTGGAGATGCGGCACAATCTTCGCGCAGATGTGTCCCGCAAACAACGGAGGCTCAACTTTACGTTTGCCAGGTGTCGCGTGGTCTAGCGTCCCGGACTGAACTCTGTTCCACTGGCTGCAGGCGGTCTGGACTTCAGACGGAGCATCTCATGTCTGCACGGCGCGATGGCTGCGGGCGATTGGCACTGAGGTTCGCGCTCGCCATCTCAATCGGCTTGGCGAGCTCTTTCGCGGTCGCGCAGGAGGAACCTGGGAAAAGCACGGCCGATCTGGCCAAGGCGGCGCAGAACCCCGTTGCCGACATGATCAGCCTGCCCTTCCAGAACAACTTCAACTTCAATGTCGGGCCGCATA
>NZ_JBFUIY010000023.1:0-102457 GCF_056401655.1 Allobosea sp. P4_E12 | reverse complement strand
GGCCCTCACCGTGGTGGGCCGGGCGGTCCGAAGACCAATTGCAGCATCCAGACCAGGAAACCATAGCCGCCGACGACGCCGACCGCGATGACCGGCCAGATCAGGATCGCCAGGACGATGAAGGCAAGGAACTCCTGCCGTCGCGTTGCAGGCCTGAATGTGGCCCCAGTTTCAGCCTTGGCACCATCGGACATCACGGTGACAGCTCCCGCGACTATGATTGGGCGCTGGTACCAACGTACCGGCCCACCGGATACCTTACATTCCTTCTAGGGAAGCTAGCGCCGCCTGTCGGCTCTTGTCGAGTTGTTTCATGCGGTCGATGGACCGCGCCGCACGCATGGATGGACGAAACCGGCGTTCTTCGCTCAGCTGCGATAGGCCGGCTCTTCGAGATCGAGGGTGCGCCTGATCGAGGCGAGGTGAAGCCTTGCCGATTCCGCGTCGCCTTCGCGCATCTGGCGACAGGCGGCTTCGGCGATCGCGGGCGCAACGGGCAGGACCTTGCGCCCGGTCGAGAGCGCCAGCGTCTGCACCTCGCAGGCGCGCTCGAGATAGTAGAGATCGTCCCAGGCCTCGGCGATCGTCGGAGCAAGCACCATCACGCCGTGGTGCTTCATGAAGACGATGTCGGCGTCGCCGATGGCGCCGGCAATGCGGTCGCCCTCGCTCTCGTCGAGCGCAAGCCCATTGTAATCGCGGTCTACGGCGGTCCGGCCGTAGAATTTCAGCGAGGTCTGGCCGGCGAAGATCAGCGGCTCGCCCTCCGTCATCGAGAGCGCGGTCGCGTAGGGCATATGGGTATGGAAGGCGACCCTGGCGCGGGGGAGCGCCTTGTGGATGCGGGCATGGATGTAGAAGGCCGTCGCCTCGGGCTGTCCCTCGCCAGCGACGACGTTGCCGTGGAAATCGCAGATCAGCAGCTTCGAGGCCGTCAACTCGCGGAAGGCCCAGCCATAGGGGTTGACGATGAAGAGGTCGTCATAGCCCGGCACCAGCGCCGAGAAATGGTTGCAGATGCCTTCCTCCAGCCCATGGCGCGCCGCCATGCGGAAGCAGGCGGCGAGATCGGCGCGCGCCTCCCAGACGGCGTCGGCGTCGAGGGCGGGCTGGTTCGGGCCGGGCTCCCTGAAGGGGGCGGTAGAGCCGGGTGTGAGGGAGTGGGCCATGGGGGAGCTCCGGATCGGCAAGCGGCAGGTGCGACGGGTGTTGGTCAGGCAGGGCGCAGGCGCTGCCGCGTGATTGCGGCATGGAAGCGTGCGCCATGGATGAGGCCGGCGTCGTCGAAGTCGTAGCAAGGATTGTGCAAGGGCGCCGAGGGGCCATTGCCGACGAAGGCGAAGCAGCCCGGCACATGGTCGAGGAAACGGGCGAAATCCTCCGAGCCGGTCATCGGCTCGCGCGCGGTGGCGACATTCTCCGCGCCGAACACGCCTCTCGCGGCCGTCAGGGCTTCTGCCGCCAGCGCCTCGTCATTCACCAGCGGCACGAATTCGCGCGTATAGGTCACCTCGGCCGAGACGTTATAGGCGAGCGCCGTTCCGTCCGTGATGATGCGCATCTGCTTCTCGATCTCGGCGCTGACCTCCGGCCGGAAGCTGCGGGCATCGCCGAGGATGCGGGCGAGGCCAGGCAGGGCGTTGCGCGTGCCGTCTGTGATGAGTTCGGTCACCGAGACGACGCCGATATCGGTCGGGCTGAGCCGCCGCGACACGATGGTCTGGAAGCTGGTGACGAGCGCGCAGGCGGCGATCAGGACCTCATTGCCGACATGCGGACGCGCCGCATGGCCACCGATGCCCTTGAGCACGATCTCGAAATTGTCCTCCGCCGACATGATCGAGCCGGCGCGTGTCTGGAACTGACCGACCGGCAATTCCGGCGCATTGTGCAGCCCATAGATCTCCTCGAAGGGAAAGCGCTCCATCAGCCCGTCGGAGAGCATGGCGAGCGCGCCTCTGCCCCATTCCTCGGCAGGCTGGAAGAGGAAGCGCACGGTACCGTCGAAGCCGCCCTCGCTCGCCAGCAGCTTTGCCGCACCAAGCAGCATGGCGGTATGCCCGTCATGGCCGCACGCATGCATGGTGCCGGGCGTTTGCGAGCGATGGGCGTGCTCGGCCTGCTCGCTGATGCGCAGCGCGTCCATATCCGCCCGAAGCGCGATGGCGCGGTTGCCGCTGCCGCGCTTCAGCGTGCCGACGACACCGGTGCCCCCGATGCCCTCGGCCACATCGTCGAGGCCGAACTCCCTGAGCTTGGCCGCGACGAAGGCGGAGGTTCGCTTCTCCTCGAAGCCGAATTCGGGATGGGCGTGCAGGTCACGCCGCCACCCCGTCATCTCGCGTTCGAGGGCGTTCGGGTCGAGCGTGGTCATGTCTCTCTCCACCATCGTGAAGCCGGGGGGCGGCCGCCGGGCGAACTGGCCTGGCGATCAGTCATGCGTCTCGCCGTCATAGAGCGTGGCGCGCATCGAGGGGCGTTCCGAGAAGGAGCTATACCAGTGGGCCAGCCGTGGCCGGCCAGGCTCGAAGGCGGGCAGCGCGCGGAATTCCAGCCATGAAAGGGCGGTCGCAAGCGCGATATGGCCGACATGGAGTGGCGCGTCGAAATCCGCCTCGCGTTCGAGAAAATCGTAGGATTCGACGAGTTTCGCCGTCATTCCCTCCGCCAGGGGCGCATACCGCAGGGCCTCGGGGCGGCGTACGGTTTCCCAGCGCAGCGCAATGCCAGCGTCGCACAGTCCCTGGGCGAGCGCCTGCACGCGAAGCGCGGACCATCTTGCCCGCCCACCCTGCGGAATGAGCCGGCTGCCGCCGTCGAGGCTCGCGAGATAGTCGCAGATCACGATCGAATCGAAGATCGCCTCGCCATCGGGGAGGACGAGGACGGGAACCTTGCCGAGCGGGTTGAGCGCGAAGACGTCGTCGTTCCGGTTGGTCGGGCTCGTCTCCTGGTGGACGACGCGCAGCTGTCCGGCGAGACCCGCTTCATGGGCAAAGACCAGGACCTTGCGCGCATAGGGCGAATGAGTCTGGTAGATCAGGTCCATCGTTCGCGTCAGCTCTGATGCCGTACTCATTTGCGTGCCTTGCCAAACGGGATGATGAACCGGACTCGTCGAGAGCGCAGTCATGGTCTGCCTCCAACGGGCGCGCTTTGCGGCGCTGCGAGGGATGCGAAACTCATGTGCGCAACCGCGGAGCGCTGGCTGCGACGCCGATGAGCAGCGTCGCGACGACCAGGAAGGCAATGGGCAGGCTCGCGACTTGGGCGATGGCACCGATTGCCGCGGGGCCGACAAGGATGCCGGCATAGCCCAGTGTCGAGATCGCGGGCACGGCGATATGCTCGGGCATCGCGTTCTGTCTGCCGATCGCCGTGTAGAGAACCGGCACGATATTCGAGCAGCCCGCCCCGACGAGCGCAAAGCCGGCGAGGCCTGCCAGCCAGGATGGTGCAAGCGTTGCGAGCACGAGACCTGCCGCTGCGCAGAGGCCGCCCCAGACGATGATGCGCTGGGGGCCGAGGCGGTGCACGAAGCGGTCGCCGGTCAGCCGGCCGATCGTCATGGTGCTGGCGAAAGCCGCATAGCCAAGTCCCGCATAAGCGGCATCGACCCGGCGCAGATCGGTCAGGAAGACGGCACTCCAGTCGAGCATGGCGCCCTCGGCCAGGAAGACGACGAAGCAGAGCACGCCGATGAAGAGCACGATGCCGTGCGGAATGGCGAAGGCCGGGCCTTCGCCCTTGCCGGCATAGGGCAGGAGCCCCGAGGCCGCCCAGGCCATCGCGGCAAGGAGGATCGCGACGACGACGAGCGTGGCGAGGAGCGGCGTCGCACCCAGCATCAGGAGCCCGCTGGCCCCGGCCGCTCCGGYGATGCCGCCGAGACTGAAGAGACCGTGAAAGCCGGACATCATGCTGCGCCCGCTGGCTCGCTCGACGATCACGGCCTGGATGTTGATGACGCAATCCAGCGAACCGATTCCGGCTCCGAAGACGAACAGTGCCAGGCCGAGCAGCGGCAGGTGCGCGGCGGTCGCGAGAGCCGGGAGCATGAAAGCGACGAGCAGCACCGCGCTAATCAGCACGCGGCGGCAACCGAACCGCGAAGCCAGCGCGCCCGATAGCGGCATGGCCAGGATCGAGCCGGCGCCGAGGCAGAGCAGCAGCAATCCGAGCGCGCCATCGTCGAGAGCCATGCGCAGCTTGGCATAGGGCACCAGGGGTGCCCATGCGGCGATGCCGAGCCCGGCAACGAAGAAGGCGATGCGGGTCGCGGCCTGCTCCGCCCGTCCCGGCGCCTTTCGGGCCTCGATGGCGATGCGCGCGTTCATCGTCGCATTACTGGGCGGCTCGTGCCGGCAGGCCGGTCAGTTCGGCATAGCGTTCGGGATCGGTCGCGCCCTCGGTATTGATGACGAGAACGCGGGAGGTCGCGTCGAGGCCAAGCTGCTTCCTGACCGTGGGATCAGCCGCAACCCGGATGACGCCGGCCAGGCCGACACCACCGCTTTCGCCGGAGACGATGGCGGGGTCCTTGCCAGCGGGCCGCGCCAGCCGGTTCATCACCGCGATGGCATCCTCGTCCTCGACGGTCATGAAGCCGTCGGCGACGCGAGACAGGACACGCCAGGCGATAGGCGAGGGCTCGTAGCATTCGAGCATCGCCATCACGGTCGGTTCGCCATGAACGACCTTGACCGGATGGCCGGCCTTCGCCGTCTCGAAGATGCAGGCCGCGCGCGCAGGGTCGACCACCACAAAGACGGGACGCTGGTCGCCGAGCGCATTGGCGAGATAGCCCGCAGCCGCAGCGGCAATGCCGCCGACGCCTGCCTGCACGAAGACATGCGTGGGCGGCTCGGCGAGTTCACGCAGTGCTTCGCGGATGATCACCGTATAGCCCTGCATCACCAGCCCGGGGATGCGTTCATAGCCTGGCCAGGAAGTATCGGAGACGACTGTCCAGCCCTCCTTCTCCGCGACGCGGGCGGCTTCCGTGACCGAGTCGTCATAGGTGCCCTCGACCCGGATCATCGTCGCGCCGAAGCGTGCGATCGCCGCGACACGTTCGTCGCTGACTCGGGCATGCACGAAGATCGCGGCCATCGCCCCGGTGAGCTGGGCGCCCTGTGCGACCGAACGGCCGTGATTGCCGTCAGTGGCGCAGGCGACCGTCATCCCCGCCGCTACGGCCCGGACCTCGGGGCTGTTCAGCTCGGCGATATCGACTGGCCGCCCGAGCTTCCTGCTCGCCTCCTCCAGCACCAGCCGGAAGACGGCATAGGCGCCGCCAAGTGCCTTGAAGCTGCCAAGGCCGAGGCGATGGCCTTCGTCCTTGACGTGGATCGCACGGACCCCGAGCTCGGCGGCCATGGCTGGCAGGGCATGCAGCGGTGTCTCGACGTGGTTCTCGCGATAGCTCAGATGGCGCTCGACCTCGGCGGCCGCGGCGATGCTCAGGGTCTCGGCATCGATCGGATCGAGCGCCTTGCGACGGTCGGGGTGGTGGTTGGGAAGAAACATCGCCGCTCCTGCGCGCTGGTACAACGAATGGATATTGCAATCATGGCGAAAAGACCGCTGTGTTTGGTCCCCTGAAATGCAAGTTTGTTTCGTTGGGCGCTCCTCTTGACCCGATCCCCTTCGCCAGCAGTCACGCTGGACAATTTCGACCTCGCGATCCTGCGCATCCTGCAGCGCGACAACACGACGCCGCAGCGTGTGATCGGCGAAGCGGTCAACCTGTCCGCGCCCGCCGTCCAGCGCCGGATCAAGCGCATGGAGGAGACGGGTGTCATCCAGGCCAATGTCGCGCTCGTCGATCCTACCCGGCTCGGACAGGCGATCACCATCTTCGTCGAGGTGGAGCTGGAAAGCGAGCGTGCCGACCTGATCGACGCCGCCAAGCAGGAATTCACCGCAGCACCTGAGGTGCAGCAATGTTACTACGTCACTGGCGAAGCGGATTTTGTGCTCGTCATCCTGGTGCCGAGCATGGCGGCCTATGAGGCGCTGACGCGCCGGCTCTTCTTCGGCAACAACAATGTCAGGAAGTTCCGCACCTTCGTCGCGATGGACCGCGTCAAGGTCGGGCTCGCGGTTCCGCTGCCGGAATAGTCTGCGGCAGACTCCGCTTGCCGAACGCCGCCATCCCGGATTTGGTGGGCCCTCCAGGGATCGATCGTGGGCGCAGCATGGTTTCGACGAGGCGCCGCAAGGCCGAGGGCGGGGACGGGGACCGGGAGGTGCTCAACCTTGCGGGTTACCTGCCCTATTTCCTGACGACGATCTCGAACACCTGGTCGCGCAGTTCGTCCCGCCTCTATCTCGATCTGTTCGGCGTCGGCGTCACGGAATGGCGCATCATCTCGCAGCTCGCGATCGAGCCTTGTATCGTGGCGCAGCGCATCTGCGAGGTCATCAGCCTCGACAAGGGGGCGGTCAGCCGCGCCGTGGCGGCGCTGGTTTGGGCCGGTCATGTCCGCGAACATGCGGATAGCCGCGATGCGCGCCGGCAGGTTCTGCAGCTGACGCAGAGTGGCTACGAGCTGCATGACCGCCTGATCGCGGTTGCCCTCCAGCGCGAGAACCTGATCCTGGCCGATTTCTCCGCCGAGGAGATTGCCGGGCTGACCGCCCTGTTGCGGCGGATCCATGCGCGGCTGCCCGAGCTGCGCGAATTTTCGCCTGATGATGTCACCGAGGCGGCGGCTGCGCGTCGTTGACAGGGGGGCGGCGGCAAGACTACCTGCGGCCAGGCAGGAGACCTCATGTCCAATTTTACCTTCGCGCCTCTCGCCATTCCTGGTCCCGTACTGGTCCGGCCGCGACGTTTCGGCGACGACCGCGGCTACTTCATGGAAACCTATAGCCGCGAGCCTTTCGCGGCAGCTGGGATCGCGCCGGATTTCGTTCAGGACAACCAGTCGCGTTCGGCGCAGGTCGGCACCGTTCGGGGCCTGCATTATCAGACTGCGCCCGCTGCCCAGGCCAAGCTCGTGCGCGTGCTCAAGGGCGCGATCTTCGACGTCGCTGTCGACCTCCGGCGCGGCTCGCCGCATTACGGGCGCTGGTGCGGGGTGCTGCTCAATGCGGACGGTGCCGAGCAACTCTTCGTGCCGCACGGCTTTGCCCATGGTTTCTGCACGCTCGAACCCGGCACCGAGGTCGCCTACAAGGTCGACGCGCCCTATGCGCCGCAGAGCGAGGGCGGCTTGTTCTGGGCCGATCCGGCGCTTGCCATCGACTGGCCAGTGGTAGCCGGGGCCGCGACACTGTCCGAGAAGGACGCGAAGCTGCCCGGTTTTACCGGTTTTGCCAGCCCCTTCGTCTATGAGGGCGCCTGAGTGACGCGGTTTCTCATCACCGGCGGCGCCGGTTTCATCGGCTCGGCTGTGGTCCGGCACCTTGTCGCCGAGACGCCGCATCAGGTGCTGGTCGTCGACAAGCTGACCTATGCCGGCAATCTCGACAATCTGAAGCCGGTCGAGACCACTCCGCGCTACGCCTTCCTGCAGGCGGATATCGGAGATCTCGCCGCCATGCGCGAGGCCTTTGCGTCATTTCGGCCCGATATCGTGATGCACCTTGCGGCGGAAAGCCATGTCGACCGTTCGATCGATGGGCCGGGCGCCTTCATCCAGACCAATGTCGTCGGAACCTTCGTGTTGCTCCAGGCGGCGCTCGACCATTGGCGAGCCCTGCCGCAGGACGCGAAGGCCAGCTTTCGTTTCCACCATGTCTCGACCGACGAGGTCTTCGGCTCGCTTGGCGCGGAAGGTCTGTTCAGCGAGACGACACCCTATCAGCCGACCTCGCCCTATTCTGCGTCGAAGGCCGCTTCCGACCATCTCGTGCGTGCCTGGCACCACACCTATGGGCTGCCTGTCGTGCTCTCCAACTGCTCGAACAATTACGGGCCCTATCACTTCCCGGAGAAGCTGATCCCGCTCGTCATCCTGAACGCGCTTGAGGGCAAGGAATTGCCGGTTTACGGCGATGGCGGTCAGGTACGCGACTGGCTCCATGTCGAGGATCATGCACGCGCGCTTTGCCTGATCGCGGTAACCGGACGCCCCGGCGAGAGCTATAATGTCGGCGGCAATGCTGAGCGCACCAATCTCGATGTGGTGCGCGCGATCTGCGGCCTGGTCGACAGCCTCGCCCCCGACACCGCTATCGGCCCGCGCGACACCCTGATCCGGTTTGTCGCCGACCGGCCCGGCCATGACCGTCGCTATGCGATCGACGCTTCAAAGATCGCCCGCGAGCTCAGCTGGAGCCCGCAGGAGAGCTTTGAGAGCGGGCTGGAGAAGACCGTTCGCTGGTATCTCGCCAATCCGGATTGGTGGGGCCGCATCCGCAACGGGCTTTATCGCGGCGAGAGGCTCGGCCTCTCGTGAATGAAGCGCCGATCCTGCTTTTTGGCGCCGGCGGTCAGCTTGGCCGCGAGTTGACGGCGCTGGCGCATGAGCGTGGCGTTCCGCTCGTCGGGCTGGCGCGGGCTGACGGCGACATCACGGACCGTGCGGCTGTGGCAAGGGCCTTGAAGACCCATCGCCCCGGCCTCGTGGTCAATGCTGCGGCCTTTACGGCGGTGGACCGGGCCGAGAGCGAGACGGTCGCCGCCTTCTCCGCCAATGCGGAAGGGCCCGCCATTCTTGCCGAGGCGACGGCCGAAGCCCGCATTCCGCTCCTCCATGTTTCGACGGACTACGTCTTCGACGGCAGCAAACCCGGGCCTTATGTCGAGAGCGACCCCGTCGCGCCGCTCGGTGCCTATGGTGCGAGCAAGAGCGAAGGAGAGGTCTGCATCCGGGCCCTGCAGCCGCACCATGTCATCCTGCGCACCGCCTGGGTCTACGGCGTCCATGGCGCAAACTTCCTGAAGACCATGCTGCGGCTTGCCGCAGAACGCGATGTCCTGCGCGTTGTCGCCGACCAACGCGGTTCTCCAACCGCGACACGCGACCTTGCCGAGGCGATCCTCGCCGTCCGCGCTGCGCTGATGGCCGGCGCCGAGCCCTGGGGCACCTACCATGTTGCCGGGCAGGGCGAGACGACCTGGCATGGCTTCGCCAGCGCCATCATTGCCGAGCAGGCCCGTTTCACCGGGCGGAGCCCGATCGTGGACGCGATCACGACTGCGGAATTCCCGACACCGGCGCGCCGTCCTGCCAATTCGGTGCTTGATTCCGCCCGGTTCGCCGCGATCTTTGGCTATCGCGCAAAGCCGTGGCAGGAACGCATGCGGGAGGTCGTGGCCACGTTGATGGCGCAGAGGGTACCATGAAGGGCAGCTGGCTGAACTGGCGAAGCTGACGGGCAAATCGAGCTACGGGCGGTATCTGGCAAAACTGCTCTGATCGCGGGCCTTCCTGCTCATGAGGATATGGAAATCGTTATGACCTGGTCGGCACGGCAGTACACGAAATTCGAGGATGAGCGGACCCGCCCGGTTCGCGATCTGCTTGCCCAGGTCCCGACGGACGCCGTGGCAAGCGCGGTCGATATCGGTTGCGGTCCCGGCAACTCGACCGAGCTTCTGCTGGCGCGTTTCCCCGACGCCGCGATCAGCGGGATGGATAGCTCTTCCGACATGATCGCGGCCGCCCGCAGGCGCCTGCCGGCGATCCCGTTCGAGGTTGCCGATATCGCCTCATGGCAGCCGGCCGCCCCCTATGACGTGATCCTGTCGAACGCCGTGCTGCAATGGCTGCCCGATCACGAAGTCCTGATGCCATCACTCATGGCCAAGCTTGCGCCGGGCGGCACGCTCGCCGTGCAGATGCCGGATAATCTCGACGAACCGGCCCATGTGCTGATGCGTGAGGTTGCCGCTGACGGGACCTGGGCCGGCAAGCTCGCCCCAGCGCTGCAGACGCGCGCGGCGCGCCATGGCGCTGACTGGTATTATCGGGCGCTGCGCGGCGGCACGACAAGGCTCGATATCTGGCGCACGACCTATCATCATCCACTCGCGGGCGGGGCTTCGGCGGTGGTCGAGTGGTTCAAGGGCGCCGCCTTGCGTCCGCTGCTCGATCTGCTCGACGAGGCCGAGCGCGAAGCCTTCCTCGCACGCTATCAGGGTCTCATTGCGCAGGCTTACCCCGCGATGCCGGATGGCACCGTGCTGCTGCCCTTCCCGCGGCTGTTCATCGTCGCGACACGCTAAAGCATCGGCCCGAAAAGTGGATTGCGGTTTTCGGGCAAGCCGATGCACTCACAGATGGTTAGATCACGTTTTCTGCATTTGGATAAAAGTGTCCAAATGCAGAAAACGTGATCGATTCTAATGGTTTAGAGCATGCTCTATGCGAAAACCGTTGCCATATTTCGCAGAATGCTCTGAGGCGCGAACGGCCCCTTACGCGTAGCGCATCGCAACTGCRCTGTGCATCCGCCGCAGCGCGGCGATGTCCAGTCCGGGCACGGCACCGTCGACAACCCGCCAACGCCCCGCGACCATGACACGATCGGCCCGGTTCGCGCCGCACAGCACCAGCGCTGCGACGGGATCATGCGCGCCGGAGAAGCGCAGCTCGTCGAGCCGGTACAGTGCCAGATCCGCCTGCATGCCGGGCGCGATCCGCCCGATATCGGAGCGCCCGAGGCATCGTGCCGAGCCTTCCGTCGCCCAGCGGATCACGTCGCGCGCAGTCACGGCGCTGGCACTCTTGTAGTGCAACCGGTTGATCAGCAGGGCGTGGCGCAGCTCTTCCATCAGGTTCGAGCCGTCATTGGAGGCTGAGCCGTCGACGCCGAGGCCGAGCGGCGAGCCGGCGGCCTCGAGTTCGCGTGTCCGGCAGAAACCGGAGGCGAGCACGCCGTTCGAGGTCGGGCAATGGCAGATGCCGACGCCGGCCCGGCCCAGCCGCTCGCATTCCTCGCAGGAGAAATGGATGCCATGCGCCAGCCAGGTCTTCGGCCGCATCCAGCCGGCATCCTCCAGAAGGTCGAGCGGGCGCTTGCCGTAGACCTGGAGGCAATAGGCCTCCTCATCCTGCGTCTCGGCGAGATGGGTGTGCAGCGGAGCATCGAAGCGCGCGGCGAGTTCAGCCGATTTCGCCATCAGCGCAGGCGTCACCGAGAAGGGAGAGCAGGGCGCCAGCGCGATCTGGATCATGCTGCCTGGCTTTGGATCATGGAACAGCGAGAGCACGCGCTCACTGTCGGCCAGGATCGTCTCCTCGTCCTGCACCACAGCATCCGGCGGCAGCCCACCATCCTTCTGCGACAGATTCATCGAGCCGCGCGAGACAGTCATGCGGATGCCGAGCGCGCGCGCCTCGTCGACCGCGATATCGACCGCGCTCTCCAGCCCTTTGGGGAAGAGATAATGGTGATCTGCCGCTGTGGTACAGCCGGAGAGCAGCAATTCGGTGAGTGCGACCCGCACTGCGAGCCTGAGATCGTCGGGCGTCAGCCGGGCCCAGAGCGGGTAGAGCGCCTTCAACCAGGGAAAGAGCTCACGGTCGATCGCGGCCGGATGGGCGCGTGTCAGCGTCTGGTAGAAATGGTGATGCGTGTTGATCAGCCCGGGCAGCACGACATGATCGGAGGCATCGAATGTCTCGTCGACCGGCTGTGCCGGAGCGCTGCCGGCGGCCAGCAGTTCGACGATGGCGCCATGCTCGACCACCACGCCGCCGCCGGCGTCCGCGGCGACGATGCCGAGCGGGTTCCTGATCCAGAGGCGCATGGCCGCTCCTTGCGAACGAGGCGTGGACGTCGCTCTTCAGTAGTGGAAGGCGGCAGAGGCGAGGAATAGACCGAACGTCTTCCGGCACATCAAGGGGGCGGGCGCAGACGGCCTATGTCGGCTTTCGACAGGCGAAGGGCAGGAATGTGCTCGAGAGTCCTCCGTTGAGGGACATCAGAACAAGGATATTAGCCAGCTCAAGCTCCTTTCCGCTGCGTGGGCAGACGTCTGCCTGCGCCGTGCAGTTGGTCGCAAGGAAGGCATCGTGCCGGGCGAGGAATTCGTCGCTCAGTCCTGTCTTTCCCCGCTTGGCGATGGCCGCACCATAGGCCTCCTTGTACCGAACGCATTTCTGCGTGGTCCAATCGACGTCGCGTTGGGCCTGCGCCGCGGCCTTGGGAGCTGCGCCCATGATCGTGGCCGACAAGGCGATCGCGGTCGCAGCTCGTCTTGAAAGAGAAGGCTTCATCGCATTCATGATTCCGAGATTCCCTGCCCAGGTCGATGACCTTGGGGGGGCAATTGGGGCGTTCCTGCGGCGTCGGATTCATGATGCCTTGGTACAGTCAATGCCAGGCGGCCGGCGTCGGCACGTGCGGACGAGAAGTCGGCGGCGCGCCGCGCTTCTCCTTGACGCCGCTGTCTTGATCCGCCATCGCTCCGGCGCATTCTGAACGGAGACCGACGATGAGCCTGACCGATCTCGCCGCCACCATCGATGCCGCCTGGGAAAACCGGGCAGAGATCGGCGTCAGCACCAAAGGGGCGGTGCGCGATGCCGTCGAGCAGGCCATCGAGATGATCGATTCCGGCCAGGCCCGCGTTGCCGAAAAACTGGGCGGCGAATGGGTGACGCATCAGTGGCTCAAGAAGGCCGTGCTGCTCTCCTTCCGTCTCAACGACAACAAGATCATCGCAGGGGGCCCGGGCGAGGGGGTGTTCTGGGACAAGGTTCCCTCGAAATTCGAGGGCTGGGGCGAGAATCGCTTCCGCGCCGCCGGTTTCCGCGTCGTGCCGCCGGCCGCCGTGCGCCGCGGCGCCTTCATCGCGCCGAACGTCGTGCTGATGCCGTCATATGTGAATATCGGCGCCTATGTCGATTCAGGCACCATGGTCGACACCTGGGCGACCGTCGGCTCCTGCGCGCAGATCGGCAAGAACGTGCACCTGTCTGGCGGCGTCGGCATCGGCGGTGTGCTTGAGCCGCTTCAGGCCAACCCGACCATCATCGAGGACAACTGCTTCGTCGGTGCCCGCTCCGAGGTGGTCGAGGGCGTGATCGTGGGCGAGGGTTCGGTGATCTCGATGGGCGTCTTCATCTCGGCCTCGACCAAGATCATCGATCGCGCCACCGGTCAGGTCCATATCGGCAAGGTGCCGCCCTATTCGGTGGTGGTGTCCGGGTCGCTTCCCGGCAAGCCGCTGAATGATGGAACGCCGGGCCCCTCGCTCTACTGCGCCGTGATCGTCAAGACGGTCGATGCCCAGACCCGCGCCAAGACCGGAATCAACGAGCTGCTGCGGGACTGATACGCGCTGAGACCCCGGCAGAGGCATAGCGCAGCCGGGGTCCTCGTCAGCGGTAACGAATGGATCCCGGGCCTCGCTCTGGCTGCCCGGGATGACGTCGCCTCAAGGGTGTGCTTCAGCCCACGGGCGAGGGTGCTTCGCCGGCCGTCGGGGTTGCTGTCGCGCCGGGCGTCGAAGGATGTTCGACCGCCCCAGGTGAAGCCGAGATCGCGTCGCGCAGGGCTTGTTCGCGGGTGTGGTCGAGCGATGTCTTCAGCACCACGCCACCCGTGCCCTTGATCGCTTCCAGCACCTTGTCGCCGGTCATCTTGCGGATCAGCAGGAAGAGCGCGGCGTTGCCCGGCTGCAGGCTGGTCGAGAGTTCCTTCATGAAACCGTCATTGACACCGTAATCGGTCAACGCACCACCGAGTGCGCCGGACGCCGCGCCGATTGCAGCGCCGAACACCGGCATCAGGAAGATCGCGYCGATCAGCAGGCCCCAGAAGCTGCCCGAGACCGCCCCGAGCGCGGTGGTGTTCATGAGCTGGTTCAGTTTGATCTTGCCGCCCTCATGCATGACCGCGATCGCCGCGTCGCCGAGCTCGATCAGGTATTCCTTCTGCAGGGAGATGACTTTCTGGCGCATCTCCTCGGCCTTGGCCTCGGTCGGGTATACGATGACGACGAGATCGGACATGGGGCTCTCCTTTGGCGGGCAAACTCAACCTGCCGCGCGGCTGTGACAGAGTTGCGGCAATGCGAGATTGCGCTCCGGTTTAGCCTGCCGGCAACCCCGCCGGTTTGATGCTCGTCAAACGCGGACGAGGATGCTTGTCCCGCCCTATTCGCCTGCGATTTCCTTCGCAGCCTCGATGGCGCGGCCGCGCAGCGGCATTTCCTTCATCCTGAACAGGAAGAACAGGGCCAGTGCAAAGCCCGCGAACGTCGCTGCGAAGACATATTGGAACAGCATGATCATGGTGGCGCGGTCCGCCGTTCCGCTCCGTAGGGTCTCGGCCGTAACACCCGAGCCTGCCCCGATGCCGCCGAGGACGATCGCTCCGAATACGGCGACGATCAGCGCCCCGCCGATCTGGCGAAAGAAGTTCGCCGTCGCCGTCGTCGTGCCGAGCTGGTGCGGCTGGACGGCATTCTGGATCGAGACGGTGGCGACCGGCAGCAAGGTGCCGAAGCCGAGGCTGATTACCGCCAGCACGATACCGAAGGGGATGAGCGACATCCGGCCGGCGAAGGCGATCAGCAATGCGGTACCGATCAGGGCGATGCAAAGTCCTGCAACCGGTACGCGCTTGTAGTGCTTGAGGAGGGTCATTGCCCGTCCCGATGCGGTCGCGCCGATGACGGTGCCGCAGGTCAGCGGGATCAATCCCATGCCGGAATTGGCGGCCGAGAGCCCGGCGACCGTCTCGAAATAGAGCGGCAGATAGATGGTGAGCCCGATGAAGGTGCCCATGCCGAAGCCGGCGGCGATCGTGCCCATCCGCACCACCGGATTGGCCAGGATCGCGAGCGGGATCAGCGGCTCCTCTGCGGTCTTGAGACGCATGGCGAATGCGATCCAGAGCAGTGCCGACAGGCCGACCAGCCCGAGGATCGGCGCCGAGGCCCATGGATAATGCACGCCACCCCAGGAGAGCGCGAGCAGCAGCGTCACCGTTGCGCTCGTCATCAGCCCGGCGCCGAGGAAATCGAGTTTGTGCGGTCGCTCATGCCGCGGCAGGCGCTTCAGCGCCTTGTCGGTCATCAGGTAGGCGAAGAGCCCGAGCGGCAGGTTGATCCAGAAGATCACCGACCAATGCAGCGCCTCGGAGATCACCCCGCCGAGCACCGGTCCGAGCAGCGAGGAGGAGAAGAAGACGCTGGCGATATAGACCTGATATTTGCCGCGCTCCTTCGGCGGCACCATGTCGCCGATGATGGTCTGCGCCATCGAGATCAGCCCGCCGCCACCGAGCCCCTGGACGAAGCGCGCCACCACCAACAGCCAGAGGGACGATGCCAGTGCGCAGGCAACCGAGCCGACGATGAAGATCACGATGCCGGCGAGCAGCGTTA
Organism: Allobosea sp. P4_E12; assembly: GCF_056401655.1. Lineage (NCBI taxonomy): Bacteria > Pseudomonadati > Pseudomonadota > Alphaproteobacteria > Hyphomicrobiales > Alloboseaceae > Allobosea > Allobosea sp. P4_E12. Next base: position 87,162 of record NZ_JBFUIY010000023.1, on the reverse strand, counting down.
CCCGCCGCCCATGGATGTCGGCGACCTTGCCGTAGAGCGGCGTCACCGCGGTCGAAGCCAGCAGATAGGAGGTCACGACCCAGGGCAGATGCGTAACGTCGCCGAGCTCGCGCCCGATCGTCGGCATGGCGGTGGCGACAATAGTCTGGTCCAGCGCGGCCAGGAACATGGCGAGCATGATGCCAATGATGATGGAGCGGATATCCGCTTCCGACAGAGCCGGCTTCTGCTCATCGGTCTCGACACGCTTGTCCATCGATCTGCAACGCCTGCCCTGTGTTTGGGGAATGGCGAACTGTAGGATTCCATTGGTCCATGCGCCAGCGGCGCGCGCGCAAGGCAGGGCTGTGAACCAGGGCGGTCACGGATTTGTGTCGTGCCGATTGCGCATAGAGAATAGGCAATGAGGTGGGCATGACCTGCGGCTGGCCTGGGACGTTGACCGCAACGGCGCTGTTCACACGGTGATGAAGGTCAAGCCGGGAGGCGACGCTGAGCGGTCGCGCAGCAGAAGCGGATTGCCCCTGCCAATCGGCCGCAAGCTCCGGCCGCCTGGCGTGCATGACGGTCATTCCAGCCAGGCCCGGCCGGTGACGGTGACAAGCGCGTGACGCCCGCCTATCGTAATATCCATGCTGCCATAGCGCCAAACATTCCGTCAGGTGGAGCTGGACGAGCCGCTCGCGAGGGCGATGCGCGCTGGCCGGGTTCGCCGCCAATCACGGTCGCCAGCTTCAGGGGCTGCGGCCGCCTCGCTGCCGTTCCCCGGACATCGCCTGTTCAGGGACGAGCATTACTCCCCCCAAAGCCCAGCCGCCGGAGACCGCACCATGTCGCATGCCCTGCAATTCTACATCGATGGCCAATGGGTCCAGCCGATGGGCAACAAGACCCTCGAGGTCATCGACCCCTCGACCGAGGAGGCCTTTGCCACCATCGCGCTCGGCACCGAGGCCGACGTCGACAAGGCGGTCGCTGCTGCACGCGCCGCCTTCCCGGCCTTTGCCGCGACGTCGAAGGCGGAACGCCTCGCCCTGATGCGCCGCCTGCTCGAGGCCTACAAGGCGCGCTATGCCGATATCGCGGACGCGCTGTCGCAGGAGATGGGTGCGCCGAAGGATCTGGCGCATCGTGCACAGGCCGGAATGGGCACCGCGCATCTCGCCAAGATGATCGAGACGCTCGAGAGCTTCGAGTTCGAGGAGCTGCGCGGCACGACGCTGATCGCCAAGGAGCCGATCGGCGTCGTCGGCATGATCACGCCCTGGAACTGGCCGCTGAACCAGATCATGTGCAAGGTCGCGCCGGCTCTCGCGGCGGGCTGCACCATGGTGCTGAAGCCAAGCGAGATCGCCCCGATGAACGCGATCATCTTCGCGGAGGTCATGCACGAGGCGGGCGTGCCGAAGGGCGTGTTCAATCTCGTCAATGGCGATGGCCCGACGGTCGGCGAGGCGATTTCGCGCCATCCGCAGGTCGATATGGTCTCGTTCACCGGCTCGACCCGCGCCGGCATTCTGGTCGCCAAGGCGGCAGCCGACACCGTCAAGCGCGTGCATCAGGAACTCGGCGGCAAGTCGGCGAACATCATCCTCGACGATGCCGATCTGAGCTATGCGGTGAAGCTCGGCGTCGAGAGCGTGATGCGCAACAGCGGCCAGTCTTGCAACGCGCCGACCCGGATGTTCGTGCCGGCGGAGCTGCATGACAAGGCGGTCGCAATCGCCAAGGCAACGGCCGAGCCGCTCAAGGTCGGCGCTGCTTCGGCGGAAGGCACCTGGCTCGGGCCGGTCGTCAGCGAGACGCAGTACAACAAGATCCAGGCACTGATCGAGGCCGGCATCAAGGATGGCGCCGATCTCGTCACCGGCGGTCCGGGTCGCCCCGAGGGGCTCAATCGCGGCTATTTCGTCCGCCCGACCGTGTTCGCCAATGTCACGGACGACATGACGATCGCGCGCGAAGAGATCTTTGGGCCGGTGCTCTCGATTCTGCCCTATCGGACGGAAGAGGAGGTCGTCACCCGCGCCAATGACACGCCTTACGGGCTTGCGTCCTATGTCCAGTCCGGTTCGCTGGAACGTGCCCGCAAGGTCGCGGCGCAGATGCGCAGCGGCAATGTCTACATCAACTACCCGGCCTGGGATGCTGGCGCCCCCTTCGGTGGCTACAAGCAATCGGGCAATGGCCGTGAATATGCCGATTTCGGCCTCGAGGAATTCCTCGAGATCAAGGGCACGGTCGGCTACGCCACGGCCTGATCCGGGCGGCTTGCCGCATCCCTTCCGGTTGAGGGGATGCGGTGAAGCCAAGATGGTGGATGCGGATCGAGATCGTGTCTCGATCCCGGCAGTCGGACGRCGCGGGTCTCGGCTTGCATCTGGTCGTACAGGGGCGGCTTCGGCGTCCAAGCCTCTGTGAGAGTTGCCCCGGCGAGCCCCTGTTTGCCAAAAGGGGCGTGTGCATCACTGCGCACGCCCTTTCTCGTCTCTGCGCGGCATGGAAGGCGCATTCCGCTCCMGCTGTTGAGGCCGTGCACCAATGATCCTGAGATGGCGCGCAATCGACGCGCCTCCGCAAGCAGCCGGGCAGTGAAGCGCTCGTTGGCATATGCTCTGCGGTCTTGACCCAGGGCCAACCAGTCGGGAGCGGCGTGCTGCGCTTTGGGAGAGGTTCTCGAAGATCTGCTTAGGGTGGGCTGGTTAGTAAAGGTGCCGCCGCTGAGCGCTTTCCAGGAAGTCGGTCAGACCCCGCCACTCCCGAGCATGGCGATCATGGCGACGCTTCAGTGGTAAATTTATGCGCCGTATGCAGGTTTATCTACGCTATAAGATCACCGAGAGTGCGAAATAACATCACAATTCGCGGTTGATATATTTTCGTCGGAGAACGTGCCGTAATTGTGCGTGTCGATTATTTATCAGGATTCGAAATATTCCGGGCGCCGGACGCTTTCGACTCGATGCGGCCATGTGATGTGAATGGCTGTTCAAATTCCCGAATGAAATAGGTTACTAATTTCTTGACAATTTTATGAATTCCCTTGCGGAATGCATTCGCTATTGGGCGTTGAAGACCCAGGGGGGCGCATGCGGCCGCTACGAAGTTATCCTCGTGCCATCACGGGGCTGGCGGCCTTGTCGACGGTGAGTTGGTTTGCGCTTGGCGTGACGCCGTCACTGGCTCAAACAGCATGGCAAGGCGCTTCTCCCGACTGGCATACAGCGTCGAACTGGTCGCTGGGGGCCGTTCCAACTGGCGCTACGACAGTGACCATCGGCTCTGGCTCGCTGATTGCGCCGTCCATTACTGCTGCCGGGGCGTCCGCAAACCTGCTGCACATTGGCGCGATCGGCATGACATCATCGCTGACGGTGTCGCCCGGCGGCTCGCTCACCGCGGCCGCAACGACCGTCGCAAACCTCGCCGGAGAGGTGGGATCGGCCAACCTGATCGGCGGGGCCTGGTCCGGCGACTACCTCTATGCCGGCTACAGGGGCCAGGGCAGCTTCGCCGCTTCGGGCGGTGCGGCGGCAAATTTTGCGGCTTTCGTGACGACCGGCTCCTTCGCCGGCTCTGCCGGAACGATCACGCTCTCGGGAGCAGGGACCACCTGGTATAATGGCAACGGCCATATCGTCGGCGAATCCGGGCAAGGCACCTATCAGGTTCTCGCCGGCGCCAAGGCCGATGACCGTGCGATCACCGCCGGCTACAACGCGACGGGTGTGGGCGCGGTCACCGTCAGCGGCGCTACCTGGAATATCCGCGGCACGTTGATGGGTGGCTACGCGGGACGCGGCGATATCGTTATCTCCAATGGCAGTTCGGCTGCGGTAACGGTCAATACGAATTTCGGCGAGTTTGCGTCCGGCCGGGGTTCGCTCACCATCGATGGCGCCGGCACAAAGCTGAAGGTCGGGGGCTATTCGGTCTTTGGCATGAGCGGCCAGGGCAGTGGCCTCGTCTCGAACGGAGCTGTTGTCCAGACGAACCAGGGCATCCTCGCCTGGCAAGCTGGCTCTCGCGGCGATTTGAGAGTGACGGGCGCGAATTCCCAGTGGCTCGGCACCACCTACCTGATGGTCGGGAATCTCGGCGTCGCCGAAGCAACGATCGACAATGGCGGCACCGTGCGTATCGATGACGGCCGCGGCATGCTTGTCATCGCCAACAGTGCCGGCTCGACCGGGACCGTCAATATCGGTGCAGCGGCAGGAGCAGTCGCCCGCGCTCCCGGCTTCATCGAGGTGGCGGAAATCCGCCTCGGACGCGGCTCCGGGCGGCTCGTGTTCAACCATACCGCTTCGAATTATACGGTTGGCGCAACGATTACCGGCACTGGAGCGATCCTGCATGAAAGCGGGACCACGACCCTGAGCGGCATAAACACCTTCCGTGGGACGACGACGGTGAACGGCGGTTCGTTGATCGTGAACGGATCGCTAGCGGCCTCTTCGGGGCTGACCGTTGCGGCGGGTGCGCGGCTCGGCGGGTCCGGTCAGTTGCCCTCGACGGTGGTGAACGGCACGCTGGCGCCGGGCAATTCGCCGGGAACGCTGACGGTCAACGGCACCCTGACAATGGGCGCGGGCTCGGTCTATGAGGCCGAGATCCAGGGCGCGGTCGCAGACCGGGTCAATGTCACGGGCACCGCGAGCCTCGCAGGGACGCTCAGGTTGGTGGCACTTGGCGGCCCCTATTCCTTCACGACGCGCTATACGCTGCTCTCGGCGCAAGGCGGGCTCGGCGGGACGCGCTTCGGCACGCTCGATTCGACCGGCCCCTTCGGAGCCGGCATCGCCACCAGCCTGGCCTATACCGCAAACGACGTGATGCTGACCCTTGCGCCAAAGCCGCTGGCCGGCTTCGTCGCATCGCTCTTGAACGCCTTTTCGGTTGCCGCAGGCCTCGATCGGGCGGTGGCGGGCGGAGCCGATCCGTCGGCGCTGTTCGGCATCTACAACCTGCCGGCCGCAGCAATCCCCGGGGCGGTGAACCAGCTTTCGGGCGAGGCGCATACCGCAGCGCCGGCAATGGCGGTCTCGGCCGCCGACCAGTTCCTGCGTGCGATGCTCGATCCCTTCGCGGCGGGCCGCGGCAGCGCGGGGGCTGCTCCCGGCGAAGCCTCCTTCTCCGGCCTCGTCCGCAAGGGCGCCGACGCACCGACCGCGCCGGCTTTCCTCGATCCGCCGCCATACACCGTCTGGGGCGCAGCCTTCGGCTCGGTCGGCCGCACCGACGGATCGACCAGGGTCGGCTCGGCCAAGAGCGATCTCGACGATGCCCATCTCGCCGTCGGCGCCGATTTTCGGATCATGCCCGGCACGGTTGCGGGCTTTGCGGTCTCCGGCGGCAGCGCCCGGTCCTCGCTCGCCGGCGGTCTCGGCAAGGCCGAGGCCGATGTCTTCCAGGCCGGCCTCTACGGCACGACCCGGCTCGGGCCGGTCAATCTTGCCGCTGCCTTCGGCTATGGCCGGCTCGAGAACGAGATCAAGCGCAGTATCCCGGTGCTCGGCAGCGCATTGTCCTCGTCCTATGCCACCACCGCCTGGAGCGGCCGGCTGCAGGCGAGCGCCGCGGTGCTGTCATGGAACGGCCTGACGCTCTCGCCGCTGGCGGCGCTGCAGGCGATCCAGGCCCGCAGCCCGGGCCTGATCGAGGCGAACTGGGCCGGGGCCAATGCCGGCGCGCTGGCGCTCGCCCGGCGCAACGACATCACCTCGCGCAGCGAGCTTGGCCTGCAGCTCGATTATGCCAATAGCCTGAACGGGTTGCCAGTCGCCGGCTATCTCCGGGCGAGCTGGGCGCATTACTACCAGCGTGACGCCGGTCTCTCCGCCTCGATTGCCGGCCTGACCGGCTCAGGCTTCGCGGTCGAGGGGGCCAGGCCCGCCCGCAACAGCGCGCTGCTCGCCGCCGGGCTCGACCTCAGGCTCAGCCCCTCCGTCACGCTCGGCGCCCGGCTCGACGGCGAACTCTCCGGCTCCACCAACCGCCTCGGCGGCCAGGCCCAGGTCAGGGTCAGCTTCTAGATCATCGGACCGGATATCGTATCCAGTCCGATGATCTAACCCTTTGTCTTTGCATCGGCTTCCCCGAAAAATCCCAATCCACTTTTCGGGCCGATGCTAAGGCGCGGGCATTCCGGCCGCGTGCATGAGCTCGGTCGAATGACAGCCATCGGAGTTGCAGCCGAAGGCTGCCCGCGCTTAAACGCAGCATGCGCCAGGCCCTGCTGATCGTGGACGTGCAAGCCAGCTTTTCGCCGCCGGAATGGCTGATCCAGGGTATTGCGGCTGTCGTAGCCGGTATGCCCTCAGTCGCGACGGTCGAGAGGCATGACGAGGCAGTGACGCCTTTCGAGCGTCAGTTGGGCTGGAAACCCGGCCTGTCGGACGAGAGCCTGGTTCCCGCCGATCGCGTCTTCGTCAAGCACGGCTATCTGCCGCCGGCCGCGATGATCGACCATCTCCAAGGCATGCAGCTGGAGCGTGTGCTGGTCTGCGGCCTGCAGGCCGACACCTGCGTCCTCGCCGCCGGCTTTGCCCTCTTTGATGCCGGGCTCAGTCCGGCGCTCCTGAGTTGGTTGACCGTCGGCTCCTCCTTGGATCGTTCCGGCGAATTGGGTGTCCGGCTCTGGCGCCACCATTTCGGTGCGGTGATCCTGAGCCCTGATGAGCTTCTGGCGGGTTAGCGCGGCCTTGGCTCCRATCCGGCTCGATGTAGCATGACGAAGCATTAATGCCCGCGTCATCGAACAGATCGGCCCGCCTCCCTATGCGGAGTGTGCTCGGTGTTTCGCTTTCAGGACGCGTCGCGTGAGTGATCTGACGCGATACCGATCGCCTGGCCTCGAGTGCAGGTCGAAGCAGTGAATGCTCCCTGCGCGCGTCGTTACTCGTACCGGGAATACCCGGGCGAGGCCTCGGCCCGCGGGAGGAGGCGCCGTGATGGGGAGATAGCGGCGCCTCCTCTTCGATCGCGCATGGAGCGGTCGGCATCTCGAGGCCGGCGAGCCTGGCGGCATGACGTGTGTCGCGCTGGGCTCAGCGTCGTCCCGACTGGGGGCGCTGGGCGGCCATCACCCAAGAAAAAAGGGCCACGCCAAAGGCGCAGCCCGAAGTCTAGGGAGGAAACGCCCAAGGAGGGCGCCACAGCATCTCTGCTGCGGTGCACAGGAGATAGGGCGGCACTCTCGCGACTGCAAGAGGAAAAGGGCAGTATCGCTGCCCTTTTTTCAGGCGGCCTGCTCAGCCTTGCTGCACGGCCGCGGGATCCATCCACATCACCTCCCAGACATGGCCGTCGAGATCCTGGAAGCCGTGGCCATACATGAAGCCGTGGTCCTGCGGTTTCGCATAGGTCTTGCCGCCGGCGGCGACCGCAGCATTGACCATCGTGTCGACATCGGCGCGGCTTTCGCGCGACAGGCAGGTCAGGACCTCGGTGACCTTGGTCGCGTCGGCAATCGGCTGCGGTGCAAAGCCTGCGAATTTCTCGTGCGTCAGCAGCATTGCGAAGATGGTGTCACTGATCACCATGCAGGCGGCGGTGTCATCGGTGAATTGCGGGTTGAAGTTGAAACCGAGCGCCTTGAAGAAGGCCATGGACTTCTGCAGGTCCTTCACCGGCAGGTTGACGAAGATCATCTGGGGCATGGTCGTTCCTTGCTTGTTTTTGGTGGTGTGGGTTGGGAAACGGCCGCCGCCATAGGCGGTAGCAGTCAGGGCTGGGACAGTGCCCTGAGATCGTGCCGGAAACGGTCAGGATCCGTCCCGGGCAAGAGCGCGTCGACCTCGCGGTGGATGCGCTCCCAGGTCGGGACGGCGAGGAGGAGCAATGCATGCCCGGCTGGCTGCAATGTCAGCAGCCGGCTGCGCCGATCATCCGGATCGCTGTCGACCGAAACGAGACCGCGCCGCTCGAGCGGCTTGAGCGCCGCCGTCAGGGTGGTGCGGTCCATGGCAAGGAGGTTTGCCACCGGGCCGAGGCTCGGTGGTTGCGGGCGATTGAGCGACATCAGCAGCGAGAATTGCTGGTTCGTCAGCTCAAACGGTCGCAAAGCCTCGTCAAAGCGCCGCGCAAGTGCCCTGGCTGCCCGCTGCACATGCAGGCACAGGCAATGGTCCCGCACATGCAATGTGGTCTCGAAGGGCAGTCGGTTCTCGGCGGAAAGGGGGATGGGCTTTGACATGAAGTTTTTATGTTGATATCAACTTATCTTGTCAAGAGGGGCGTTTCTGAAGGAGGAAGGCCATGCAGCAACACCCGGTTGTTTCACGCGAGGACTGGCTTGCCGCGCGCAAGGTTCTGCTCGCCCGCGAGAAGGAAGAGACGCGTCTGCGCGACGCGGTGAATGCCGAGCGAAGCGCCTTGCCCTGGGTCCGGGTCGAGAAGAACTATGTCTTCGACACCCTGACAGGGAGGCGGCGGCTGGCGGAGCTGTTCGACGGGCGCAGCCAGCTGATGATCTATCATTTCATGTTCGGGCCGGAATGGGAGGCAGGTTGCCCCGGTTGTTCCTTCCTGGCTGATCATCTCGACGGCACGCTGGCGCATCTGAACAATCACGACGTGACATTGGTCGCAGTTTCGCGCGCGCCGCTGCAGAAGATCGAGGCCTATAAGCGTCGCATGGGCTGGCGCTTCCCCTGGGTCTCGTCCCATGGCAGCGACTTCAATTTCGACTACCACGTCTCGTTCACGCCCGAGCAGCTCAAGGGGGAGAGCGTCCGCTACAATTTCACCGATACGCCGGTGGGCAATGCGCATGACGAACTGCCCGGACTGAGCTCATTCATCCGCAACGAAGCCGGCGAGGTGTTTCATACCTATTCGAGCTATGCGCGGGGCCCGGAGGAGCTGATCGGCACACTGATGATCCTCGACCGCGCCCCCAAGGGCCGCAATGAGGACTCGACCATGAGTTTCGTCAAGCGCCACGACGAGTACGAGACGGTGCCGATGGCCGCAGCCTGCTGCGCGTGATTGAAGGCCTGGTGCGCCCGGAACCCGGGCGTCACCCGGCCGATGAGAAGCGCAGGACCGGGGTCCATGCCAGCCTTGAACCATCCAGGTTCGGGCACGGCCCCCGGGGCTCTCTTCACCGCCCCGTCCGGCGGCGAGGCCAGAATGGCTCACCCCCGCGCCACGCTCGCGCGCTTCACGATGCCGGCCAGTTCCGGCGATGGATCGAGCGTGCCGAAGACATAACCCCAGTCGGCATCGAGCCTGGAGCGGCAGAAGGTCTCGAACACCGCCTCGTCCGCGTGCTTCTTCAGCTCCGAGGCCTGCAGCGCATAGGCCATCAGGTTGGCGAGCCGGCGGCCATGGCCGTCGTCATTGCGCGGTTTGGCCACCTCGTCGTCGAGCCTGTCGAGCCAGCGGTCGAGCGCACGGTTGACGCCCCGAGCGGAGCCGAGCTCGGCCATGAAGGCCTCCTTCGTATGTGGATCGCGGTTGAACGAGCGCAGGACGTCCATGCACATCATGTTCGAGGTGCCTTCCCAGATCGCGTTCAGCGGCGCCTCGCGATAGAGCCGTGCCATCGGGTTCTCCTCGATGAAGCCGTTGCCGCCATGGCATTCCAGCGCCTCGACGACGAAGGCGGCCGCGCGCTTGCAGTTCCAGAATTTCGCCAGCGGTGTCGAAACCCGTGCGACATGCCGCTCCTGCTCGCTGCTCTCCATCGCGTCCGTTGCGGCGGCGACGCGGAAGGCCATCAGGGTCGAGGCTTCGGAGTCGATTGCGAGATCGGCAAGAATATTGGTCATCATCGGCTGTTCGGCCAGCGAGGAGCCAAAGCCCCTGCGCGATTGTGTGTGGTTGAGCGCCAGGGTCAGCGCCTGCCGCATCAGCCCCGCCGAGCCGATGGCGAAATCCAGCCGGGTCAGATGGGCGTGGCCGAGGATCTCGCGGATGCCGTGCCCCTCTTCGCCGACCAGCCAGCCCAGGCACTCGCGGAATTCGACCTCCGACGAGGCGTTCGAGCGGTTCCCCGCCTTGTCCTTCAGCCGCTGGATCTGCAGCCGGTTGCGGCTGCCATCCGGCAGGAAGCCGGGGGCGAAGAAGCAGGAGACGCCGCTCTCGCTGCGCGCGAGTGTGAAGAACCCGTCCGATTGCGGGACCGAGAAAAACCATTTGTGTCCGGTGATCAGATAGACGCGCCCCTCCGGCGTATCCTCCAGATAGCGCGCGGTCGTCTGGGTCTGCCGGAGGTCCGATCCGCCCTGCTTCTCGGTCATCGCATAGCCGATGCTCGCCCCTGTCTTCTGTGAGACCGGGAGTGGGCGCTTGTCATACTGGCCAGAGGTGATCTTCTCGCGCCAGAGCGAGAACTCAGGCTGGGCCAGGCCCGGCCAGGCGGCATAGGTCATGCCGGTCGGGCAGCCGACCCCATGTTCGATCTGGTTCCAGACATAGGAGAGGACGCCACGCGCGACATGGCCGTTCGGCTCCGTCGTCGTCCAGGCCAGCGAGGGCACCTCGTGCCGGAAGGCGAGCGCCATCAATTCGTGCCAGGCTGGATGAAATTCGACCCAGTCGATGCGGTTGCCGAAGCGATCATGCGTCCTGAGTTCCGGCGTAAACCTGTTGGCGAGACGCGCCAGATCCTGCACCGTCTCATCGCCGGCATGGGCGCCGAGCGCCATCGCTCTGCCTGCAACCCAGGGAGCCTGGCGCGTGACGACGCCCTGCAGCACCGCGTCGTCGGAGAAGGCGTTCCAGCCCGTGGCTGGGCGCGCCTGGTTCAGCACCTGATGGGTCGAGGCAAGGGCGTGCACGGTCATGTTGGTCCTCTGGTCAGGTCCGGCGCGCCGGCTATCCCGTCCCGGGACGGGGAATGAAGGGGATCAGAGGCTGACGGGTTGCGCTATTCAGCCGCTTCGCGCGGGGCCCCGCCCGGCATTTCCGGCACCTCGCAACCGGCGACACAACAGCGCCCAGGCTGCTTCGAGACCCTGCCGCCATCGGCGAGGACGCCCCGTCCGAGCAGGCTCTCGACCAGTTCGACCTTCTCCGCCACCGGGTAGTTGCGCCAGATCTCGCGCTTCATCGCTTCCGGCGAGCCGCCGCCATGCAGCGAGATCACCGAATACCAGCCGGCCTCCTTCGAGACGGTGAGATCCTCGATGAAGCGCGCGACCTCGGCGCGCTGCGCGTGCGGGATATCGGGGCGGCCCGCGAGCACGGCAGACAACGAGGCAGCGGTCTCGGGATTATGGTCCTCATCCGGGCCTGGCAGCGCCACGATCAACCCGCCCGATACGTAATGGGCGATGCGGTGCATGTCGTAGATCTGCGTGGCCAACAGCAGCTTGCCGATATTGGAGAAGACGCTGTCAGGCATCACCGAGCCTGCTGGATCTTTCTGGCAGTAGACGGAGGCCGCGACACCGCAGGCGAAAAATCCTTCGGTGATCTTGATCAACTCGACCATCTGTTCGCGGACATGGCCGTGGCGCTCGGTATCGAGCCCGTTGGCCTCGATCATCAGTGCGCCGGCGCCGATCAGGAGATCGCCGAACCCGGCTCTGGCGCCGATGCAGGAATGGCGGTGATGCGTCGCGTAGCTCGTGGTCAGGAAGCCGCCTTCCTCGGTCTCGCCGGCAAGGAAGACGCGGTCCCATGGCACGAAGACATCGTCGAACATCACGACGCCGGTCGACTGGCCGTATTGCGACGAGAATTTCGCGGCTCGATCTCCGGGGCGTCCGGCAGGTCGCGCTACGATGGTGACGCCCGCGGCATCGCAGGGCACGGCGCAGCAGACCGCGAAATCCTCGTCGCCCGGCACGTGGGTTCGGCAGGGCATCACCAGGAATTCGTGCATATAGGGCGCGCCGGTGACGATGGCCTTGGTGCCGCGAATGACGATGCCGTCCTTCCGCCGCTCCTTGATGTGAACATAGGAATCCGGGTTCGCCTGTGCGCCCGGTCGCTTCGAACGGTCACCCTTGGCGTCGGTCATGGCGACGCCGAGCGTCAGGTCCTTGTCCTGAACCTCGTGCAGATAGGCGCGGAAGCGTTGCGCATAATCGGTGCCGTGACGGGCGTCGGTGAGCGCTGTCGCCTGCCAGAGCGCATTCAGCGCATCATGGCTGAGATAGCGCTGGGCGCAGCCCGAGATATTGCAGACCAGCCGAACCGCCTCGAGCTTGGCGAGCAGGTCGCCGGAGCTTTCGTTGATGTGCAGCATGCGGTTGACGGTCTTGCCGGAGCTTGTCTGCCGCGCCGTCATCACCGGGAGATGGGCCTCCTGATGGGCGAGGTCGTAGGTGATCCCGACCGCGTTGATGCCCGGAGCGAGCAAGGGCTCGTCAGCCACGCTCTCGACACGCTGGCCGTTGACGAAAACCCGCGGATGATAGGCGCGCAGCGACTCGCGGTAGCCCGCAGCATCCATCAGCATGGGCGTGTCCTCTTGATATTTGAGTGTTGCCCGTAAAATTGAACGCCGTTAGAATTTTCGTCAACTCAAATCTGGAGCGATGCTGAGGTGGCAGTGGCCGAGACGATGCGAGGTCGCCGCAAGCGGGCGGTCACGGAACTCAGGCGCGGGCTGATCCTCGACGCCGCACGCACGATCTTCGAGCGCGATGGGTTGGATGGCGCCTCGCTGCGCGGCATCGCGGCTGAGGCCGGCTACACGCCGGCGGCGCTCTACTTCCATTTCGATTCCAAGGAGGCGCTCTATGCCGAGGTCCTTGGCCAGTCGCTGTCGGCACTGCGCGACCATGTCGACAAGGCGGTCGAAGGGGCTGCTACGCCGGAAGCCCGCTTCCGCCTGGCAGCGCTCGCCTTCTTCGATTTCTATGCGGCTCATCCCAGGGATCTCGATCTCGGCTTCTACCTGTTCCGTGGCGGCATGCGCCCCCATGGGCTCGGCCGCGAGCGGGACAAGGCCCTGAACGAGGCCCTGGAGGCGGGGCTCTCGCCAATCAGGCACGCGGTCGAACAGATGGGCCGCGATCAGGAGACGGCACGGCTGGCCATGGCCGATGCCTTCGCCCATGCTTCGGGCGTGCTGTTGCTCGCCCATACGCAGCGGCTGAGGATGTTCGGGGCGCAGGCGCGCGCCCTGATGGAACGCTATGTCGATGTCCAGATCGGACAATTGCTGATGAAGGGAGAGCGTCCATGACACTGCTGAAGGTCGAGCGCGCCCGCCTCGTCATCATCGATTTTCAGGCGCGCCTGATGCCCGTGATCCATGACGGGCCGCGCATGGTCGCGAATGCACGACGGCTCGTCGAGGCGGCGGCCCTGCTCGATGTTCCCGTGGTGATGACCGAGCAGAACCCGGCCGGGCTCGGCAGCACGGTGCCGGAACTGTCGGGCGCCGGTCCGGTGGTGACCAAGATGAGCTTCGATGCCTGTGCCGAACCGGCCTTTCTCGGCGCGCTGGAAGAGGACGAAGAGCTGATTGTCTGCGGTTGCGAGGCGCATGTTTGTGTCGGCCAGACGGTTCTTGGGCTGCTGACGCAATGGCGCCGCGTCCTCGTGGTGCAGGACGCGATCGGCTCACGCGCTGCGGAGAACAAGGAGGCTGCGATCCGGCGCATGTCCGCTCATGGCGCCGAGATGGTCACGACCGAGATGGTCCTGTTCGAATGGCTGCGGACGGCGGAACACCCGCAATTCCGCGCCGTGTCCAAGCTGATCAAATGAGGATGCGAATGACCAAGCCTGCCATCTGGTATTTCGACCTCATCTCACCCTTTGCCTATCTGGCATTGACGAAGCTCGACGCGATTGAAGAGCTGCGGCCTGTCGTGATGAAGCCGATCGTCTTTGGTGCCGTGCTCAAGCATTGGGGCCAGCTCGGCCCGGCCGAGATCGCGCCGAAGCGTGTCCACACCTATCGTCTCGCGACGCACCTGGCCCAATCGCTGGGCGTGCCCTTCCGCTTCCCGCCGAGCCACCCGTTCAACCCGCTCGCCATGCTGCGCCTGTTGACCGCGCTCGATGGGCAGAAGGGCGCGGTCCGCGAAGCCTTTCGGCTGATCTGGGGGCAGGGGCGCGACGGTAACGATCCAGCCGTGCTGGCCGAGGTGGCGGCCGCGGCCGGAGATCCTGCTGCGCTCGGCCGTATCGGCGAACAGCCGGTCAAGGATGCGCTGCGCCTGGCCACGGAAGAGGCCGTCGCGGCGGGGGTCTTCGGCGTGCCGAGCCTGCTGATCGACGGCGAAGTCTTCTGGGGCGTCGACGCCATGACGATGGCGCGTGACTATCTGGTGGCGCCGGAACGTTTCCTGAGCGGCGAAATGGCGCGGGTTTCGAGCCTGCCCGTCGGAGTTCGACGGCAGCTCTGAGCGGCAGGGGAGAGTCGGCGCAGTTTCACCATCTTGTCGTCCCAAGCTGGAAACCGGCCGAGGCGTTGCGCCCGGCCGGTACAGGAGGAGACGCTTCATGCTGCGCCGGTCCTTTCTTCAGCTTGGCCTCGTCGGGCTTGCGGCGCCGGCCCTGGTCGGCCGGGCGGCGGCGGCCGGACCGACGGCGCCGGGGTCCAGATTCAACATCACCTATTTCGATATCCCCGCGATCAAGGGCTCGCGCGATGTCACCGATGCCGGCGACGGCACGATCTGGGTCTGCGGTCAGCGCAACGGCACGCTCGGCCGCTTCGATCCGCGTTCGAGCCAGCTCAAGGTGGTCGAACTCGGCCAGGGGGCCGCACCCCATGGCGTGATCAGGGGCCCGGACGGAGCCGCCTGGGTGACGGAAGGTGGCCAGAACGCCATTGCCCGCGTCGACGACAAGACCCACAAGGTCGATCTCTTCAAGCTGCCAGCGGGGCGCGAGAGCGCCAATCTCAATACCGGGGTCTTCGATAAGGAAGGCATTCTCTGGTTCACGGGCCAGAATGGGATCGTCGGTCGCTTCGATCCGAAGACCGCCAGGATGGAGATCAAGGATGCGCCACGCGGGCCGGGCGCCTATGGCATCACCAGAACGCCCTCCGGCGAGATCTGGTACGCCTCGCTGGCGGGCAACCATATTGCCCAGATCAATCCCGGCACCTTCGAGATCACGGTGGTCGAACCACCGACGCCTGGTCAGGGCGCGCGGCGGGTCTGGTCGGATTCGAAGAATCGCATCTGGGTCAGCGAATGGAATTCCGGCAATGTCTCGGCCTATGACACGCTCAGCAACAGCTGGAAGACATGGAAATTGCCGGGTGACAAACCGCGCACCTATTCGGTCTATGTCGATGATGCGGACAAAGTCTGGCTGACGGACTTTTCGGCCAATGCCATCGTCCATTTCGATCCCGTCACCGAAGCCTTCAGCAGTCTCCCGAGCGACAAGCCCGGCGCCAATGTCCGCCAGATGGACGGGCGTTCCGGCGAGGCCTGGGGCGGCGAGAGCGGCAATGACCGACTTGTTCGGATCCAGACGGTGAAGCAGGCGTGAGGAGCGCGCCTGTCGCATCTGCGATCACGGCGGTTCTGTTTGCCGCGCAGCCTGGCGCAGCCCAGGAGAGCGGGGCGGGCGAGCGTCTGTTCGCGACCTGCCAGGCCTGCCACAGCCTCGACCCGGCCAAGCCGGGCATGGCGGGTCCGCATCTCGCCGGCCTGTCCGGCCGCCGCATCGGCACGGCCACAGGTTTCGATTACTCGCCGGCGCTGAAAGCGGCCGGCGCGCAGGGCCTCAGTTGGGACGCGGAGCGGCTGAAAGCCTATCTCGCCGATCCCGAGGCCATGTTCAAAGGCAGCTGGATGAGCGCGCCCGGGCTCGCCCGCGAGGCCGACCGGGCAGCCGTCGCTGATTTCCTGATGCGGCCGCGCTGACGTCAGAGCGGTCGCTTGATGGCCCTCGAGATCACGCCGACGATGCCCTCGCGGAACAGCATCACGCAGATCACGAAGATCACGCCCTGCACGACCGTGACCCAGGCGCCAAGGCTGGCGAGATAATTCTGCATCGAGACGATGACGAGCGCACCGACGATCGGCCCGAACACGGTTCCGAGACCGCCGACCAGCGTCATCAGCACGACCTCGCCGGACATTGACCAGTGCACGTCGGTGAGTGAGGCGAGCTGGAAGACGATGGCCTTGGTCGCGCCCGCCAGCCCCGCCAGCGCAGCCGAAAGGACGAAGACCGCGAGCTTGTAGCGATTGGCGCGGTAGCCGAGCGAGATCGCGCGCGGCTCGTTGTCCCGGATCGCCTTGCAGACCTGGCCGAAGGGCGAATGGATGATGCGGTAGATCAGCAGCAGCCCGGCCATGAAGATGACTGCGACCACGTAATACAGCGCCCGGTCGTCGGCGAGGCTGATCAGGCCGAAGAGCTTGCCGCGCGGCACTGACTGGATGCCGTCCTCGCCGCCCGTGAAGCGCGGTGTCTGCAGCGAGAAGAAGAACACCATCTGCGCCAGTGCCAGCGTGATCATGGCGAAGTAGATGCCTTGCCGGCGGATCGCGAGCGAGCCGAAGACGGCGCCAAGCATACCGGCGATCAGCGTCCCGGACAGGATCGCGAGCTCGGGCGTCAAGCCCCAGTTCTTGGCCGTATAGGCGCTGACATAGCTTGCCATGCCGAAATAGGCCGCATGGCCGAAGGAGAGCAGACCGCCATAGCCAAGCAGAAGGTTGAAGGCGAGCGCGAACAACGCAAAGCACATCACCTTCATCACGAAGACGGGATAGGCGAGGAAAGGCGCGACGGCGACCAGGACCGCGAGCCCGATGAAGATCGCCCGATGCAGGCGCTCGGTTCCCTTCGTGGTCTCGGCGACTGCGAGGCCGCCCGCGGGAACGTCGGCGGAAAGCGCGTCGGCCATGGTCAGCTCCTTCCAATCATGCGGGACGGTGCCATCACGCGGGCCGCCCGAACAACCCGGCTGGTTTCACCAGCAACACCAGGACCATGATGATGAAGATCACGGTCGCGGACGCTTCGGGATAGAAAACCTTGGTCACGCCTTCGATCAGGCCGAGGCCGAACCCGGTGACGATCGCGCCCATGATCGAGCCCATGCCGCCGATCACGACGACGGCGAAGACGACGATGATCAGGTCGGCCCCCATGTTTGGATTGACCGAGTAGATCGGCGCCGCGAGCACGCCGGCGAACGCCGCCAGAGCGACGCCGAAGCCGTAGGTCAGGGTCACCAGCAGCGGCACATTGATACCGAAGGCCTGTGTCAGCGTCGGGTTCTCGGTGGCGGCGCGAAGATAGGCGCCGAGCCTCGTCTTCTCGATCACGAACCAGGTCGCCAGGCAGATGACGAGCGACGCGATGACGACCCAGGCGCGGTAGTTCGGCAGGAACATGAAGCCGAGATTATGCCCGCCCGCCAGCTGCGGCGGGATCTGATAGGGCAGGCCCGACGAGCCGTAATTGTTGCGGAACAGGCCCTGGATGATCAGTGCGAGGCCGAAGGTCAGCAGCAGCCCGTAGAGATGGTCGAGATGGGCCAGCCGCGAGATCAGGAACCGCTCGATCAGGACGCCCACGATCCCGACGATCAGCGGTGCCAGCAGCAATGCGGCCCAGTAGTTGATGCCGAGATAGTTCAGGCACATCCAGGCCACGAAGGCGCCCATCATATACTGCGCGCCATGGGTGAAGTTGATGATGTTGAGCAGCCCGAAGATCACCGCCAGCCCGAGGCTGAGGATGGCATAGAACGAGCCGTTGATCAGGCCAAGCAGGACCTGGCCGAACAGCGCTTGTGGTGGGATTCCGAGAAGCTCGAACATGCCTTGCTCAACTCATCCTGAAAATGCTGCCAAGGACCGACGTACGGATACGCCATCTCCTGCTGCCATCATCCCGGGCCGGCCGAAGACCCGACCCGGGAGATGTGCCGGAGCATGTGGATCCCGGGTCTCCCTAGGATCGCCCGGGATGACGCAGGAACCAAGCAAGCGCGGACGAAGCCTCGTTCACTTCTTGACGAGCGGGCACTCGCTCTCGCTGAGCGGCTTGAAGGCCTGTTCTGCCGGCAGAACCGCGATCTGCTTGTAGTAATCCCATGGTGCCTTGGACTCGGACGGCTTCTTGACCTCGAAAAGGTACATGTCGTGCATCTTGCGGCCGTCGACGCGGACCGACCCCTTGCCGAAGAGCGGATCGTCGGTCGGCAATTCCTTCATCTTGGCCATCACGGCCGCGGTATCCTTGCTCTTCGCAGCCTCCACGGCCTTGAGATAGTGGAGCATGCCGGAATAGACGCCGGCCTGGACCATGGTTGGCTTCTTGCCGCCATGGGCCTTCGCAAAGCGCTCCGACCAGGCACGGGTCTGGTCGTTCGTGTCCCAGTAGAAGGCTTCCGTCAGGACCAGGCCTTGCGCCGTCTGCAGGCCGAGCGCGTGCACGTCGGTGAGGAAGACGAGCAGCCCCGCGAGCTTCTGCCCGCCTGCAACGATGCCGAACTCGCCCGCCTGCTTGATCGAGTTGATCGTGTCGCCGCCGGCATTGGCGAGGCCGATGACCTTGGCTTTGGAAGCCTGAGCCTGGAGCAGGAACGACGAGAAATCGGTGCCCGGGAAGGGCGTGCGTACGGCCCCCAGCACCTTGCCGCCGTTCTTGGTGACGATCGCGGCAGTGTCGCGCTCCAGAGCGTGACCGAAGGCATAGTCGGCGGTCAGGAAGAACCAGCTGTCGCCGCCGGCCTTCACCATGGCGCCGCCCGTGCCCTGGGCGAGGGCATAGGTGTCATAGGTCCAGTGGATCGTGTTCGGAGAACAGGCCTTGCCGGTGAGGTCTGAGGTCGCTGCGCCCGAGTTGATATGGATCTTGTTCTTTTCCTTGGTGATCTGGTTGACGGCCAGCGCCACCGATGAGGTTGGCACGTCAAGGATGATGTCGACGCCGTCCTGATCGTACCATTGCCGGGCGATGGTCGAGCCGACATCGGGCTTGTTCTGGTGGTCGGCGGAGATGATCTCGACCTTGATGCCCTTCTCGGCGGCCTTGAAATCCTCGACGGCCATGCGGGCCGCAACCACCGAGCCTTCGCCGGAGAGGTCTGCATAGAGGCCGGAACGGTCGTTGAGCACACCGGCCTTGACGGAAATCTGCTGCGCCAGCGCCGGGCTCACCAGCAGCGCGCCAAATACGCTGCCCAGCAGCAATGTCTTGAGTTTCATGCCGTCCCTCCCTGAAATGACGTCGTTCTCGACGCGATTGTTCAAACCCCGAGATAACCGTGGAGCTTGTCGATGTTTCGCTCAAGCGCCTCGTTCGGAATCATGTCGACCACCTTGCCCTGCTCGACGACATAGTGCCTGTCGGCCACCGTTGCGGCGAAGCGGAAATTCTGCTCGACCAGGATGATGGTGAAGCCATCGTGTTTCAGTTTCGCGATGGTGCGGCCGATCTGGTCGATAATCACGGGGGCCAGCCCCTCGGTCGGCTCGTCGAGCAGCAGGAGATTCGCGCCCGTGCGCAGGATGCGCCCGATCGCCAGCATCTGCTGCTCTCCGCCCGACAGCTTGGTGCCCTGGCTCTTCAGCCGCTCCTTCAGATTGGGAAAGAGCTCGAAGATCTGGTCGAGGCTGAATCCGCCCGGCTTCACCTGCGGCGGCAGCAGAAGGTTCTCCTCGACATTCAGGCTCGAATAGATGCCGCGTTCTTCCGGAACGAAGCCGATGCCGAGCCGGGCGATGGTGCGCGAGGGCAGGTTGATCGTCTCGGTACCGTCGAACGAAATCGAGCCCTTGCGCTTGCCCATGATGCCGATGATCGACTTCAACGTCGTGGTCTTGCCGGCGCCGTTACGGCCGAGCAAGGTCACCACTTCGCCCGGCGCGACGTCGAAATCGATGCCATGCAGCACATGCGACTCGCCATACCAGGCCTCGAGCCCGCGGACCGCGAGCAGCGGTTTGACAGCGCTCGCAGGCGCTGCGGCCCCGGTCGCCTCAGTGAGCATGGCCGACTCCCGATCCGATATAGGCTTCGACCACGCGCGGATCCTTCGAGACCGTGGCGTAGTCGCCTTCGGCAAGCACCTGCCCACGCGCCAGCACGGTGATGCGGTCGGAGAGTGAGGCGACGACCGAGAGGTTGTGCTCGACCATCAGGATGGTGCGGTTGGCCGAGATTTTCCGGATCAGCGCCGCGATGCGTTCGACATCCTCACGGCCCATTCCGGCCATCGGTTCGTCGAGCAGCAGCATCTCCGGATCGAGCGCCAGCGTGGTCGCGATTTCAAGCGCGCGCTTGCGACCGTAGGAGAGTTCTCCCGCCGGCAGGTCCGCAAAGGTCGAGAGGCCGACGGCCTCGACGAGGCGCAGCGCCTCGGCATCGAGCGATTTCAGCACATCCTCGGACCGCCAGAAATCGAAGGAGTCGCCACGCTTGCGCTGCAGCGCGATCCGGACGTTCTTCATCACGCTCAGTTGCGGGAAAACCGCCGAAATCTGAAAGGACCGGACCAGCCCGAGCCGGGCGATCTCGGCCGGCTTCTGGCGCGTGATGTCCTGGCCGTTATAGACGATCGAACCCTTGGTTGGCGCAAGAAACTTGGTCAGCAGATTGAAACATGTCGTTTTGCCGGCACCATTTGGGCCGATGAGCGCATGAATGCTGCCGCGCCTGACCTTGAGGTCGACGCCATTGACCGCGGTGAATCCCGCGAATTCTTTGGTTAGCCCCGAGGTGGAGAGAATAATATCCTCAGACATACCACGCACACATGGTCGCCACCTCAATGATTCTTGGATTGTTCGTTTCCCCTTGCAGTCATGCTGCACCGCGCGCAGCGCGCCTGTCAACGCCACGCCCGTGCGCATGAATCCATGTGCATCTGCCCAGGAATGGCGGTTTAGACGAAAGGCTTAGAGCCGATGCCGGCCCTGTCATACTAGCCGGTCGGCAGGACGGCAGCAGCCGTGACCGATGCGATCGCGTCGAGCCGCTGCTGGTAGTCCGCGCAGGAGGGCAGGGGGCCGAGCTTGGCACCGGCGGCCGCCTGCATCAGCGTGTTGATCAGCATCGTGGGGCTAAGGCCCGTGCGTTTCAGCGAGATCTCGCCCTTCGCTTGCGCCTCCTCGATGAGGTTGCGCGCATGCCTGGCGAAGATGTCTTCGAAGACAAGCAGCTCCTGCCCGGCAATGCTGGCGATGACGGCCTTCAACTCGACCAGGTGTTCACCCGTGCCGAGGCTCTCGAAGGCCGTGGCGAAATGAGCTCTCAACAGTGCCGTGAGGCGTTCCGGGAAGGGGGCCTGGCTGATCAGGACTTCACGGCAACGTGCTTCGACACGCCTGCCGAGCAGCGCGAGCATGGCCCGGAACACATCATCCTTGCCCTTGAAATGGAGGTAGAGCGTCGCCTTGGCCAGCCCGGCTTCCTTGGCGATGTCGTCCATCGAGGTGCGTTTGTAGCCGTAGCGGGCAAACAGGCGCAGGGCCGCATCGGCGATCTGATCGATGCGACCGGTGGCATCATCGGCGGCCACGCCGGAACTCTCGCTTCTGTCGGACATTGCAGTCTTGACAAGATCCAAACTGAGCGCGACTATTCCAATTAGACTCAAACGGTCTAATTCGTCTAGTCGCGCGACCCAAGACGACGGATCACCCGCCCGCTTCTGATATGTCAGATCGGGCCGTCGAGAGCGAGCCTCTCGATCCGCACCATGGTGCCGCGCTGTGTCATGTCCAGCGATCCGGAGGCAGCCATGGTCTCACTCAAAGTCAACGGCAGGACGCACAGCGTCGATGTCGACGACGATACGCCCCTGCTTTGGGCGATCCGCGACAATCTCGGCCTGACCGGCACCAAGTTCGGCTGTGGTGTCGCGCAATGCGGCGCCTGCACGGTCTTCATGGACGGCAAGCCGCTGCGCTCCTGCGTCACGCCGGTCTCGGCGGTGGGCGATGCCGAGATCACCACGATCGAGGCGATTTCGGGCAAGGAAGCCGATGCCGTTCAGGCCGCCTGGACGGCACGCGACGTACCGCAATGCGGCTACTGCCAGTCGGGCCAGGTGATGAGCGCGGTTGCGCTGCTCACGGAAAACAAGAAGCCGAGCGATCGCGACATCGATCTCGCGATGAACGGCAATCTTTGCCGTTGCGCAACCTATGTCCGCATCCGCGCCGCGATCCATGATGCTGCCCGCACGCTGGAGGGCTGAGCCATGACCGTTCACGATCAGAACCTCTCCCGCCGCTCGCTGCTGAAGGGAGCTGGCGCCCTCGTCATCGGGCTGCATCTCCCGCAAGTGGCCCGTGCCCAGTCCGGGGCAGGCGCTGCGTTTCGCCCGGGCGGAAACGCCACCTTCGCACCCAATGCCTTCGTCCGCGTCGCGCCTGACAGCACCGTCACGGTGCTGATCAAGCATATCGAGTTCGGCCAGGGGCCATTCACCGGGCTTGCGACGCTCGTCGCCGAGGAGATGGACGCAGACTGGGGCCAGATGCGCAGCGAGCATGCGCCGGCCGACGTCAAGCTCTATGCCAATCTCGCATTCGGCGTGCAGGGAACCGGCGGCTCGACCGCGATCGCCAATAGCTGGGAACAGATGCGCAAGGCTGGAGCCACGGCCCGTGCCATGCTGGTCCAGGCCGCAGCGCAGTCGTGGAAGGTCCCAGCCTCCGAGATCAAGGTCGAGGCCGGCGTCCTGAGCCATGCCTCCGGCAAACAGGGACGCTTTGGCGAATTCGCCGAGGCGGCCTCGGAGCTTGCCGTACCGGAAAACGTGCCGCTGAAGCCGGCTTCGGCCTACCGCCTGATCGGCAAGGAGGGCGCGGTCAGGCGGCTCGACAGTGCCGACAAGTCGCGCGGCAAGGCCGAGTTCACCATCGACATCCACGCTCCCAATATGCTGACCGTCGTCGTTGCCCGGCCACCGCGCTTCGGCGGCACGGTCGGAAACTTCGACGCGGCCGAGGCGCTCAAGGTCAAGGGCGTCGTCGACGTCAAGCAGATCGGCTCCGGCGTCGCCGTCTATGCCAATGGCATGTGGCCCGCGTTGAAGGGCCGCGAAGCCCTGAAAGTGACCTGGGACGAGAGCGCGGCCGAAAAGCGCGGCAGCCGCGAACTCATCGCCGAATATCGCGCGCTTGCCCGCCAGAAGGGTGTGGTCGCCGGTTCGCATGGCGATGCCGAGGCCGCGCTCGCCAAGGCTGGGACGGTGATCGAAGCCGAGTTCGTCTTCCCCTATCTGGCGCACGCGCCGATGGAGCCGCTCGACGGTTATCTGCAATGGGATGGCAGCGAGGCGCTCGCCCGCTTCGGCAGCCAGTTCCAGACCACCGAGCATATGACCATCGCAACCATCCTTGGCCTGCCGCCAGAGAAGGTCAGGCTCGAGACCATGCTGGCAGGCGGCAGCTTTGGCCGGCGTGCGCAGGTCAGCCAGCATCTGGCAGCGGAACTCGCCATGGTCGCCAAGGCGATCGGCCCCAACCGTCCGGTCAAGCTGGTCTGGACCCGCGAGGATGACCTCTCCGGCGGCTATTACCGCCCGCTCTTCGTGCATCGCCTGCGCGGTGCCGTGAACGACGGCAAGATCACGGCCTGGGCCGACAGCATCGTCGGCCAGTCCTTCTTCCTCGGCACGCCCTTCGAGGCGATGGTGGTGAAGAACGGCATCGACGCAACCTCGGTCGAAGGCGCCAACGAACTCTTCTACGAGATTGCCGATTTCCACTGCGAGGTGAACAACCCCAAGGTTGGCGTGCCGACCCTGTGGTGGCGCTCCGTCGGCCATACGCACACGGCCTATGCGGTCGAGTGCTTCATCGACGAGCTGCTGCAGGCGGCGGGGCAGGATCCGGTTGCCGGCAGGCTTAACCTGATGAACCGGCATCCGCGTGCCGTCGGCGTGCTCAAGGCTGTCGCCGAACTGGCGAAGTGGAATGGCTCCGGCCCGGTCGACGGCCGCGCCCGCGGCGTCGCGGTGGTCGAGAGCTTCGGTTCCTTCGTTGCCCAGATCGCGGAGGTCTCGCTCGGCACTGATGGTGAGCCGAAGGTTCACAAGGTCTGGTGCGCGGTGGATTGCGGGGTCGCGGTCAACCCCGACATCATCCGGGCGCAGATGGAAGGCGGCATCGGCTTTGGTCTTGGCCATGCGCTCTACGGCGAGATCACGCTCGACCAGGGCAGGCCGGTCCAGGCCAATTTCGATACCTATCGCTCGCTGCGCATTCACGAGATGCCGGAGGTCGAGGTCCTGATCATCCGTTCGACCGAAGCGCCCACCGGCGTCGGCGAGCCGGGCGTGCCGCCGATCGGCCCGGCGGTCGCCAATGCACTGGCAAAGCTCGGGCAACCGCGTCCGCGGCAATTGCCCATGGTCGGAGGCACGGTCTGATGCGGGCGCCCCTCCTTCACGCCGTCCTGGCAGGTGCGGGACTCTGTCTGGCCGGGACCGCGCTCACCTCGGCGCAAACGACGCGACAGGCCCCGCCCGCCTCGCTGCGTCCAGCCGAGAGCTTCAGCGCCATCGCCAACCAGCGCGATCGCTCGGTCGCCCTGTTCGGCGAGATCGGCACGGTGCTGCAGCATCCGCGCTGCATGAACTGCCACCCGGCGACCGAACGCCCGCGGCAGGCCGATGCGAGGCGCCTGCATCAGCCGCTCGTCGTGCGCGGCAAGGACGGGCACGGCGCACCGGGGCTGGAATGCGCGACCTGCCACGGAAAGCAGAATTTCGACCCGGCGCGGATTCCGGGCGATGGTCACTGGGCGCTGGCGCCGGCCTCGATGGCCTGGGAGGGTAAGTCGCTCGGTCAGATCTGCGAGCAGCTCAAGGACCAGAACCGCAATGGCAGCCGCGACCTCGCGGCAATCGTCAAGCATGTCACCAGCGACACCCTGGTGCTCTGGGCCTGGAACCCGGGACTCGGTCGTGTTCCGGCACCAGGCAGCAATGCGCAATTCGGTGCGCTTATGCAGGCCTGGGTCGATACGGGAGCCGTCTGTCCGGCGTCCTGACGCGGCTCCTTCTTCTCCCCTCGGGGTACGAGGGGAGGCACGCATGCCCACCCGCGCCCTCGTCCATGTTGCAACCGCACCATGGGCTCGGCTAGTCCTTGGGAGGAACGCTCCTCTCCCCCTGATCCCAGCGGCAAAGGCATCGCGATGAAGAAGGTCTACCCCGACGCAAAGGCGTCGCTCGCCGGTATCGTCAAGGACGGCATGACGATCATGGCCGGCGGCTTCGGCCTCTGCGGCATTCCCGACACCCTGATCGAGGCGATCCGTGATTCCGGCGCCAAGAACCTGACCTTTATCTCCAATAACGCCGGCGTCGACGGCGCGGGGCTTGGTCTGCTGCTGGAAACCCGCCAGATCAAGAAGATGATCAGTTCCTATGTCGGCGAGAACAAGCTTTTCGCCCAGCAATACCTGGCTGGTGAACTCGAGCTTGAATTCACGCCGCAGGGCACTCTTGCCGAGCGGATTCGTGCCGGCGGGGCTGGCATTCCCGCCTTCTTCACCAAGACCGGTGTCGGTACGCTGATCGCCGAGGGCAAGGAGGAACGCGAGTTCAATGGCGAGCGCTACATCATGGAGCGCGGCCTCTTCGCCGATATCTCGATCGTTCATGCCTGGAAGGGCGATACCGAGGGCAACCTCGTCTATCGGAAGACGGCGCGGAACTTCAATCCGATGATGGCGAGCGCCTCGCGCTTCACGGTCGCAGAGGTCGAGCACCTCGTGCCGGCCGGCGAGATCGATCCCGATCACATGCACACGCCCGGCATTTTCGTGAAGCGCATCGTGCATGTGCCGAACCCGGTCAAGCGCATCGAACAGCGCACCACCCGTCCCCGTCCGACGGCTTGAGGAGACAAGGACCATGGCTTGGACACGTGAGCAGATGGCCGCCCGCGCCGCCAGGGAGCTGCAGGACGGTTTCTACGTCAATCTCGGTATCGGCATCCCGACGCTGGTCTCGAACTACATTCCCGCCGGCATGAGCGTGCAGCTCCAGTCGGAGAACGGCATGCTCGGCATGGGGCCGTTCCCCTTTGAGGGCGAAGAAGATCCCGACCTGATCAATGCGGGAAAGCAGACCATCACCGAACTGCCGACGACGAGCTATTTCTCCTCGGCGGATTCCTTCGGCATGATCCGTGGCGGTCATATCGATCTGTCGATCCTCGGCGCGATGCAGGTGGCCGAGAACGGCGATCTCGCCAATTGGATGATCCCCGGCAAGATGGTGAAGGGCATGGGCGGCGCGATGGATCTCGTTGCCGGTGTCAAGAAGGTCGTCGTGGTGATGGAGCATGTCGCCAAGAACAAGGACGGCTCCGAATCGGCAAAGCTGCTCGAGGCCTGCGACCTGCCGCTAACAGGCGCCGGCGTCGTCGACATGGTGATCACCGATCTCGGTGTCTTCGCCGTGGACAAGGCGAATGGCGGCGGCATGACCCTGATCGAGCTGGCGGACGGCGTTTCGCTGGATGAGATCAAGGCCAAGACCCAGGCCAAGTTCAAGGTCGCGGTCTAAAGTATCGGCCCGAAGAGTGGATTGCGGTTTTCGGGAAAGCCGATGCAAACACAAAGGGCTAGATCATCCCGGGGCGGCGCATGCGGCCCCGGGATCGCCGCGCTGAACACGCGCGATGAGATCTCAGTCGCGGCCTGTCCCGATCTCCCAGCCATGCCGGATCAGCTCCGGATCGGCATGCTCCTCCTGCGGATAGCCGACGCAGAGCCAGGCGATCAGCTTCCATTGCGGCGGCACGCCAAGCGCAGCCGCGATCGCCTCGGGTTCGAGGATGGAGACCCAGCCGACGCCGATGCCGTGCATGCGCGCTGCCAGCCAGAACTGAGTGATCGCGGCGACCACGGAATAATCGAGCATCTCCGGCATGGTGCGCCGGCCGAGCCCATGACCTTGCTCCGTGCCGTGGTCGCAGAACACCGCAAACTGCTCGGGGGCTTCGCGCAGGCCTTCGAGCTTCAGGTTGGCATAGAGCCGGGCTCGCTCGCCGGCGTAGTCACCGAGCGCCTCGGCGTTGCAATGCGTAAAACTGGTCTGCGCCGCCGCACGCTGCTCTGCGTCCGTGACGCGCAACCAGCGCCAGGGCTGCGAATGGCCGACCGAGGGAGAGAGTTCGGTCAGCTTCAAGAGATGCGCCAATAACGCTTCGGGCACCGGCTCCGACCGGAAGCGGCGCACATCGCGCCGCCAGGCGAGCAGCGTCTCGAATTGCGCCGCAAAGGCCTCGTCGAAGACCGGAGGCCCGCTCATGGCTGCCCGGTGAAGCGGGCGATAGCGTGGAAGAAGGAGCCGGTTACCAGCGCCCGCCGGCCGCCGGCGGGAACCGGAGCCGAGCCATGCGGATCGGTCACCATCGCGAAGGGCGCGTCATCGCCAACCGAAATGATCGTCGCGTAGTGGAATTCATGCCCGGTCAGTGCCTGCCCGGCCGAACCCAGCGGACCATTCGCCTGGAGCACGGCGCGGCGGTAACCCAGATTCATCTTGCGCTTCGCGAAGCTGGTCTCGACCGAGAGCAGGTTCGCCATGGCATGGGCGGTGCCGTCGGCATCGATCAGCGTTCGGCCAAGCACCATGTAGCCGCCGCACTCGCCATGGACTGGCCGGGTCTCCGCGAAGCGGCGCAAGCCGGCCAGGAAGCGGCTGGCGCCGGCGATCCGGCCGGCATGAAGCTCCGGGTAGCCGCCCGGCAGCCAGCAGCTGTCGCAAGTCTCCGGCGGCGATTCGTCGGCGAGCGGCGAAAAGGGAAGGAGCGTTGCGCCGGTCGCACGCCAGCCGGTTTCGACATGCGGATAGACGAAGCTGAAGGCGGCATCGCGGGCAATGGCGATGCAGCGTCCCGGGGCGGGCAGGGCGGGAGCGCCATGCCGGGTTACCGGGAGGTCCGTCGGTTCGGCCACGGCAAGGATCGCATCGAGGTCGACCGCGGCAGAGATCGCGTCTGCGAGCGCATCGAGCCGGCCATGCAGATCCTCTGTCTCGCCGGCTTGCACAAGGCCGAGATGGCGCTCGGGCAGGATCAGGCTTGCCTCGCGCGACAGGGCTCCGAGCACGGGCAAGCCGATCCGCTCCATGCCGGCGCAGGCAAGCCGGCGATGGCGTTCGCTTGCCACCTTGTTGAGGATCACGCCCACGACACGGATGCGCTCGTCATAACGCACGCAGCCGAGAGCCACCGCGCCGGCCGACTGCGCCTGACCGGAGACATCGACGACCAGCACGACCGGCCAGCCGCAGAAGGCCGCGATATCGGCGCTCGCGCCCGTATGCCCCATCTCGCCCGGCACGCCGTCGAACAGGCCCATCGAGCCCTCTGCGACGACGATATCGGCCGCCTCTGCAGCCTCGCCTGCGATCTGGCCGAGCAAGGTGTCCGGCATCGCAAAACTGTCGAGATTGGCGCTCGGTGCGCCGGTTGCGGCCGCGTGGAATGCCGGGTCGATATAGTCCGGCCCGCATTTCAGCCCGCGTACGGTCAGCCCTCGCTTCACCAGCGCCCGTTGCAAACCGAGCGTGATCGTCGTCTTGCCCGAGCCGGAGCGCGGCGCGGCGATGAGGAGGCCTTTTCCGCTCATGCGATGATCTCCGCGGGCTCCTGACGGAGCCCTCTTGCTGCGCTATGCAGGCGCTCATGGAAGACTTGCCGCCCCAAGGCGAATTGCGACGCGGCTGGACGACGGGCGCTTGCGCTGCCGCCGCCGCCAAGTCCGCCTATTGCGGCTGGGCGGCCGGCTCGTTTCTCGATCCCGTCGAGATCACGCTGCCGGGCGGCCAGCGGCCGGCCTTTGCCCTGGCCCGGCAGTCCGCGCTTGCGGAGGGCGCCGAGGCCGGCATCATCAAGGATGCGGGCGACGATCCCGACGTTACGCATGGCGCGCTGGTGGTTGCGCGGGTCGGCCCGGCCGCGCCTGGCGCAGGCATTGTTTTTCGCGCCGGCGAGGGTGTCGGCACAGTCACCTTGCCCGGCTTGCCATTGCCGGTCGGCGAACCCGCCATCAACCCGATGCCGCGCGAGATGATCCGGCAGGCTTTGACGGAGGTCATTGCGGCGACGGGCGGTCCGCGCGACGTCTCCGTCACCATCGCGATCCCCGGTGGGGAGGCCCTCGCCGGAAAGACCATGAATCCGCGCCTCGGCATCGTCGGTGGGCTCTCGATTCTCGGTACGACCGGAATCGTCATACCCTTTTCGTGCGCGGCCTGGATTCACTCGATCCATCGCGGCATCGATGTCGCGCGCGCGACTGGTCTCACCCATGTCGCAGGCGCCACCGGCTCGACCTCCGAAGCCGCTATCCGGCGTCTCCATGGCCTGTCGGAGCAGGCTCTGATCGACATGGGGGATTTCGCCGGTGGCATGCTGAAATATCTGCGGCGCCACCCGGTCCACCGCGTCACGGTCGCCGGCGGCTTCGCAAAGATGGTCAAGCTCGGGCAGGGCATGCTCGACCTGCACTCGCGCGCGGGTCCGGTCGATTTCGCCTGGCTGGCGGCGCGGATTCTGGAGGCGGGCGGCAGTGAGCACCTGGCTGCCTGGGTGCCCGGGGCCAATACGGCGCTCGAGGTGTTGCAACGTGCCCAGGCCGAGGGGTTGCCATTGRCCGAAACCGTCGGCCGGCATGCCTGGGTGAACGCCGCGCATTCCCTCGGCGTGCCGGACAGTGAGCTGGAGATCGCGATTTTCGATCGCACCGGTGGCCTTCTGGCGCGTACGCCATTCCGCAAGGTGGGGTGAGCCCGAGCGTGTCACACGCCACCACCGCTCGGCCGGAAACGCCGGTCGTAGCCTGTGGAATACAAGGCGCTCTCGCCAAAATCCTGCGAGCCGAGCGCGGGGCCGACGAGGATCAGCGCGGTCCGTTCCAACCCCGAGGCCTGGACCTCGGCCACGATCGTGCTCAGCGTTCCGCACAGCACGCGCTCATCTGGCCAGGACGCCCGGAAGACGACGGCGACGGGGCAATCTGCTCCGTAGAACGGTGTCAGCTCGGCGGCGACCTGTCCGATCACGTGGATCGAGAGATGGATGGCGAGCGTCGTGCCCGAGGCCGCGAAGGTCGCGAGCTTTTCGCGCTCGGGCATAGCCGAGGCGCGGCCCGAGGTGCGTGTCAGGACCAGCGATTGCGCGACGCCGGGCAGCGTCAATTCGCGCTTCAGCGTCGCTGCCGCCGCGGCGAAGGCCGGCACGCCGGGCGTGACCGTAAAGGGGATGCCGAGCGCATCGAGCCGACGCATCTGTTCGCCGCAGGCGCTCCAGATCGAGAGATCGCCCGAATGCAGTCGAGCCACGTCCTGCCCCGCTTCATGGGCGGTCTGCATCTCGCCAATGAGCGCATCGAGATCGAGCGGGGCGGTGTCGACGATGCGCGCGCCCGGTGGACACCAGTCGAGCATCGTGCGCGGGATCAGCGAGCCGGCATAAAGGCAGACCGGGCAGGCGGCGATCAGGTCGCGCCCGCGAAGGGTGATGAGATCGGCGGCACCTGGGCCGGCGCCAATGAAATGGATGGTCATGACGTGGCGCTCCGCGCCAGCGCGCAGGTGACGCGGGCAGTGGCGATCCGTGGCTGGATCAGCACCGATCCCGGGCCGGCGGCCGCAAGCGCAGCCGCCTCCGCGACGGAGCCGACGCCATAGAGAGAGGCGATGCGGGTCGAGCGGGTTGCGCAGGCGGCCTCGTAGCCCTTGAGCGCTTCGTCTGGAATCGCGACGAGTTCGGCGTTGCGGCTCCGCGCCGTGGCAAGGAGACCCGCCTCGCGCGAACGGCTGGAGATGGTGGCGAGGCGCAACGCGGTCGGCGCCACGCCGGCTTGCCTGAGCGCCTGGTCGAGGCAGGCGAGGATATCCACCTCGCTGGTGCCCGGGCGTAATCCGATCCCCGCCACGATCACGGCTTCACCACCCGCCATTGTGTCACCGGCATCGCGGCGCGCCAGCCATGCATGCTGCCGACCGCGTCGAGATGGCTGACGCCGATCCGGCGCAAGGTGCCGCCATGCGCGGCGTAAAGCGCCGCAAGCCGTGCCTCGCCCTCCAGCGTCACCACATTGGCGACGAGGCGACCGCCCGACTTCAGCGCACCCCATGCAGCCTCGAAAACTCCGGGCTCGGTCATGCCGCCGCCGATGAAGACCGCATCCGGGACCGGGCGGCCGGGAAAGCTCGCAGGTGCCGCGCCGATGGCGACCTCGATTCGGAGCGCACCGAGGGCTGAGCCGTTGCGGGTGATCCGCGCAGCCCGCTCGGGCCTGGCCTCGAAGGCGATGGTCTGGTTGCCGGGATTGCGCAGGCACCATTCGAGCCCGATCGAGCCCGAACCGGCGCCGACATCCCAGAGCAGTTCTCCAGCACGGGGTCGCAGGGCGGACAACGTGATCGCACGGATATCGGCCTTGGTGATCTGGCCGTCATGCTCGAACCAGTCGTCATCCAGTCCGGAGGCGAGTGGGAGGATACGCGCTTCACGCTCTGCGACCAGATCCAGCGCGATCAGGTTGAGCGGGTCGACTGTGCCGAGATCGAAGGCCTGCGCCTTGCACTCGCGGATACGTTCGCGTGGACCGCCGAGCGCCTCCATCACCACGAGGCGCGAGGCACCAAAGCCGCGTGCGCTCATCAATTCAGCCAGCTTTCCCGGGGTCGAACCATCCCAGGACAGAGCGAGCACGCGCCGGCCCGGCTGCAGAAAGGGGATGATGCGTTCCAGCGCACGACCATGCAGCGAGACGCGGCCGCATTCCTCTTGCGGCCAGCGCAGCCGGTTGCAGGCGAGCGCAAAGGAAGAGAGCTGCGGATAGATCCGCATCTCGTCCGGGCCGAGTGCCTTCGCCAGGCCGGCACCGATTCCGTAATGGAACGGGTCGCCCGTGGCGAGCACGCAGACCTTGCGGCCTCTCTGCGAGAGGATCAGCGGCAGCGCATTGCGGAAGGGCTGCGGCCAGGGCGCAGCCTCGCCCGCAACCGGCCCGATCAGGGCGATATGCCGGGCGCCGCCATAGACGAGCTCGGCGCCTTCAAGCGCGGCAAGCGCGTCCGGCGAAAGCCCGGCGCGGCCGTCTTCTCCAAGCCCGACGAGGGAGAGCCAAGGCTCGGTGGCCGAGGCGGATGCCCTCGACAGTTCGTCGGATTCAGGCGAAAACAATGTCATGACGGTCCTGATCCTCGGCGGCACCAGCGAAGCTGTCGCGCTTGATCAGCTTCTTGCTGACCAGGCGCCGGAAATCCGCGCGGTTGTCTCGCTGGCCGGACATACCTCCGATCCCAAACCCCTCAATCTGCCGGTGCGTGTCGGTGGTTTCGGCGGCATCGAAGGCCTGCGGCATTATCTCATAGAAAACCGGGTCGTTGCCGTGGTCGATGCCACGCATCCCTTCGCAGCTATCATGCCGTTCCATGCGGAGGCGGCCTGCAAGGCCGAGAACGTGCCGATCATCGCGATCCGCCGTGAATCCTGGAAGCCGCGGCCGGGTGATCGCTGGCGCTCGGTGCCGGACATTCAAGCTGCAGTCGAGACGCTGGGCACGCAGCCGCGTCGCGTCTTCCTGACGGTCGGACGGCTCGAGCTGCCGGCCTTCGCCGACGCGCCGCAGCACCATTATCTCGTCAGGGTGATCGAGCCGATCGGCGACCGGCTGCCGCTCAACGGCATCAAGGTCATCCAGCAGCGCGGCCCGTTCGAGGCCGATGAAGAGGAGGATCTGATGCGCCGGGAGGGCATCGAGATTCTCGTCTCGAAGAATTCCGGCGGTCCGGCGACAGTCGGCAAGCTGACGGCGGCGCGCCGGCTCGGCCTTCCCGTGATCATGGTCGAGCGGCCGCCCAAACCCGATGTCGCAACCGTCGACCATATCGATCAGGTCCTGCCCTGGCTGGTGGCGCAGGGGATCTTCGTCACCGAACGCGGCGTATAGACGATCGGCGCCTGGCCCGGGCGGGCGATCGATCGCGTGCTCGAGGCACCGATCATCACGAGCGTTGCCATGTCGGCCGAGCCTGCCGCCCCCACAGCCTCGCTCATCGGCAATACGCGCAGGACTTCGTCCGGTCGTCCGACAGCGCGCGCGAAGATCACGGGTGTTTCAGGCGCGCGATGCCGGGCAGCCAGCGTTAGGGCCTCGCCGAGCTGCCAGGGCCGAGCCTTCGAGATCGGGTTATAGAGCGAGATCACGAAATCGGCGCTCAGCGCCGCTTCCAGCCGCGCGGTGATCACGTCCCAGGGCTTGAGGTTGTCAGAGAGCGAGATTGCGCAGAAATCGCCGCCAAGCGGCGCGCCGGCCCGCGCCGCTGCGGCGAGCATCGCGGTAATCCCGGGCTCGACGCTGATCGGCAGCGCAAGCCAGCCGGTTTCGCCGGCCTCGAGTGCCTCGAACACCGCCGCTGCCATCGCGAAGACGCCGGGATCGCCGCCTGATACCACCGCGACTGCGCGACCCTCGGCTGCAAGCTGCAACGCATAGCGAGCGCGTGCGATCTCGACCCGGTTGTCGGATGCGTGCTTCGTCTGCCCCCCGCGCACCGCCAGTCGGTCCAGATAGGGACCATACCCGACGAGGTCGGTAGCCGCTTCGAGCGCGGCTTGTGCAGCCGGCGTCAGCCAGTGCGGCTCTCCAGGGCCGAGGCCGACGATGGTGAGCGAGCCGCTCATAGCCGCCGGCCCTCGCCTGGAACGAGGATCATCGAGAAATAGGGGGCAACGTCATCGGTCTTCTCATCGAGCCGGGTCACGACCTGCCCCGCCATCGTTGCCCGCTCGACATAGATCGCGCGATGGATCAGCCCGGCTGCCTTCAGCGCGCGGCGTACTTTCGGCAGGTTGCGACCAAGCTTCATGATCACGGCCGCATCGGTGTCGACCAGGCGACGACGCAGTTCCGCCTCGGGCAAGGTGCCGGGCAGCACGGTCATGACGTCGTCACCCCAGGTGATCGGGGCACCTGCACGAACCCAGGCGCCGGCCATGCCGGTGACGCCCGGTACAACCTCGGTCGGGAAACGGTGGGCGAGGCGCCGCCATAGATGCATGAAGGAACCGTAGAAGAACGGATCGCCGTCGCAGAGCACCGCGACGGTCCGGCCCGCCGCCATCTCGGCTGCGAGCAATTCGGCGGATTCATCGTAGAAGGTGGCGATCGGCCCGGTATAGCCGTCCTCGCTGACAGGAACCTCGGTCGTCACCGGAAAGGCGAGCACGATCTCGCGCGCTGGATCCGGCGGGATCACCGCGTCGGCTGTCACGCGGGCATTGCCACGGCTGCCCTTCTTGCAGAAATGCACCAGCCGGTCGGCGGTCGTGATGATGTCGCGGGCCCGGACCGTCATGTAGTCGGGGTCGCCGGGCCCCAGGCCGACGCCGAAGAGCAGGGTGCCTGCGTTCTGGGGCAAGGACCGGTCCATGCTCACCGGCTCACTCCTTCTCTTGCGCCAGGGCGTTGACGGCAGCGGCCGCCATCGCAGAGCCGCCGCGGCGCCCATGCACGACAAGGAAGGGCACGCGGCCGTCCTGTGCCAGCGCCTGCTTCGATTCGGCTGCACCGACGAAACCGACCGGGATGCCGATCACGGCTGCCGGTTTTGGCGCACCGGCATCGAACATTTCGAGCAGCCGGAAAAGCGAGGTCGGGGCATTGCCGACGACGACCAAGGCTCCCGCGAGATGCGGCCGCCACAGCTCCATGGCCGCGGCCGAGCGCGTTGTGCCGGCCTGTTTGGCCAGTGCCGGCACCTCAGCCTGGTCCAGCGTGCAAATCACTGCGTTGCTGGCCTGCAAACGGGCGCGGGTCACGCCGTTCGCGACCATCTTGGCGTCGCACAGGATCGGAGCGCCGGCGCGCAGCGCAGCCTCCGCCGCATCCGTGAAATCGGCTGACATCTCGACATCGCGCGGCAGGTCGGTCATGCCGCAGGCATGGATCATGCGTACCACCACGCGGGCGGCCGCGCCTGAGAAGCGGGAGAGGTCGGCCTCGGCCCGGATGATGGCGAAGGAGCGCTCATAGATCGCATCACCCTCGCGGATATAGTCGTAGCGCGTGTTCAAACCTGTGGTCCTGAAAACCGGCCTGCGGTCAGGCGGGTGTGAATGTCCTGTCCCGGCTGCAGACGCTGCACAATCTGCGAAAGGTCAAGCCTCGCCATCGGCTTGTCCCGCGTCGTTCCGCCGATGACGACGTCATAGCGGCCGTCATGCCCGACCAGCGTGAGGTCGGCGGGGCCTGATTGCGCGCAGGATTTGACGCAGGCCGATAGATGCAGGCTGAGGCCAGCAGCAAGGAGCGAGGCTGCCGCTTCGGCCAGGACTGCGGCATCGCCCATCGTCTGCGTCTCGCCGCGCAGGCAGGCCGGCTTGCCGGAGCATGCCTGCACTGCAAGCCGTGGATCGGCGTCGCGGGTGATCAGCCCCAGTGCCTCGCATCGTGCGGCGAGGCTCGCGGCGGCATCGTGCTCGAGGCCCAGGAAAGCCAGCCCGCGCCAGGGCGAAAAGCGGATTTCGCTGACGCCATGCGCGCCGGCGGCCTCGCATAGCCGCGACAATGTCCGAGTGTCCGAGCGGCCGAACGGCAGCCCAGCGATCAGGGCAAAACGGGAGGCGCGCAACGCGAAGAGCCCGACCCGCCTCGGCGCGGAGCGAGCCGCCGGCGCACCGGCCGGCGCTATCGAGCGGGCCTCGGTCAGCGCGCTAATCTGGTCGTGGTCGAGATCACGCAGGCGATGGATCCTGTCAGCCTCGGCCCGCCGGTATGCCGCAAAGCCCTGCAACAGCCCTGCCGTCACGGCGCCTGCATCACCGGATGCGACCGGGCCAAACCAGCCGCCTTGCGGCAGGCCGATCACGACGGAACCCTGGTCAATCGCAACCACGCGCAGATCGCCGGCAAAGCCATCGAGTGCGAGCTCGCCGCCGCCATCGACGATGACGCTGGTCTTGGGCGGCAACCCTGAGATGGCGCGCCCCTGACGTTCCAGGGATGCGGCCAGAATGGCGGCATCGATCAGGTCGCTCGGATCCTGCCCGGCGAGCGGTGAGGTGAGCACCAGGCGCTGCGGCCCGGGCCCGCCGGCTTCGTCGACGAGCCGCTCCGCGAGCAAGGCCTCGACAAGGGCGGGATGGGCCTCCTGCCGCACACCCCTGATCTGGAGATTGCCGCGGCTGGAAATCTCGACGAGGCCATTGCCCGTCTCTTCGGCCAGATCCGCCACGCGTCGCAATTGTGCGGGCTGCATCTGCCCGCCCGGCGGGTGCAGCCGCACGAGCCAGCCGTCCCCGGTTTCCATCGGCCGGAGCGTGCTCGGGCACCAGCCGCGCCGGAGCGCTTCTTGCGTCGGGGCGGTCATTCCGCCGCGTCCTTGCTGGCGAGGAAGGCGGCCACGGAATTGCGCCGGGTCTGCCAGAGGCCGCGCCGCTCGGCTTCCGTCAGCCGCGCGCGGATCGAGGCAGCCGCGGGCGCATTGGCCTGTTCCAGCGCGCTCCAGATGGCCGGATCCGCGCAATAGGCCTGGAATACGGCGTCGAACAGTCCGTCCGAGGCCGCGTCTGTGCTGGCCGCATAGACGAAGAGTGTGTCGACGGTCTCGGCAAGTTCGGCCGCGCCGCGCCAGCCATGGGCAAGCTGGCCCGCAATCCAGCGCGGGTGGCAGAGCCGGCCATGGACGATGCGCGCAATGTCCTCGGCCAGGGTGCGCGTTTTCGGCGCTTCCGGGTTGGAGCTGTCGAGACTGTAGAGTGCGGCCTCGCTGCCGAGCGCCTGCGCTGCCGCGGCAAAACCGCCGATCACATCGGCCGCGCTGGTCGCTTCGAGAATGTCGCGCCCCGCCGTGTCGCTGACATGAACGAAGGCGCTTGCCGAGGCGACGCGACGCGCGAAGCCGGGATCGGCGCTGGCAAGGCCCTCCGTACCACCGAAGGCATGATCGCTGGCCGCGAGATAGGCGGCGCCAAGCTCGCCGCGGCTCTCCCATTGCCCGTCGAGCGCGCGGTCGGCCATGGCCGCGCCGAAGCGGCCGGGTGCCGGGCCGAAGATGCGTGCGGCGTCTTCGCCGCGCCGGCGGGCTGCAG
This sequence comes from Allobosea sp. P4_E12, assembly GCF_056401655.1. NCBI lineage: Bacteria > Pseudomonadati > Pseudomonadota > Alphaproteobacteria > Hyphomicrobiales > Alloboseaceae > Allobosea > Allobosea sp. P4_E12. Next base: position 50,182 of record NZ_JBFUIY010000023.1, on the reverse strand, counting down.
CAGGCTCGTTCCATTCATCGGCTTCGTCCAGCACTGCTACGGCGCGCGCAGCGGCGTCGAGCAGTGCGATCTGACCTGGGAATGTGTCGCGGAAGGCGCCGGAGATACGGATGGTGACGTCGATGCGCGGGTGATCGAGCTTGGCCAGGGGAATGACGGAAAATCCGGTCACTCGCGTCGAGGCGTGATCCCAGAGCGGCGCGACGCCCATCAGGGCAAGCGCATGTGCGATGTCCTCGCCACCGGAACGCAGAGTGGGCGAGGCCCAGAGATCCATCACGATCCGGCGTGGATAATCGCCGTGGTCCTGGAGATGGCGTGCGATCAGCGACGCCGCGGCGCGCGAGCCGAGGCGCGCGGCGGCCCGGGTCGGGATCGCGCGCGGATCGAGCGTCGAGAGGTTGCGGCCGGTCGGCAGCACATCGCTTTGCCCGCGATGCGGCGAGCCGGCAGGGCCGGGCGGAACGAACCGCCCGGCCAGAGCGCGCAGCAAGTTGTCGCGCTCGTTGCGGGATGACGCGGGATCGTGCGCAGCCCGCCCGAAGACATGCAGCCCATCCCGGAAGGGCAGTTCGGCGATGTCGCAGAGATGCGCGTCGAGCTGGCTCAGTGCGCTCGCCATGTCGAGATCGGGCGTGACACCGCAGGCTTCCGCCAGCCCGCTTGCTTCGGCTCGCCCGCGGATTTCACGGGCGACGATCTCGGCGCGGCGCGGATCGAGGACCTGCGCTTGCGAAAACTCCTCGACGAGATCACGCAGCAGAGCCACTTCGCCGGCTGCATCCACATGCACCAGTTCGGGTGGGAGATGGCCGAGCGTCACGGCCGAAAGCCGGCGCTTGGCAGGGGCCGCCTCACCGGGGTCATCGACGACATAGGGGTAGATCACCGGCAGGCCGCCAACCGCAAGCCGAGGCCAGCAGCTCGCTGAAAGAGCCACCGCCTTGCCCGGCAGCCACTCGGTCGTGCCATGCGTACCGAGATGGATCAGTGCGTCGGCATCGGCAATCCGCCGGAGGCCGAGATAGAAGGCGAGATAGGCATGGCCCGGCGGCGCATCGGGATCGTGATAGCGCAGCTTGCGGTCGGGCGTCGTGTCGCGAGCGGGCTGCAGCGCGATGGTGAGACGGCCATTGCGGACCACACGGAAACGGAAGGCCGAGCCATCGCAGTCACGATCCGCCTCAGGTTCGCCATGGGCCGCGATGAGTGCCGCGCCTGCCGCGCCGGGAATGGCGCCGAGCCAGGCGTGATAATCGGCGAGCGGGACTGCAAACTCTGCTGGCCCTTCAGTCAGCGCCTGCATCAAACGCGTGTCGTCACCATGAGCAAGGTGACCGTCCCGGCTCTGCCTTGGCTCGTCCGGGATGACACTCTGCGCGGAGGGGCCGACATCGTATCCGGTCTGCGCCAGCAGTTCGCAAATGGCCCCGACGCTGGCTGGGGTATCGAGCCCGACTGCAAAGCCGGCCCGTCCTCCGCGCGCCGGGTAGTCGGACATGACCAGGGCGAGGTTGCGCTCGGCAGCCGGCTTGCCGGCCAGCGCGATCCAGCCTGAGGCGAGATCGGCAAGGGCGGCGACACCATCGCGATCAGGAACCAACCGGCGGCTCGTCAGGCCGGTCCTGCTGTCCGTCATCTCGGCCTTGAAGGCGACGGGCAGCGCCCCCAACCGTCCGTCGAATTCAGGCAGCGCCACCTGCATGGCGAGGTCGGCCCCGGAAAGCCCGCGCGGCGAGGCCTCCCAGGCGTCGCGCGGGCTGCCGACCGGCACGGCCTGCAGGATCGGGCAATCGGCGGTGTCCAGCACGAAATCGGCGCTGTTGCGGGCCGAGAACGCGGTGGTGGTGATGATGGCGGCGGGCTTGCGCGCGGCGATCAGGGCCGCAAGTTCGCCGGTGACGGCCGGGTCCTTCAAGCTCGTAAGGGCCAGAATCAACGGGGCATGGCCGCGCGCACTCAGCGCCTCTGCGATCGCCTCCGCCATGGCGGTGTCTCCGGCGGCGACGCTGGAGCGATAGACCAGGATCGGGACTAGCGCGTTCGCGACGGGGCGCTGTGAGAGCGCTTCACGCCATGCGAGCGGAGCACCGCCCGCACCAAGGGCGAAGAGCGCGGGCAAGGGAGTGGGCGCGAGGTCCGAAGCATCGCTTTCGCGGCGAAGGAACGCATCCACCCGTCCAAGCAGCCGGTGCATATTCTCCGCACCGCCGCCGGCGCGGAAATAGGCGAGAAGCTCCGCCGCGAAATGCGGTTCGACGGTGCCGTACTCGGCCAGCCGCTCATCAGGCCGGTCGTCGCCGGGCAGCACGACGAGCGGTATCCCGCCCCGTCGGCAGATTTCCGCAAGCTGCTCGATGCCGTAACGCCAGTAGTCCAGCCCGCCGAGACAGCGGATCAGCACGAAGCGCGAATGCGCCACCGTCTTCTCGACGAGAAAATCGACGGAGAGCGGGTGTTTCAGCCGGCGCAGCGAGGCGAGCCTGACGGCGAGCTCGCTTGCGCCGGCCGCGGCCGTCAGCGCCGAAAGGTCGCTGTCGGCGAAGGAGAGCACCAGCACATCCCCTGGCGGCAGGGCGAGATCGACGGCGTCTTCGCCGTCGTCAAGCCTGATCTCGCTTGAGGGGAGGAGGTGCATGGCTCAGCCCGCGAGGGCGGCCTCCACGGACTTGCGATCAAAGCCCTTCAGGCCAATCACCACGAGGCGACCATCCTTGGCTTCGCCGGCCGCCCAGGCGCGGTCGTAATGATGGCTGACCCGACGCCCGACACCCTGGACGACGAGCCGCATCGGCTTACCGGGAATCGCCGAAAAACCCTTCAGGCGCAGCACGCCCTCGGCCTCCGCGGCCCTGGCAACGCGGGCCGCCAGCTCCTCGGGCGATGTCGCCGCGGCGAGAGCGAAATCGAGGCTTTCGAAATCGTCGTGGTCGTGGTCCTCGGCGCTCTCATGGTGCGAGGGGCGTCCAGCGAGATCGGCCTCGGCAGCCGCGTTGAGGCCAATAATCAGGGCGGGCTCGACCTTGCCATGGGCCGTCTCGACGATCTTGATCGCCTTCGGCAGATGCGCGGCGATCTCGGCCTTGACGCGTTCGCGGCCGGCCGCATCGACGAGGTCGCTCTTGTTGAGCAGGATCAGGTCGGCGCAGAGGATCTGGTCCTCGAACACTTCTTCGAGCGGGTTGTCGTGCCCGACCGCGGCATCCTGCGCCGCCTGCGCAGCGAGAGCGGCGGGATCATCCGCGAACTGGCCATCCGCCACGGCCGGACCATCGACCACGGCGATGACACCATCGACCGTGACACGTGACCGAATGGCCGGCCAATTGAACGCGTTGACCAGCGGCTTCGGCAGGGCAAGCCCCGAGGTCTCGATCAGGATGTGTTCCGGCGGGTTCGGCCGGTCGAGCAGCTTTTCCAGCGCTGGCACGAAGTCGTCGGCGACGGTGCAGCAGATGCAGCCATTCGGCAGCTCGACGATGTCCTCCGCGGTGCAGCCGGAAATGCCGCAGCCGTCGATGAAGGAACCGTCGAAGCCGAGATCGCCGAACTCATTGACCAGCACGGCGATGCGCTTGCCCCCTGCATTCTCCAGCAGGTGCCGCACCAGTGTGGTCTTTCCGGCCCCGAGGAAGCCGGTGATGATCGTGCAGGGGATCTTGCCCAGCGAGCGGGCTTGGGGAGCGTTCATGATCTCATCCTTGTTGGCGCGCCGGGAGAGGCGGTACGCGCGCGACCACGCCCTTGCGGAACGAAGCGGGTCTTTCTTTCCAGGGAACGATACCGTTTGCGCTGGCTGCAAAGCTTGCAGCTGCGTCAACGATTTCGGCGATATGGGTGTCTGCGTCGAGATCGCCGATCAGATAGGTCCATTTGCCGTCGGCCGCCAAGGCGACGGTGCAGGGGCGATTGCAGACCGCGAGGCAGTCGACGGGTTCGACCGGAAGCGTCCCGCCGTCGCGCGCGATGCGTTCGCGCAGCGCCTCGGCAAAACCCAGTCCGGGCTGGTCGTAACCCTCCGGCAGGTCCGCCCGCGCGCGCCGGCAGGCGACGCAGACGAAAATGGTGACATCGCCTTCGGGCATAGGCCGGTTCCTTTGCTTCCGGCGCGATCCCGGGGGATCGCGCTCAGCGTCAGGCCTTGGCCGGGGCTGCGGCACGGCGCGTCGCCCAGGGCCAGAGCACGCCGACGGCAAAGCCGGTAGCGAGCCAGAGGGCAGCCTGGAGCGCGAGCGAGAGCGCGGCGAAATGCGCTGCGATTTCGGCCGGGACCTTGCTCTCCGGGGCGGCGGGATGTGGTGCGCCGATCAGATGCGGGACGAGCATGGCAAGCACGGCAAGTGCCCGCAGCCAGCTCGCCTCCGTCCGCAGGAAGACCCAGAGGCCGCCGGCGGTGACGAGCGCGGTGGCGATCCACCAGGTCTGGCGGTGGAGCAGTTCGGCTGACGCGCTGCCGGGCAATTCCGGTGCGAGCCCGGTCGCCGGCACGAGGCCGAAGGCCAGGAAGCCGCAAGCCGCCCAGATCAGTGCGGTCCGTTCAGTGATGGCATCGCCCGCTGCGATCATGCCGCCGAGCAGCAGGGCGGCAAAGCCGATCGCGGTCGCAATGGTGACGATGGTGGTGAAGGCCGTGCGCTGCAAGCCGTCCTGTGGCTTCCACTCGGCGTGGTCGGCTGCGTCGGCGCCGCCATGGGCAAGGACGATCCTGGCATCGCCGGTGAAGCTGGCGTGCTGAAGCTCGGCTGCGCGCAACGCCGTCTCAAAGGTTTCCGCCTTGAGGATCAGCGGCGTGGTGGTGACATGCTGGAGTGCTGCGACCAGGAGCCCAGCAAGAAGCCCGGCCAGAAGACTGACCGTGAGAACACGATTGACCATGTTGCCTTTCCCTCAGTGGCAGGGAAAGGCGAGGGTGTGGCGCGTGTCGTGGGCTGCGTTGTGAACGCTGGTCGAATGGGCGAAGCCGACGGTGAAGATCAGGGCTGCGCCGAGTGCCAGGGCAGCTGCGACAGCCTTGACGCGCTCGGATGCGCTGGCCTGGGTGGTGATCGAAGCCGTATTCGTCGTCATCTCGGTCTCCTTGGCCACCCCGCCGGCAGCCCGCTGGATTGCATCACTCATCGACGGCAGGTCTCCTGGCTCGCGGGTCCGGATCTCTCGCCGCCTTCCCGGGACAATCCCAGTGGCCGATGGCGCGAAACTCGCCGCTTACAGTTGCGGGGGCAGCCGCGGTATCGCACCGCGTTCCCTTTTCACCTCCTTGCAGAGGCACCGTCGGGGATGATCATTAGCCATCTGCACGGTGCTGTGCAATGCAGCGATCGTGATTGCGAGCGCAGTGAAGCGATGTGATCTCTGATGGCCTGTCCCGGCTTGTTTCGCTTCGCTCGCCAGGTCCGTTCCTTAGGCTGATCTTCCCTGGGTTGAGATTTTGGCAGTGGCAGCGATCCTTTCCCCTCTTACCCTCGTTCTGGGCGGCGCCCGCTCCGGCAAGAGCCGCCATGCCGAGGCCCTGATCGAGATGGTGCCGGCGCCCTGGATCTATCTCGCCACGGCGCAGGCCTATGACGATGAGATGCGCGCCCGGATTGCCGAGCACCGCGCCCGCCGGTCGCAGGATTGGATGACCATCGATGCGCCGCTGGCCCTGGCGCAGGCGATCCGCGCGGTTCCCGCGGGGCAACCTGCCCTGGTGGACTGCCTGACGCTCTGGCTGACCAACGTGATACTGGCAGAGCAGGATGTGGCGGCTGCAAGCCGGGAACTGGTCGAGGCCTGCGTTTCGGCACGTGGCCCGGTGGTCCTGGTTTCCAACGAGGTCGGGCTCGGTATCGTGCCCGAGAATGCGCTCGCCCGACGGTTCCGCGACGAGGCGGGGCGGTTGCACCAGATGCTTGCGGCGCGGGCCGACCGGGTGATCTTCATGGTCGCCGGTCTGCCGATGCAGGTGAAATGAGCAGGAGGTTCCGATGACGATCGATGCTGACGAGGCCGCCCGCCACAAGGCCAAGATGGAAAAGCGCAAGGCGGTGCAGGATGCCGAGGTCGCCGCCAAGACGATCGAAAAGGGACTCCTGATCGTCAATACGGGGCCAGGCAAGGGCAAGTCGACCGCCGCCTTCGGATTGATCCTGCGGGCTCTCGGCCATGACTGGCGCGTCGGGGTGGTGCAGTTCATCAAGGGCGCCTGGGCGACAGGTGAACGCAAGGCGCTCGACGCCTTCGGCGATCGCATCGTCTGGCACACGATGGGCGAAGGCTTCACCTGGGAAACGCAGGACAAGGCCCGCGACATCGCTGCCGCCGGGCGCGCCTTCGCCAAGGCCAAGGCGTTGATGGACGATCCGGAGATACGCCTGCTCGTGCTCGACGAACTCAATATCGCGCTGCGCTACGACTATCTGCCGCTGGCGGAGGTGGTCGAGACATTGGCGAGCCGGCGCCCTGATCTGCACATCGTCGTCACCGGCCGCAATGCCAAGCCCGAGTTGATCGCCGTCGCAGACCTCGTCACCGAGATGACGGTGGTCAAGCATCACTTCGCGGCGGGCGTGAAGGCACAGGCCGGGATCGAGTTCTGAGGCCAGGGCATCGACCCGAAACGTGGATCGCAGCTTTCGGGAAAGTCGAAGCAAACACAGAAGGTGAGATCGTCGTTCCCGATGCGATGCCCGGTCCGATGAACTAGAGGGCGAGCGCGGTGACGGCCCCCGCAACGGCGAGCCCCCACAGCAGCAGACACGCCCTCCGATAGAGAGCGAGCGCCCGCCGGATATCCGCCGCTTCCGCTTCGGCCCGGCCGTCCCCCATCCACCCGTCGTCGACCCTGACATCGCCATAGACGCGCGGGCCCGCCAGCCGGAGGCCGAGCGCACCTGCCATCGCGGCTTCCGGCCAACCGGCATTGGGCGAACGATGATGGCGGGCATCGCGTCGGACAGCTCGCCACGCATTGGCGGGGTCTGACGTTTTGTCGAGTGCGGCGGCTGCGGTCAGCAGCAGCGCGGTGAGGCGAGAGGCGGGAAGGTTGACGAGGTCGTCGAGACGCGCCGCCGCCCAGCCGAAGGCGAGGTGGCGCGGTGTCTTGTGGCCGATCATCGAATCGGCGGTATTGATCGCCTTGTAGAGCGCGCCGCCCGGCAGGCCGCCGACGCCGAGCCAGAAAGCCGGAGCGACGATCCCGTCCGAGAAATTCTCGGCAAGGCTTTCGATTGCGGCGCGGGAAACTCCGGCTTCGTCGAGGGTTTCGGGGTTGCGGCCGACAATCATCGAAACGGCGATGCGTCCGCCTTTGAGCCCGTCCCGCTCCAGTCCTTCGGCGACCCGTGCGACATGCTCGTGCAGGCTGCGCTGTGCGATGAGGCTGGAGGCGACGAGCGCGAGGGGCAGCCAGCCCAGCGGGCCGAGGCCGCGGCAGAGCAGGGTCAGCCCCCATGAGATGGCGAATGTGGCGGCAAGCAGCAGCGCGAGGGCGAGGCCGCCGGCCGCCTTGCGCACGATGAAGGAGGCGCGCTCGCGATTGAGCATCCGGTCGAGCCGGGAGATCAGCGCACCGATCCAGGTGACGGGATGGCCGATCAGCGCATACAAGCCCTGGGGGTAGCCGAATCCCGCCTCGATGATCAGGGCGGCGGCGAGGAGCGGTAGGGAATCGGACAGGCTCATGCGGGGCGGGAATGGCTGAGGCGGCAGGCAAGGTCTGGCATGGCGGCGATCTGGCACAGGCGAAGGCGCTGTTCCCGGAGGCGCCCGAGCCATGGATCGATCTTTCGACCGGGATCAATCCCATCCCCTATCCGGTTCCTGCGCTGCCGTTAAGCCTCTGGCAGCGCCTGCCGGGAGTGCGGGACGAGGCGGCATTGCTCGCTGCGGCACGCGAGACGTACCGGGTGCCCGAGACGGCCGGCATCGTCGCGGCGCCCGGCACTCAGATCCTGATCGAACTGCTGCCGTGTCTTGCGAACACCGGGCCAGTCGTCGTGATCGGCCCGACCTATGCCGAACATGCGGTGGCCTGGCGCAAGGCGGGGATGGACGTGCGGGAGAGCGCAACGCCCGCGGAGGCGGGCGATGCGGGCGTGGTCGTGCTGGTCAACCCGAACAATCCCGATGGGCGGGTGATTGAGCGCGCGCAACTCACGGCGGTTGCGCGTGACCTGGCCGGACGAGGCGGGTTGCTCGTCATCGACGAGGCCTTCATCGATTTCATGCCCGAGGCGAGCCTGATCCCCGAGCTGCCACCGGCGACGCTGATCCTGCGCTCCTTTGGCAAGACTTACGGGCTTGCCGGCTTGCGTCTGGGTTTCGCGATCGGCGAGGCGCGCCTGACGGAGGCCTTGCGTGCCGCGCTCGGTCCCTGGGCCGTCGCGGGGCCGGCGCTTCATATCGGGGCGCAGGCGCTCAGTGACACGGACTGGCTCGCGGCGGCCGCCGGTGCCCGGGCCAGCGATGCCGCCCGCCTCGATGCCTTGCTGGCGTCGCGAGGCGTGATCGTTGGCGGCACCTCCCTGTTCAGGCTGTTGGCGACGCCGGACGCACCGGCACTCTTCGCCCATCTCGGCCGCGACGGCATCTATGTCCGCCGCTTTCAGAACAATGCGAGCTGGCTACGGCTTGGCTTGCCCGGCGACGAGCCGTCCTGGCAGAGGCTCGCCGCTGCTCTGGCATCCTTTCTGCCTCCTGATGCCGCCTAGGGGGCGCATGCATGGAAGGGCGGGACGGAGCCGTTTCGCATGATTAAGCTGGGTTTTGTCATCACGGGGGAATGCAATGAAGCCTTGGCCGCAGGAAAGAGAACTCACGATCGGCTTCGCGCATGCCGCCTACCAGTTGGGAGCGGAGTTCTCCGCGCGGGCGCGCGCCGCGAGGAGCTTTGAGGTTCGCAGCCTCGATGAACTCAAGGCGCGCGCGCCCGAAGCCGATGTCCTCGTCGTCTCCGGACTCTGGCGCAACGAGCTGATCGCCGCCTGCCCGCGCCTGCGCTTCGTCCAGTCGATCAGCGCCGGCACGGATCAGTTCGACAAGGCCGCCTTCGCCGCGGCCGGCATTCGCCTCACCAGTGCGCAGGGGGGCAATGAGCGCGCCGTTGCCGAACACGCGATGGCGCTCATCCTGGGCCTTACCCGTCAGATCCACCTCGCTCGCGACAACCAGATGGCAAAGCATTGGCGGCCGATGATCGGTGATCGCGCCCGACGCGAGGACGAGCTCGGCGGCAAGACGCTTGTCATCGTCGGCCTTGGACGGATCGGCCTGCGTTTGGCGAGGTTGGCTGCGGCTTTCGGTCTGCGCATCATTGGTGTGCGCCGCAGCGAGCGGCCCGTATCAGGCATCGATGCGATTGTGGCGACGGACAAGCTGGGCACGGTTCTGGCTGAGGCCGATATCGTGGCGTTGACCTGCCCGCTGACGCCCGAGACCGAAGGACTGATCGGCAGCGAGGCGCTGGCCGCCATGCGTCCGGGCTCTCTCCTGATCAATGTTGCGCGTGGCCGTGTCGTCGACGAGGCGGCGCTGCTGGCGGCGCTGGGTTCGGGGCGCCTGGCTGGCGCCGGACTCGACTGCTTCCATGACGAGCCGCTCCCACCGGCCTCGCCCTTCTGGGGGCAGCCGAACGTCATCGTCACCCCGCACAGCGCCGGCGAGACGCGCGCCTATGAGACGAACGTCGTCGACATCCTCCTCGACAATCTCGACCGGCTGGCGCGTGGCGACGCGGAGTTGCACAACCAGATCGTTTAGATCATGGAACCGGAACGAAGTCCGGTCCCATGATCTGACTGTGATCGCATCGGTCTTCCCGGTTTCGGGCCGATACCTGACCGGGCGGTCGCTTACGCCTCGTGCAGCCGGCGGTAGATGCCGTCGGCCTTGACCAGGTCGGCATGGCTGCCCTGCTCGGCGATCCCGGTCGAATCCACCACCACGATCCGGTCGGCATCGCGGATGGTCGCGAGACGATGCGCGATCATCAGCGTGGTGCGGCCCTGCGACAGATCCGCAAGCGATTGCTGAATGGCGCGCTCGGTTTGCGTGTCCAGCGCCGAGGTCGCCTCGTCCAGGATCAGGATCGGCGGATTCCTCAGGAAGATGCGAGCGATGGCGAGGCGCTGCTTCTGCCCGCCCGAAAGCTTGACCCCGCGTTCGCCGATGATGGTGTCGAGCCCGTCGGGCATCGCCGCGATGACCTCGTCGAGCCGCGCGCGCCGCGCGGCCTCGACGATCTCGGCCTCGCTCGCCTCGAGCCGGCCATAGGCGATGTTCTCGCGCATCGTGCCGGCGAAGAGGAAGACATCCTGCTGCACGATGCCGATCTGCCCGCGCAGCGAGGCCAGCGTCATGTCGCGGATATCGATGCCGTCGATGGTGATGCTTCCGCCGCTGACTTCGTAGAAGCGCGGCAGCAGGGAGCAGATCGTCGTCTTGCCGGCCCCGGACGGGCCGACGAACGCGATCGTTTCGCCCGGCTTGATATGCAGGTCGATGCCGCTGAGCACGGGGCGGCCGGTCTGATATGCGAACGAAACGCCCGCATAGCGGATTTCGCCCGAGAGTCTCGGCGCAGTCACCGCATTCGGTCGGTCGGCGATATCAGGCTCGGTGTCGAGGAACTCGGTATAGCGCCGGAAGCCGGCAATGCCCTTCGGATAGGTCTCGATCACCGAATTGATCTTCTCGATCGGTCGGAAGAACACGGCGATGAGCAGCAGGAATCCGACGAAACCGCCCTGGCTCAGGCTGCCGGTGATGACGAGATAGCTGCCGGCGACCATCACCACCATCTGGGTCAGCCGCATGCTGAGATAGCTCAGCGAGATGGTAGCCGCCATGATGCGGTAGGCATCGAGCTTGGTCTGGCGGTAGTTCTGGTTGTCACGGGCGAAGAGCCGCCGCTCGTGCTCCTCGTTGGCGAAGGCCTGGACGACGCGGATGCCGCCGACATTCTCCTCGATTCGCGCGTTGAAGCTGCCGACCCGCCCGAAGAGCTGCTGCCAGTTATGCGTCATGCGCCCGCCATAGCGGCCGGTCAGCCAGCCGGTCAGCGGCACGATCGCGGCAGTGACGAGCGCAAGCTCGGGGCTGACCATGAACATCAGCACGAAGGCGCCGAACAGGGTCATCATCGCGATGAACAGGTCTTCGGGCCCGTGATGCGCGACCTCTCCGATCTCCTCGAGGTCCTTGGTGAGGCGGGCCACGAGATGGCCGGTCTTCTGGTTGTCGAAAAAGCTGAAGGAGAGCTTCTGCAGATGGTCGAACGCCTTCCGCCGCATCTCGGTCTCGATATTGATGCCGAGCATGTGGCCCCAATAGGTCACGATCGCCATCAGCCCGCTATTGAGCAGGTAGATCACCAGCAGTGCGGCGGCGCAGGCGAGGATCAATCCCCAGTTCTGGCCGGGCAGCAGCCAGTCGATGAAGAACTTCACCGCGATCGGGAAGGCGAGCTCCAGCAGGCCCGACAGCACTGCGCAGGAAAAATCCAGCAGGAAGAGGCCGCGATGCGGTGCGTAATAGGCGAAGAAACGGCGAAGCATGATGACGATGTCTTTTCAAATCCGGATCGCGCACGATTATCCGCGGGTCCAGAGGCCGGAACGGGGCCGGCCCCTTCTATAGGCTCTGGCGTGCCGGAGCGGAATGCCGGCGATGCATGGCCGGGCACTGATCACTCATCGCCAAGCCGGGGCCCGGAGCTCCGCCGCACTCCAGATGGGCCACGTCAGCGATTGTAACGCACCGGCACCGCGAGCGAGATCGTGCCGCCCCCGCCGACGCCGGCAGGAGGCGCCGGGACGGGGCTTGCCCTGCGGATCATGCTGACGGCCTCCTCATCGAGCGTGGCATCGCCGGAGCTACCGGCGAGTCGCGCGGACAGGACACGCCCGCCCCGATCGATCGAGAAGGCAATCTGCACCGTGCCGGGACGCGCGCCGCCCGGGAAGCGCTTGTAGCGATTGAGATGGGCGATCAGCATGCCGCGCCATGACGCCGTCGAGGCGGAGGGCGATGCAGCGGAACCGGTTGGCGCGGAGGAAGGAGCAGCGGCGGGCGCGGCCGAGGCGGGGGGCGCGGCGGCTTCCTTGGCCCGTGGCTTCTCGCGCTCGACCGGCTTGCGGCGCTCCACGATGCGTGGCTTGGGCGGCGTCGGCTTGCGTTCGACGACCTTCGGCTTCTCGGGGGCAGGCGGAGGCGGGGGAGCGAGCACGGCTGCAGCATCGGGCAGCTGCGGCAGTTCGGGCAGCTTGATCTCAGGCTCGGGCAGATGGACCGGCTCGGGTATCACCTCGGGTTCCGGAGGCGGCTCTGGCTCCTTGACCGGCTCGGGAACAGGCTCCGGGGTTGGTGGGGGCGGCTCGGCCTCGGTCGCCTGGGGGGCAAGGGGCAGGTCGGCAGCGGGGGCCTCGGGCGCAACGGAAACCGCCGCAAGCTCGATCATCACGGCAGGCTCGGGCGCGCCGGCCGCAGCCTCTCCCGGCCGCCAGCTCAAGGCCAGCCAGGCAATACCGCCATGCGCCGCCACCACGACGAGCCCAGCCGAACTCCAGCGCAATAGCGCCGGCCAGAGGCGTCGTGATGCGCTGCCATCGAGAGACCCGGTCTTCATGGCTTCACACCCGCGACCGGCGCGGCCGCCTGGCCCGTATCCTCGAGCCCGACCAGCGCGATCTTCAGATAGCCGGCATTGCGCAGGAGGTTCATCACATCCATCAGCTCGCGATAGGCGACAGTCCCGTCGGCGCGCAGGAAGACTCTCTGCTCACGGTCGCTGCTGGTTTGCCGGTCGAGGACACTCTGCAGCGCTTCGCGCGGGACGGGGTCGTTGCCGAGCGCGAGCGAGAGATCGCCCTTCACGGTAAGGAAGACGGGCTTCTCGGGCCGCGGCTGCGGCTGCGCGTTGGAGACGGGCAGATCGACGGCGACATCGACGGTGGAGAGCGGGGCTGCGACCATGAAGATGATCAGCAGCACGAGAATCACGTCGATGAAGGGTGTGACGTTGATCTCGGAGACCTCAGCCAGATCGCCGTCCTGCGGATCCTTGAGCGAAACGGCCATCGTTCACTCCGCCGACATCAGCGGCGGCACCGCATGCAGCGAGCGGCCGGGACGCTGCGCCGCACGCCGCGCACGCTCAAGGTCGCGCGAGAGGTGGCGCAGGACGTCGCCCGAGGCGTCCGACAGCACGGCGCGGTAGCCTGCGATCGAGCGCGAGAAGACATTGTAGATGATGACTGCGGGGATCGCCGCGACGAGGCCGATCGCAGTCGCCAGCAGGGCTTCGGCGATGCCGGGCGCGACCACGGCGAGATTGGTGGTCTTCGACTGCGAGATGCCGATGAAGGAGTTCATGATGCCCCAGACAGTGCCGAACAGGCCGACAAAGGGGGCGGTCGAACCAATCGTCGCGAGCAGGCCGGTGCCCTTCGCCATATCCCGGCCGGCACGCGCCTCGCGCCGTGACAACGCGATCGCAACGCGCTCCTTGATGCCGTCATCCGAGAGATCAGCCGAACGGCGGACTTCATCGCGAGCGGCCTGAACCAGCTCGGCGACGACGCTGCGTCGTGCATGGCCGGCAGAGATCCTCTCGGCGGCGATCTCGAGGCTGTCCGCCTCGTCCAGCCGGCGTGCGGCCAGCCGCGCCCTGGTCTTGGCAGCCATCAGCTCCAGGCTCTTGGCGAGCCAGATCGTCCAGGTCACCAGCGATGCGAAGGCAAGCCCGAGCATCACCGCCTTAACGACGATGTCCGCCGCCATGAACATGCCCCAGGGCGAAAGGTCATGAGGAAGCGCAGCAGCGGCGACCGGGGCGGGAGCTTGCGGTGCCGGCAGTTGCTGGGAAACAGCCGTCTGTTCATGGGCGCCGCTCGGGCTTGCGGCCATGTTCGGCGCCGGCGTCGCAGGCGCGGTCGTCGCGGCTGGGGGGGGCGCCGGCTGCTGGGTGGTCGGCGCGCTTGCTGGCGCCTGCGCGAAGCTTGTTCCGATTGCGGGGCCAATTGTGAGGGACAGTGCCAACAGCAGGCTGCCCGCTGCGCTGCGTTTTGCCCGACCAGCGAGGGTGGTCGTGGCTGTACTGCGGCGGGGCTCGTCCTGGGCACTCATACCGGTTGGCTCTCTGCTGTCAGAATGGTGGGCGGTTCATTTCAAGAGGGTAGGCAATAGTTGTACTATTAATTTAGAAAAAATCTAATCTATGAATACTTCTATGGGCGCGTTACTGGCCACTAACAACGCGAATGTCAAAGATAAAGATTGTGGTTGTGCCGAGTTGTAACGATTGTTTGGGCGGTTCGCGGTCAGGGGCGCCGCAGCCCGGCGTAACACTTTATCGCGTCGCCGCTGCCGACCGGTCGTTCGTTCGCCCATGCCGATGATGTCTGCTCAGGTATTCGCAGGATGGCGTTGTCTCCGGCCGCGAGTCGAAGAATGGTCATCCGGTCGCACCCCGTGATGCCGTCTGCCGGATGACCTGATCTCGATGCCGAGCCTGCCTTCGCCCTTGCCGGTGCCCTCGACGGGGCGCGGACTCGGCCTCATCCTCACCCTCGGCGTGACACAGGTCGCCGGCTATGGCTGCCTCTACTATACCTTCGCGGTGCTGGCCCGGAATATGACCGCAAGCTTCGGATGGGCTCCTGAATGGACCTATGCCGGGTTCGCCGCGAGCCTTCTTGCCGGCGGTGTCGTTGCTCCCGCCGTCGGCCGGCAGGTGGACCGTCGAGGAGCACGGCTGGTGATGACGATCGGTTCGGCCCTTGCCGGGTTGGCACTGCTGGCGCTCGCCGAGGCACGCGGCGGCCCGAGCTATTTCGCGGCGATGATTGCCCTTGGCATGATTTCGACCATGGTCTTCTACGACGCCGCCTTTGCGGCACTGACGCAGTCGCGCGGTGCCGGTGCRCGGCGCTCGATCAGCCAGCTCACTCTGATCGGTGGCTTTGCCTTGACGATCTTCTGGCCCCTGACGACGGCGCTGCTCGCGCAGTTCGACTGGCGCGAGATCTACCGGTTCTACGGCCTGCTACAGCTGGGGCTCTGCGTGCCCTTGCATCTCCTTGGGCTGCCAGGGCGTGTCAAACGGGCCGCAGAGCGCGGGCATGCCGCGAGCGTTCCGGCGTTGCTCCATGCCGATTATCTCGAAGGCGAGGCGCGCCGGCTCGCCTTTGTACTGCTCGCTCTCGCCTTCTCGCTGCAGGGCTTCGTCGTTTCAGCCATGTCGGTGCATCTGCTGAGCATATTGCAGGGGCTAGGCCTGAGCGCTGCAGTCGCGGTCGGCATCGGTGCCATGGTCGGCCCTGCCCAGGTCGCCGGGCGGCTGGCGGAGATGCTGTTCGGCGCTTCTCTCTCGCCGATGACCACGGCATGGGTTTCGGCGGCGATGATGCCGCTCGGTTTCGTCCTGCTGATGACGGGCCAGACGACCGCAGTGCTCGCCGGTCTCTTTGCGATCGCCTACGGGATCAGCGTCGGACTGAGTTCGATCGTGCGTGGAACCGTGCCGCTCCAGCTTTTCGGCCCGGCGGGATACGGCGCGATGCTTGGCAAGCTCTCGGCGCCGGGGCTGGTGGTCAAGGCGGCGGCGCCGCTTGTCTGTGCGGTCTTGATCGAGCGGGCTGGCCTGATGCCAACGGCGGGGCTCATGGTGTTGCTGTCCTTGCTTGCCACCGGGGCCTTGTTCGTGCTCGCGCGCAAGGTCTCCTGACCTGAAGGGATCAGATCCGTCGTGCGCGCCACCATGAACGGACGGCGTCGCGCGTGCGCAGCATGAAGGCATGGATCGGACTGCGCCTCACCCAGTCCAGCGTGCGCGCACGCAAATCGGTGATGACAGCCATTCCGCGCGCGAACCAGCTGATGGTGAGGAGCTTCTTTCGGCCGGCATTGTAGATGCGCTCGACGATCACGAAGCTCGCCAGATACGCCAGCCCGAGCATGATCAGGCCGCTGATCACATGGCCGCGCGCGATCACGATGAGGCTGACGAGCTTGAGAGGCTCGACGACCGCGAACGGCGCTGCCAGCAGCGCCAGGATCGCAAAGCGCGGCATGCGGGCGATCGCCGCCTCGGCGCGTGCCACGAACCGCCGTTCCGACAGCCAGCGAATGGCCGGGCGGTAGAGCGGGCGCGCGAGCTCGTCGAACAGGATCAGGAACGAGATCAGGCCTCGTAGCGGCAGCGCAGCAACGCGGCCGATGGCGGCTGCCAGACGATGGAGAGGTGACGATGCCATCGATCCTTCCTTGCCGCCCGCGTGATGCAACAGCAAGCAGAAATGCCGCGCCTCCCAGCCGCGGATGGCTGGAAACCCGCTGTCATCATCCCTGGCGTCGGTTCCGTCGCCAGGGATGTCGCAACGATTGAGACGACCCGGGCGTTGATCGCCCCGATCGCGGCGACCTCAGTCGGTGAAGACGACCGTCTTCTTGCCGTTCAGAACGACGCGGTCCTCGAGATGATGCAGCACGGCGCGCGCCAGCACCCGCCGCTCGATATCGCGGCCCTTGCGCACCAGCGCGTCGGGCGTATCGCGATGCGAGATGCGCTCGACATCCTGCTCGATGATCGGACCCTCATCGAGATCGGGCGTCACGTAATGGGCGGTCGCGCCGATCAGCTTCACGCCGCGCTCATGCGCCTGATGGTAGGGCTTGGCGCCCTTGAAACCGGGCAGGAAGGAATGATGGATATTGATGCAGCGACCAAGCAGCTTGGCCGAGAGCCCGTCCGACAGGACCTGCATATAGCGCGCAAGCACGACGAGATCGGTCCGGGCCTCCTGTACGAGCTGCCAGATCTGGGCCTCCTGCTCCATCTTGGTCTGTCGGGTGATCGGCAAATGATGGAAGGGCAGGTCACCGATATCGGTCGAGGCGATGCTGTCGCGACCGTGGTTAGAGATGATGCCGGCGATCTCCATCGGCAGCTCGCCGATGCGCCAGCGATAGAGCAGGTCGGCGAGGCAGTGGTCGAATTTTGAGACCAGCAGCATCACGCGCTTCCGCACATGCTGCTCGCGCAGCGTGAAATCCATGGCGAAGCGCCGGGACAGTTTCCCGAAGGCTTCCGTGATCTCGGCGTGCGACCTGCTCTCGGCGAGGCGCTCGAAGACGACGCGCATGAAGAAGCGGCCCGTTTCGGTGTCGTCGAACTGCTGTGCGTCTCGGATGTTGCAGCCGGCCTCGAACAGCAGCGTCGAGACGGCGGCGACGATGCCGGGACGGTCGGGGCAGGAAAGGGTGAGGATCGAAATGCGGTCGGACATGGCTGATGCCGCCCTTCGAGGGGCGGCCCTTCGCTGGGACAATGGGACGGGTTTCGGGTTGGAGGGCGCGCGACGCGCTGCGCTCAACCTCGTCCCGTTGCCGTCACCCTGCAGCCGAACTCCGCCGCGGAGGCGGAAAGCCAGGACCAGAAACTGCCTGCCATGCTGCGTGCGACCATGATCTCGAAAACGGCGTCACCGGATTCCGGATCGTCAGTGATCCGCCAGAGATGCACACCCATATAAGCGATGCTTGTCAAGGCGGCGGCACCGGCGGGGAAGACGGAAGGGTGCAGATCGAGCATGCAGCCCTTCGCCAACGTCTCGCGCAGCTTCGGTCCGGAAAGCCGCAGCGCAGCCCGCCCGTCGGACTGGTCGGAGACGGCCGCGAGCGGCGCGAGATCGCGCAGCAGCTCATCGAAACCGTTCCGATCCGTCGCGATCAGATGCCACTGATCCGGGCCGGCCCAGACCAGACTGTGGCTCGTGCTGGAGACGATGCGCGGCGTCACCGGCAGGCCGAGCCCGGTGCGGCGCTGGAGCGCCTGCGTGAGCACCTCATCCCGACCCTCCCCAGCAATCAGGCTGGCGATGCCGAGGCCGTCGCGCGCCTCGATCGTGATGCCGGGCTGCCCGGCGGCACCAAAGGCGCCCGAGGCCAGAATGCCGGCCCAGGAGCCGCGTGGCGTCCAGGCAGTTGTCACGGCGTCAGCCATGGAGGCGCGCTCCTTCGGGATCGACGAAGACCGGATTGCAGATTTCGAGGACGATATCGCCGTTGCGCACCGGGTCGACGGCGCGGATGCGTTCGCCGATGCGTTTCGGGCCATTCTTCAAGAAGCCGAGGCCGATCCAGTGCTTCAGCACCGGGGAATAGGCGACCGAGGTCATGTAGCCCTCGTCATGCTCCATCGCCGCAGGCTTGCCGAGGCCGATGAAATGCGCGCCGGCTCGCAGTCGTTGCCCGATTTCCACCGGCCTGAAGCCGACCAGGGCGGGACGATCCGGTTCGATCAGGGCTTCGCGCCTTGCCATGACGCGACCGACAAAGTCCTTCTTGGCGGACATCATCCGGCCCAGGCCAAGATCGCGGGCCGTGGTCTGGCCGTTGAGCTCGTTGCCTGCGACATGGCCCTTCTCGATGCGCATCACACCGAGCGCCTCGGTGCCATAGGGCGTGATACCGTACGGCGCCCCTGCCGACATAAGGGCACGCATCATTGCATCGCCATGATCGGCCGGGACGGCGAGCTCATAGGCGAGCTCGCCCGAGAAGGAGATCCGGAACAGCCGCGCCGGGATGCTGCCACCGACCGTGACGCTGCGCGCCGCGAGATAGGGGCAAGCTTCGTTCGAGAGATCGTGTTGCGCATCGACGACGCCGCGCAGAACATCGCGGGCCTTCGGTCCCGCAACCGCGGCCTGCGCCCACTGCTCCGAGACTGAGACCATGCGGACATCGAGCGTCGGCCAGAGCACCTGATGGCAGAATTCGAGATGCTGCATCACCTTGGCGGCGTTCGCCGTGGTGGTCGTCATCAGGAAATGCGTCTCGGCCAAGCGCGAGGTCGTGCCGTCATCCATGACGAAACCGTCTTCGCGCAGCATCAGTCCATAGCGCGCCTTGCCTACGGGCAAGGCCTTCCAGCCATTGATATAGACCCGCTCCAGGAACTCGGCGGCATCATCGCCCTGGATGTCGATCTTGCCGAGGGTCGAGACGTCGCAGATGCCGACGCCATTGCGCACGGCGAGCACCTCGCGATTGACGGTGGTCAGCCAGTGGTCCTCACCTGCTTTCGGATAATACTGCCCGCGCAGCCACAGCCCGGTCTCGACGAAGACGGCGCCCTGGTCCTTCGACCATTGATGGGTGGGCGCCAGCCGCATCGGCCGGAAATCCGGGCCGCGATGGTGTCCGGCAAGCGCACCGATGGCGACCGGCGTATAGGGCGGCCGGAAGATCGTCGTCCCCGTCTCGGGAATGGTCTTGCCCGTTTGCTCGGCCATGATCGCGAGGCCGGAGATATTCGAGGTCTTGCCCTGGTCGGTCGCCATCCCGAGCGTGGTGTAACGCTTCAGGTGTTCGACCGGTCGGAACCCCTCGCGCGCCGCCAGCTCGACATCGGTATCGGTCACGTCGTTCTGGAAATCGACGAAAGCCTTACCCTTGCCGCCCTTGACCCGCCAGAGCGGAGAAACCGAGACCGCTTCAGGATCGGTCTTCGCTGCGGAGGCCAGCGGCTTCGCCGCGAAACCGCAATCGGCCGCAGCTTCGCTGCCGAGGCGGGCGCCGTCCGCCAGTGCCTGCGCCAGGCTGAAATGCCCGGCAGCGCTGCCGGCGGCGCTGAGCCCGGCCGGCATCGTGCCCGGCACGAAGGCTTGGATCGCCTCGTCCCAGATCGGCCGCGTGTTCTGATGCGAGGTCAGGTGCAGCGTCGGGTTCCAGCCATTCGAGACGGCAAGCAGATCGCAGGCAAGGCTTGTCTCGCGGCCGGACGCGTCGCGGATCGTGACCTGCTTGAGGGCCTTGCCGCCGGAGGCGCGGCTGACCGCGCTGCCGGCGAAGACGCGCGCGCCGATCGCGTTTCCGAGTGCGACCAATGCCGAATCCACCTGCGGACGCGGATCGACGATCGCTACGACCTTCGCGCCGGCAGCGGCCAGATCACGGGCCGTGGCCCAGCCATCGTCGCCGGCCGTGAAGACCACCGCCTCGCGCCCGGGCAGTACGGCGTAGCGATTGAGATAGATCCGCACCGCACCTGCCAGCATGACGCCGGGGGTGTCGTTGCCGGCAAAGACGACAGGCCGTTCGATCGCGCCAGCCGCCAGCACCGCGCGTTTGGCGCTGATGCGCCAGGAGCGCTGACGTGGCTGATACGCGGCTGGCACCGGCAGATGGTCGCAGACGCGTTCGACAGCGCCGTAGATGCCGTGATCATAGACGCCAAACACTGTCGTGCGTGTCATGATCCGGACATCGGGAAGGCTGGCGAGTTCCGCCAGCGCGTCGGCGACCCATTCGGAGCCGGCGCGGGCGTCGATCTCGCGCTTGTCGGCGATCAGCCGGCCGCCCGGTCGAAAATCCTCATCGCACAGGATGACGCGGGCGCCGCTGCGGCCGGCCGCCAGCGCGGCAGAGATCCCGGCCGGCCCACCGCCAATGACGAGGACGTCGCAAAAGGCGAACGCTTTCTCGTAATGGTCGGGATCGTCCTCCATGGCGGCGCGGCCAAGGCCGGCGGCGCGGCGGATCAGCGGCTCGTAGAGTTTTTCCCAGAAGGCCGCCGGCCACATGAAGGTCTTGTAGTAGAAGCCCGCGGTCAGCGCCGGCGCGAGCAGCGAGTTGATCGACAGGATGTCGAAATCGAGCGACGGCCAGCGGTTCTGGCTCTGCGCCTCGAGCCCGTCATAGAGCTCGGCCACGGTCGCTCGCGTATTGGGCTCGCGGCGCGCGCCGGCGCGCAGTTCGACGAGTGCATTCGGCTCCTCTGGACCTGCCGAAAGGATGCCGCGGGGCCGGTGGTACTTGAAGGATCGGCCGACGAGGCGCACGCCATTGGCCAGAAGGGCGGCAGCAAGGGTGTCGCCGGCATAGCCCTGATGGGAACGGCCGTCGAAGCGGAAGCTGACGACGTTCGCCCTGTCGATCAGGCCGCCATCGCCGCGGCGGAAGGGCTGCTTCGCGCTCATGCCCTATCTCCCGTGGCGCGCGCCCTGGCCGTCTCGACGGTCTCGATGGCGTGGGTCCTCGTGTCGCGCGTCACGACCAGCCAGGCATGGCAGCCGGCGCCGTGATACCAGAGCTCGCGATGCCGCCCGGCCGGGTTGTCGCGCTGATAGACATAATCGTGCATCGCCGCTTCCGTCGTTGCCATTCCCTCGGGGCGCTGCGGATTGGCGTCACCGAGATAGGTGAATTCCTGGACGTCGCGGGCGCCGCAATGGGGACAGGTAATGCGCATGGAGAAAGGTTCCTGAGCCGGCTCAGTGCAGGTTCGGCTGGGCGCCAGCGCCCTTTTCGTCGATGAGGCGGCCCGTCGCGAAGCGGTCGAGCCGATAGGCGGTCGCGACCTCATGGGGCTCGTCGCGGGCGATCAGGTGGGCGAAACACCAGCCGGAGGCCGGCGTCGCCTTGAACCCGCCATAGCACCAGCCGGCATTGAGATAGAGGCCCTGGACCGGGGTGTGGTCGATGATCGGCGAGCCGTCCATCGACATGTCCATGATGCCGCCCCAGTGACGCAGCATGCGGATGCGGCCAAGGCCCGGCCATAAGGCCATGGCCGATTCCATCACGTCCTCGATCACCGGCAGGTTGCCGCGCTGGGCGTAGGAATTGTAGCCATCGATATCGCCGCCGAAGACGAGCCCGCCCTTGTCTGATTGGCTGATGTAGAAATGCCCGGCGCCATAGGTGACGACGTTGTCGATCAGCGGTTTCACGCCCTCGGAGACGAAGGCCTGCAGCACGTGGCTTTCGATTGGCAACCGCATCCCGGCCATCCCGGCGAGCCGCGAGGAGTTGCCGGCGACCGCAAGTGCGACCTTCCTGGCCCTGATCGCGCCACGCGTCGTCTCGACGCCGGTGATGCGGCCGCCTTCGATCGTCAGTCCGGTGACTTCGCAATTCTGCACGATATCGACACCGCGCTGGTCGGCGGCACGGGCGTAGCCCCAGGCGACGGCATCATGCCGGACGGAGCCGCCACGGCGCTGCAGAAGACCGCCCTGGATCGGGAAGCGGCCATCCCGGTAGTTCAGGAAGGGCGCCATGGCACGGACCTGCTCGCGGTCGAGCAACTCGGCATCGACACCGGCAAGCCGCATGGCATTGCCGCGCCTGGCATAGGCGTCGCGCTGGGGGTCGGAATGGTAGAGGTTCAGCACGCCGCGCTGGCTGACCATCGCGTTGTAGTTGATGTCCTGCTCCAGCCCCTCCCAGAGCTTCAGCGACCATTCGTAGAACGGGGTATTGCCGGGCAGCAGATAGTTGGAGCGGATGATCGTGGTATTCCGCCCGACATTGCCGGAGCCGATATAGCCCTTCTCGATCACCGCGACATTGGTGATGCCGTGCTGGCTCGCGAGGTAATAGGCCGTTGCCAGCCCATGGCCGCCGCCGCCGATGACCAGGACGTCGTATTCCGCCTTCGGCGCAGCATCGCGCCAGGCCGGGGTCCAGCCACGGTGACCCTTGAGTGTCTGTGCGGCGAGGGAGAAAATCGAATAGCGCATCGGGGCACCCGGGACGTCTATGCCGGACAGGAATTCGCGCCGGGCTTGTCATCCTGAGATTGACGAACATAGTCTGACGGACATGACTATCAGCGACGCGATCTTGACCAGTAACGACAGGCGTGAAGAAGAGGCGCCGACCCATGTCGGCTTCCTGCTGATTCCGGATTTTGCGCTGCTGGCCTATGCAACGGCGATCGAGCCGCTGCGCGCCGCCAACCGGCTCTCGGGGCGGGACCTGTATCGTTGGAGCCACGTCTCGATCGACGGATCACCGGCGCCTGCCTCCAATGGCGTCCGCATCCAGCCTGATTTCGCTGTCGGCGATGACGCCCGTCTCGACTACGTCTTCGTCTGCGCTGGCGGAAACCCTGCCGCCTTCCAGCACCAGCCCACCTTCGCCTGGCTCAGGCAGCTGGCGCGCCGCGGGGTGAAGCTCGGAGGTATCTCGGGCGGACCCTATATCCTGGCGCGCGCCAATGTGCTGACGGGCTACCGCTTCACCATTCACTGGGAACATGCGCCAGCCTTCATCGAGGACTATCCGGAGCTCGATCTGCGGCGTTCGCTCTACGAGATCGACCGTGACCGCCTGACATCGAGCGGCGGCACAGCCCCGCTCGATATGATGCATGCCGTCATCGCACGCGAGCATGGCAGCGAACTGGCTCTCGCCGTCAGCGAGTGGTTCCTTCAGACCCATGTACGCGAAGGCGAGGGGCCGCAGCGCATGCCGCTGCGCGAGCGGCTCGGCGTCAGCCATGCGCCGCTTCTACGGGTTGTCGGGCGCATGGAGCAGAATCTCGAAACGCCGCTTTCGCGCGGCGAACTCGCGCGTACGGCCGGCGTCTCGCTGCGCCAGTTGGAACGGCTGTTCCGCTTGCATCTCGGGCGTTCGCTCGGAGAGCACTATCTCGGCCTCAGGCTGGAGCGGGCCCGCCATCTCCTGCGCCAGACCAGCCTGTCGGTGCTGGAGGTCGCACTCGCTTGCGGCTTTTCGAGCGCGAGCCATTTTTCTCGCGCCTATCGCGCCCGCTTCAATCACCCGCCGCGCGGCGAACGTGTCCCTTACCGAACGGCGGTTTGACGCTGAGCGTCAAGAAACCGTCGCATGACGACAATTCGAAATGGGGATAGGTCGAAACTCTAGGCCCCAACAGAACAACGGGGACCGGTTGCCATGAAACGTACCTTCACGCTCGCGCTCGCCTGCGCCGCGATGCTCGCCGCGATGCCGGCATTCGCGCAGGACTCGCTCGCCAAGATCAAGGAAAAGGGTGTCCTCACCGTCGGCGTGAAGAACGACTACAAGCCATGGGGCTTCCTTGAGCCGTCCGGCAAGATCGTCGGGCTCGAGATCGATCTCGCACAGGCGGTCGCCGACAAGATCGGTGTCAAGCTGGAAATGCTCCCGGTCATCGCCGCCAACCGCATGGAATTCCTCAAGCAGGGCCGTATCGACATGGTCCTGGCGACGATGGGCGACACGCCTGAGCGCCGCAAGGTCGTCGGCATGGTCGAGCCGAATTACTATGCCAGCGCCACCAATGTGCTGGCTCCCAAGAGCGCCAATCTGAAGAAATGGGAAGATCTGAAGGGGCGCAAGGTCTGCGGCGTCCAGGGAGCTTATTATAACCGCCGCGTCTCGCAGCTCTATGCGCCTGAACTCGTGGTTTTCCCCTCGGTGCCGGATGCGCTGAATGCTCTGCAGGGCAATAACTGCGTCGCCTTCCTGTTCGACGACACGCTGATCGTCTCGACGTTGGCCGCGGGCGATCCGAAATGGGCGAATTACGAAATGCCGCTGGCTTCGGAAGATCCGCAGCTCTGGGCGATCGGCATTCGCCTCGAGGACATGGACGGTCCCTTCGGCAAGCTGGTCAAGGATATGTCGGTCGACTGGCACAAGAGCGGCAAGCTGCTCGAACTCGAGACCAAATGGGGCATCAAGCAGAGCCCCTATCTGATCGAGACCAACAAGAAGCTGAAGTCAGCTTCGTAACGCGGTCGCGCTCGATCGGCTGCGTTGATGCAGCCTCAGACACGTCATCCCGGGTTTGACCCGGGATCCATCGCCGCGCGGTGCGAGGGATCCCGGCATTCCGCGTCCTGGCATCTCGGATGACGATAGGCCTTCGGCTGAAACGGTGCTGCGGCATGAGCAGGTTTTCTTGATCGCGTCCTTCTTCCAGTGGCTGAACGATACGCAGGGGCTGAATTTCTCGGTCTTCTACGATGCGTTCGACCGTTCACGCTTCCTGACCGGGTTGTGGACCACGACCTATATCTGCGTGGTCTCGATCATCGCATCGATGGCGCTAGGCCTGATCGGTGTCTGGCTCGCCGGCGGCAATTCGCGCTCCGGTCGACTCGTGGTGCGCGTCTATGTGCAGTTCTTCCGCAATACGCCGCCGCTGGTGCAGCTCTCCTTCTTCTACTTCGCCGTGGCGAGCCTGTTGCCGACGGTGAGCGATGGTTTTGGCGGCCAGTCGCCGCTGGTCTCCGGGACCGGCTGGGCGATCATCGCATTCTCGCTCTTCGCCGGCGCCTTCAACGTCGAGATCTTTCGCGCCGGCATCGAGGCCGTGCCATCGACGACGGTCGAAGCGGCCGAGTCGCTCGGCTATACCCGTCTGCAGCTCTATCTCCATGTCGTGCTGCCGCTCGCCTTCCGCATTTGCCTGCCGGCGCTGAACAACAACCTGATCAATCTCGTGAAGACCACGACGCTGGCCTATGCCATCGGCGTGCCGGAGCTGCTCTATGCGGCCTCGCAGATCTGGTCCGAGGTGTTCAACGTCCGGGAGATGATGAACGTTCTGCTCGTCACCTATGTCGTGCTGGTGGCGGTGCTGGTCTGGATCATGGGCCGCTGGGAGCGGTCGATGCGCATTCCGGGATATTCGACATGAGGTCCGGCTCAACCGATCTGCCGGTGCTCAAGCCGTACCGCGCCCCTGCGCCGATCGCCCCCTCGGGTTTCGCCGCGCCGATGATGTTGGGCGGCGGCACGCTGACTGTCTTCGTCATCCTGTTCGGCGCTTCGCTGGCTCTTGCGCAGGTCACGGCGCGTCCGGCTGGCGAAGGTGCGGCCACCGTGCTGCTGCGCTGGGCGCCGCTTATCTTCCAGGGTTTCCTGTTCAATATCCTGATCAGCTTCCTCTCGATGGCGCTCGGCACCGTCGTCGGTGTGCTCGTCGGCATCGCGCAGGTCTCGCTGGTCGCGCCGGTCCGCAAGACCGCCTGGGGCGTAACGCAGTTCTTCCGCAACGCGCCCTGGCTGGTGCTGCTGTTCTACGCGATGTTCCTGTTGCCCTTCGAATTTCAGCTGTTCGGCATCACGATCGCCTTCCCAGCCTGGGTGAAGGCGGTCATCGGACTTGCGCTGCCGGTCGCGGCCAATGTCTCCGAGATCGTGCGCGGCGGTATCAAGTCGATTCCCGCCGGCCAGTGGGAATCCGCCGATGCGCTCGCCTTCACGCGGGCGCAGACGATGTGGATGATCATCCTGCCGCAGGCCTTCAAGCGGATGCTCCCACCCTGGATGAACCTCTATGCGATCCTGACCATGGCGACGACATTGATTTCGGTGGTCGGCATCCAGGACGCGCTCTCCGTCACCCGCGCGGCGCTGATCGCCGAGAGCCGGCCGGAATTGATGATCCCGATGTATCTGCTGCTGCTCCTGATGTTCTTCGCCTATTGCTACCCGATCGCGCGGGCGACGCTGGCGCTGGAGCGGCGCTTCAACGTGAAAGCTTGAGCCATGGCGAGCCGTCATCAACTGGGCGAGCCCGTCGTCGTAGTCGAGGGGGTCGAGAAATCCTTCGGCAGCTTTTCCGTCCTCAGGGATGTCAGCCTGACTGTCCGGCGTGGCGAGACCGTCTGCATCATCGGCCCGTCCGGTTCAGGCAAGTCGACGCTGCTGCGCTGTATCAATGGGCTGGTGCCGATCAGCAAGGGCTCGATCAGGCTCGCCGGTCGCGAGGTGAACGATGCGAAGCTCGACAAGCTGGCGCTGCGTCGCGACGTCGGCATTGTCTTCCAGCAATACAACCTCTTTCCTCACAAGACCGCGCTTCAGAACGTGATGATGGCGCCGATCCATGTGCTGAAGCAGGACAAGGTCGAAGTCGAGGAGCGGGCGCGCAAGCTTCTCGCCAAGGTCGGCCTTTCGCAGAAGCTCGCGACCTATCCCGGCGAGCTTTCGGGCGGTCAGCAGCAGCGGGTCGCGATTGCGCGGTCGCTGGCGATGAACCCGAAGGTGATGCTGTTCGACGAGGTCACCGCCGCGCTCGATCCCGAAACCAAGAAGGAGGTGCTGGTGACGATCCAGGACCTCGCCGCAGAAGGGATGACATGCATCCTCGTCACCCATGAAATGGGCTTCGCGCGTGAGGTGGCCGATCATATCTATTTCACCGATGGCGGCCTGATCGTGGAACATGGTTCGCCGGCGGATGTGTTCGGCAATCCACGCGAAGAGCGCACGAAGGGGTTTCTGGACAAGGTATTGTAGCAAGCCGTCGTCAGTCCGGCTCTTCCCCGCGTCTCGATCCGACGGTTTCCGCGTGCCTGCCATGCAGTGGCAGGGCCTATGTCGTCTGCGGATGCCTCTCTAACACTAGCGAGGAAGCGAGGGAGAAATCATGCTGGACTGGACACGGGCCGAGGCGGAAGCAGCCGCTATCACGAAGAGCTGGGCCGATCAGGCAGGGCCAGGTGGTGCGGTCGTCATCTTCGATGCGGAGCGACGGCTTGAGGCCTGTGCCGGCGGTTTCGCCAATCTGGAACAACAGACGCCCTTCACGGCGGATACGCCCAATCGTCTGGCCTCGATCAGCAAGCATTTCATGGCGGCGACGCTGCTGCTGGAAGGCATATCGCTCGACGCACCACTCGGCAGCCTGCTGGATGGTTTGCCTGCCGCCATAGCCGCCGTGCCTCTCGGCCGCGCACTTGACATGACCGGCGCCCTGCCGGACATGATGGAGACCCTGTGGCAGCTCGGCGTGCCCTACACCACGAGCCTCAGCGCGCCTGAGATTCACGGTTTCGCTCAGCGCCTGCCGGGCATCAATGCCGTGCCCGGCCAGGAGATGGCCTATTCCAATACCGGCTGGCGCCTGGCGCAGTCGGTGCTGCCGGCCCAGCGCAGCATCACCTATCGCGAAGCCCTGCGGCTGCGCCTGTTCGGGCCTCTCGCCCTGCCCTTCGTCTTCCCGGAGGATGAGAGCGAGATCGTGCCGGATCTCGCAACTGGCTACTGGCATGATGGCGTCAACTGGCGGCGTGGACGCTACGGCTTCCAGTTCTCTGCCTCAGGCGGGCTTGTCGGCAGCGCATCGGCGCTGGCGATCTGGGCGTCCGATCTGATGGCCGGGCGCGGGCCGCTCGCCGGCCTGTTCGAGAAACTCACCGCGCCGCGCCAGTTCGCGGATGGTCGCGAGAGCGGCTACCGCCTCGGCCTGGTCAGCACTCCGCTTCTCGGTACCACGGTGATCGGCCATGGCGGATCACTCACGGGCTACCGCAACCACTTCCTGATGGCGCCCGAGCATGGTGTCGGCGTCGTCGTGCTGAGCAATCGTGAGGAGGAGGCGCTCTGGCCGGCGTTGCGTGTGCTTGCGGCACTTCTGGGCGAAGCGCTGCCCGAGGCACCGAAGGCTGGGCCGACCGGCCTCTATGTCGGAGAGGAAGGGTCCTTCTGGGCCGAGCTCGCTGGAGACTCGATCGGCGTCATGGGCGGGCATGAGCGTCTCGTCGTCGGCGAGAACGGCAGGTTGAGAAGCCTGCCTTCCTATCTCGACATCGAGCTCCGCACGCTCGGCGAAGACGAGATTCGGGCGCGGATCGGCGGTGTCGAGCGTCGTCTTCTGCGCGTTCCGGCCGCCACGCCGCTCGACCCGCGCCTTGTCGGCCGCTGGCGCGAGCGCAGCTTCGGCGTCGAGATCACGGTTGAAGCGGACGGCACGGCCCAATGGCCCTGGGCCGAGCCGGTCGGCATGACCACCCGGCTGACCCCCTTGCCGGGAGGCCGCGCGCTCGCCGATCTTGTTCATGGTCCCTGGCGGCACCGGCCTTGCTTGTGGCTGCAGCCGGACGGCTCCCTGCGCGTCGACAGCCATCGGGCGCGTGTCCTGCTATTCGATCGTGTCGACGACGTTGGAGGTACCCGATGATCCGTTCCCGCCTTGCCGGATTGTTGCTTTGCGCCGCGTCGCTGACGCTCGGTCTCGAGGCACAGGCCCAGCCGGCTCCGAGCCGCACCTTGCGTGTCGCGCCGCATGCGGATCTCAAGACGCTCGATCCCGTTGCCGCTTCGATCGTCATCACCCGCATGCATGGGCTGATGATCTACGAGACGCTGTTCGCCTGGGATTCAAAGCTGCAGCCGCACCCGCAAATGGTCGAGAGCTTCTCGACTGCTCCCGACAAGCTGTCCTGGAGTTTCACGCTGCGGCCCGGCCTCAAGTTCCATGACGGCCAGCCGGTCACGACCCGCGACGTCATCGCTTCGCTTAAGCGCTGGATGGCGCGCGACACGATCGGCGGCAAGCTCGGCGAGTATACGGAAGGGTTGGAGACGGTCGACGACCGGACCTTCACGCTAAAGCTGAAGCGGCCGATGGCACTCGTGCCTTTCGCACTCGGCTCGGCGGTCGGCCAGATCCCTGTGATCATGCGCGAGAGCGATGCCAAGAGCGATCCGATGAAGCCGGTCACAGAAGCGATYGGCAGCGGCCCTTTCCGCTTCAACCGGGCGGAATGGCGCAGCGGCGCGCGCGTCGTCTACGATCGCAACCCCGATTATGTGCCGCGCTCGGAACCGGCCGACGGTCTGGCGGGAGGCCGCGTCGTCAAGCTCGACCGCGTCGAATGGATCATCATGCCGGACGCCGCGACGGCGGCCGCTGCGATCCAGACCGGCGAGATCGATATCTGGGAGCAGCCGAGCCAGGACCTGATCTCGACCATCGCCAAGACCCGCGACGTCAAGGTCGAACGCTACTCGAACCTCGCCAACCAGGTGATGCTGCGGCCGAACCACCTCTATCCGCCGTTCAACAATCCCAAGGCCAGGCTCGCCCTGGCCTATGCCACGGACCAGGCCGATTTCCTCGCCGCCGGGTTCGGGGACGAGGAGTGGTGGAAGCGCTGCAATGCCTATTTCGTCTGTGGTGGGCCAAACGGAACCGAAATCGGCTCCGAAGCCTATGCCAAGCCCGATCTTGCAACCGCGAAGAAGCTGCTCGCCGAGAGCGGCTACAAGGGCGAGAAGCTGGTGCTGAGCACTTCGAACGACATCGCCCCGATCGGTCGCATGGCCGAGGTCGCGGCGCAGTCGCTCAAGGAGGTCGGCTTCAATGTCGATGTCCAGTTTGCCGATTGGGGCACCGTCACCACCCGCCAGCAGAATCGCGGCACCGTGGATCAGGGCGGCTGGAACCTGTTCGTCACCTATGCGTCGGGCGCGACCATGCAGTCGCCGATGACCAATATCGGCACCAATATGGGCTGCGAGAAGGCGTGGGCGGGCTGGCCCTGCGATGCCGAGGCCGAACGGCTGCGTGGCGCTGTCGTCGATGCTCCGGACGAGGCAAGCGGCAAGCTCGCGATCGAAGCGTTGCATCGCCGACTCACGGAAGTGCAGCCGTACCGTGTGCTCGGTCAGTTCGACCAGCCCTACGCCCGCCGCAGCACTATTTCAGGCGTGCTCGCCGCACCGGTTATGCTGTTCTGGAACATCGAGAAGAAGTAAGCAGCCAGCACTGACGGCTGCGGTCGATGCGCGGTCCGGGGCGAGGCTTCTCTCGCCCTGGACCACAAGATCGGAACATTCTGCCGGCGGCAGGGCCAATCCCGGCAGGATGGGGCGCCTCCGGGTGCCAGACGGGCACGGATTGCGAGCTGCCCCTCTGCTAGATTTGCGCTTATCCCTCCTGTGCGGTCCGATCGACGGCCGCTTCAATCACGTGGCTTGTCATGACGACTGTCGAAACGGTTCTGGCCGATCTTGTGGCCTTTCCCTCTGTTTGCCGGACGCCGAACGCGGCGATCATCGAGCATGTCCGCCGATACCTCGCGAGCCATGGTGTCGAGAGCGTCATCGTCCCGGGGCCGGAAGGGGATCGCGCCAATCTCTTCGCCACCATCGGACCGCGTGAGCCGGGCGGGATCATTCTCTCGGCCCATCTCGACGTCGTGCCTGCTGCCCCCGAGGGCTGGGTCGGACAGCCCTTCGCCTTGCGCCGCAATGGCGACCGCCTGATCGGGCGCGGCGCTGTCGACATGAAGGGGTTTGTGGCCAGCGTGCTGGCGAGCGTGCCGGATCTCACCTCGCGCCGGCTGGTGCGGCCGGTCCACATCGCGCTCTCCTATGACGAGGAGGTCGGCTGCGTCGGCGTTCGTCACCTGATCGCGCGGCTGCCGGAGCTTTGCCCCAGGCCGGCTGGTTGCATCGTCGGCGAGCCGACCGATCTCCATCCCGTCTTGCGTCACAAGGGCAAGATCGCTCAACGCGTCACGGTCGAGGGCAAGGCCGGGCACTCGTCGCGGACCGATCTCGGCGACAATGCCATTCACTACGCTGCGGAGTTGATGGCTGCCGTGCATGCCGAGGCGCGCCGGCATGCGGTGGAGGGCCCCTTCGCCGACAGCTTTGCCCCGCCCTATTCCACGATCCAGGTCGGCACGGTGCGGGGGGGAACCGGCATCAACATCGTTCCGGCGCAATGCGTCTTCGAGGTCGAGGCTCGCGCCATCGCTGGACAGGAGCCGGCCGGACTGCTTGCCTTCCTGCCGCGCGAGGCGGAGCGGATCCATGCGGCTGCTGTCGCGGATGGGCACAATGTCGTCTTCGGCTTCGAGACGATGAGCGACTATCCGCCGCTCGATCTGCCCGATGAGGATCCGTTGGTCGGGTTGACCGAGGACGTCTGCGGGAAGCCGCGCCAGCAGGCCGTCAGCTTCGGGACCGAGGCCGGGCTCTTTCAGGCCGCGGGCATCCCTGCAATCGTCTGCGGGCCGGGTGACGTGAACAGGGCGCATAAGCCCGAGGAGTATATCACCGATGCGGAACTGGCCGGCGCGATGGCCATGATTGCGCGGATTGGCGATCGTTTGTCCTCCTGACTCAGGCTGTCAGCGCAGTTCTGGTTGATCGCCTGAGGCCGTGCATGAATGTCGGCACGGATCATCCGGAGGAGACTGACCATGCCTGATCGCCAGCGTGTCGAGGCTTTTGTCGCAGCCGTCGTGAGTGGCGATCATGTCGGCGCCATCCGCGACTTCTACTGCGAGGATGCTTCGATGCAGGAGAACGGCGCCGAGCCGCGCCGCGGACGCGACGAATTGATGGCGCATGAGGCCAGGGCACTCGTCCGGCTCAACCGGATGCACACACATCCCGCCCGGGCCGTGCTGGTCGATGGTGACCGGGTCGTGATTCACTGGATCTTCGATGCCACCGACAAGCAGGGTGTGACGCGGCGGCTGGAAGAACTCGCGATCCAGCGCTGGCGCGGCGACCGCATCGTCGAGGAGCGCTTCTTCTACGATACCGGATCGGCCTGGCAGGTCGTCGAGCCTGTGCGTTAGATGTCCATCAGGGCAGAGAGCACCGGCAAGCCGGAGCGGTTCAAGCTGGTCGTGTCAGTCTATGTGATCTTTGGGCGGGGGAGCGAACTCCTGCTGCTGCGGCGCGCGAACACGGGTTACGAGGACGGCAATTACGGTCTCGTCTCCGGGCATCATGACGGCAGCGAGCCGCTGCGAGCAGCGGCCGCGCGCGAAGCGAAGGAGGAGGCGGGCGTCGAGATCGATCCGGCCAGCCTGACCTTCGCAACTGTGCTCCACCGATCGCAGGACGAGGAGCGGCTGGATTTCTTCTTCGAGGCGCGCAGGTGGCAGGGCGAGCTTCGCAATGCCGAGCCTGAGAAATGCGCCGAACTGGCCTGGTTCCCCATCGATGGCTTGCCGGAGAACACGATTGCCTATGTTCGCGAGGCCATCGCCCATTGGCAGTCCGGCACTCGCTATTGCGAGTTTTGGCGGGAGAGCTGACGCGCCCCGCTACGACAGCACGCCGCGATAGGGCGCAGCCACGATCAGGCAGCAATTGCCGGGCCGGACGCGGCCGGGCTGGCGGCGGCCGTAGAGGATGCCGTCGGCGGCATWGTGCAGCGTCTCGGGCGGGCGGGTCGGGTCCCAGGTGCAATGGATGCGGCCGGCCGGCTGGCCGGCCCTGACCTTGGCGCCATTGGCGTGGAAGGGTTCGAAGACGCCGTCGACGGTGGCATAGACATAGGCCGAGGTGCCGGGCAGCTCGAGGATCTGGCCTTCGCCGCGCTTCGGCTCCGGGGTGTCGCGCGCGACGATGCCGAGATGGTCGAGCACATTGGCAACGCCGCGCCGGCAGACCTTGAGCGCCTCCAGCGAAACCGTGCCGCCGCCCGCCATCTCGGTGCCGACGGTGACGAGCCCGTTGCGGCAGGCCGTTGCTGTTGCGGTGCGCGGCTCGCCGAGATTGCTGATCACCACCGTCATCGGCGCGTCGAACGCCTGCACTGCGGCGACATTGCGCGCGTGCAGCGCCGGATCGTCGGTCGGCTCGACGATCGCGCTCGGGATGATGTCGAGCGAGGAGCCGCCTGAATGCAGGTCGAGGAAGGCGTCGCCGAGCGGCAGGATATGGTCGCTGACAAAGGCGGCGATCTGCTGGGTGATGGTGCCGCGCGGGTCGCCTGGGAAGGTCCGGTTGAAATTCAGGCCATCGACCGGCGACGTCCGCTGGCCGGCGATGACGGCGTGCGAATTGTTCGCCGGCATCAGGATCAGCCGGCCTTGCACGCGGCCGGGATCGAGATCGCGGATCAGGTCGCAGATCGTGATCGGCCCCTCGTATTCATCGCCATGGTTGCCGCCTTCGAGGATCGCCGTCGGGCCGGAGCCGTTCTTGATGATCGCGATCGGGATCCGCGTCGCGCCCCAGGCGTCGTCATGCGGCGAATGCGGAATCATGACGAAGCCGACTTGCTTGCCGTCGCGCGCGGGATCGACTGTCAGGAAGGCGCTGGACGGACGGGGCGTGGGGTTCTGCTTGACGCTGGTCATGGCTGGCTCGCGGGCGCGCCGAGGCTCTTGGGGCGGCAATCCGGCCCGGTGGCGCAGTCTGAAGGGAAAATGCCGGGCGCGGCCCGCGCCCGGCTGATGTCTGGCGTCGCTCAGAGCGTCGGCAGCGGGTCCATCGGCATGTCCAAATACTTGCGATGCAGCCGGTCGAGCTCGCCGTTCATCGCATTGAAGAAGATGAAGCCGTCGAGCCAGCGCACGAGATTATGCTGATCCATCTGCACACCCATATGGGCCGGGCTGCGGCGGATGACGAACTTGCGCTCGAATTCCTTGTTCGGGTTCTGCTTCGCCAACGCCTGCGCGACGATGCTGTTGGTGGCGAGCAGGTCGGCCTGGCCGGTGATATAGGCTGCCGCGGCCGTGGCGTCGTCCTCGGTGCGCATCAGGCTCGCCTTGGGGGCGGTTGCCGAGATCGCGAGCTCCTGCGTCGTGCCCTTGGCGGCGGCGACGCGGGCGGAGCCGATGGTCTCGGGGCTGCTGACCGGCGAGGCCTTGGCACCATAGACGGCCAGGAAGGTATTGGCATAGGGCGCGGTGAACTGGATCTGCTTGGCGCGCTCCGGCGTCAGCCCCATCACCGAGATCACGATATCGACCTTGTCGGTGAGCAGGAACGGAATCCGGTTGGCGCCGGTGATCTGCTGCATCTCGAGCTTCACGCCGAGGCCCTTGGCGACCATCTCGGCCATCTCGATGTCGAAGCCGATCGGCTTGCGGTTCTCGTCCTGAGCGCCGAAGGGCGGGGCGTCGAGCGGCACGCCGATGCGTACCACGCCCTTGGACAGGATGTCCTGGAGCTTGTCGGCCCGGGCTTCGGCTCCGCCAAAGACGGCAACAGTCAGTGCAGCCAAACCTGCAAATAGCGAACGCATGTTTCGTCTCCCCTCGTTGTGCAACTGGTGTCGATCGGCCTCCTCAGTGCAGGACCGCGCTGAGGAAGGTCTGTAGTTCGGGCGTCTTCGGCTCGGCGAGCACCGCCGCGGCCTGGCCTTCTTCGTGAATGCGGCCCTCGTGCATGAAGACCACGCGCGAGCCGAAGCGGCGGGCAAAGCCCATCTCATGCGTGACGAGGATCATCGTCATTCCGTCCTGCGCCACCGATTCGAGCACCTTCAGCACCTCGCCGGTGAGTTCGGGATCGAGCGCCGAGGTGACCTCGTCGAACAGCATCAGCTTGGGCTGCATCGCGAGCGAACGGGCGATGGCGACGCGCTGCTGCTGGCCGCCGGAAAGCTGGGACGGGAAGGCGTCGAGCTTGTCCTCCAGCCCGACGCGGCGCAGCACGTCGCGGGCGATCTCGCGGGCTGCGTCTGGCGCCTGCTTCTTCACCACCCGCGGCGCGAGTGTGATGTTGTCGCAGACCGAGAGATGCGGGAACAGGTTGAAGCTCTGGAAGACGATGCCGACCTCCTGCCGGAGCTTGCGCAGGTTGGTCCTGGGATCGTTCACCTGCACGCCGTCGACGAGGATCGAACCGCCCTGGATCGGCTCGAGGCCGTTGATGCAGCGCAGCATGGTGCTCTTGCCGGAGCCCGAGCGCCCGATCACGGCGATGATCTCCCCCTTCGCGACGTCCAGCGAGACGTTCTTCAGAACCTGGACCGCGCCATAGCTCTTGCTGATCCCCTTGATTTCAACGAGCGACATCGAGCTTCCGCTCGAGCGAGCGGCTCCATTGCGTGAGGGGGAAGCACATCAGGAAGTAGATGCAGGCGACGGTGATGTAGACGGCGAAAGGCTTGTAGGTGCCGGCGGCAGTGAGCTGGCCCTCGCGGGTCAATTCGACGAGCCCGATCGTCGCGGCGAGCGAGGTGTTCTTGATGAGCTGGACGAGGAAGCCGACGGTGGGCGGGATTGCGACGCGGATCGACTGCGGCACGATGATGTGGCGCAACTGCTCCCAGAGCGACAGGCCGAGCGAGGCGCCGGCCTCCCATTGCGTCTTGGCGATCGAGATCAGCGCGCCGCGCCAGATTTCGCCGAGGAAGGCGCTGCCATAGACCGAGAAGGCGACGGCGGCTGCGAACCACGGATTGACCGAGATGCCGATCAGCGGCAGGCCGAAGAAGATCAGGAACAGCCAGACCAGCAGCGGCGTGCCCTGGACGATATGGGTGTAGCCGGCCGCCAGCCAGCGCAGCGGCGCGAAGGGCAGGATGCGGACGACGGCGATGACCAGGCCGAGCAGGGCGGCTCCGGTGAAGGCGGTGACGGTCAAGGCCACGGTCCAGCGCGCCGCCGCGACCAGGTACATCACATCGATCAGGCCGAAGGAACGGATCATCGCCTGACGAACGCCCAGTAATAGATGCCGGCAAAGAGGCCGCGGAAGGCCAGCGCGAGGCCGAGATAGAGCACGCCGATCACGGTGTAGACTTCGAAGTCGCGGAAGGTGCGCGACTGCACGATCGAGGCCGCGTGGAACAGGTCCTCGACCGAAATCTGCGAGACCACGCTCGTCGCCAGCATCAGCAGCACAAATTGGCTGGCGAGCGCGGGAAACATCGATTTCAGCGCCGGGAACATCACGATGTAGCGGAAGACCTGCAGGCCGGAGAGGCCGAGCGAGTGGCCGGCCTCGGTCTGCGCCTTCGGCACCGCTTCCAGCCCGGCCCGGACGATCTCGGTGGTATAGGCGCCGAGATTGATGACGAGCGCGATGATCGCCGCCGTCAGGCCGTCGAGCCGGAGGCCGAAGCTGGGCAGGCCGAAGAAGATCAGGAAGAGCTGGACCAGCAGTGGCGTGTTG
Source organism: Allobosea sp. P4_E12 (assembly GCF_056401655.1). NCBI lineage: Bacteria > Pseudomonadati > Pseudomonadota > Alphaproteobacteria > Hyphomicrobiales > Alloboseaceae > Allobosea > Allobosea sp. P4_E12. The sequence continues at coordinate 13,792 of NZ_JBFUIY010000023.1, read as the reverse complement.
CGGATCACCTCGACATAGCCACCGACGATCCGCTTCAGCCAGCCCGGTCCATAGACCCGCGCCGCAGCACAGGCGACGCCGATGACGAGGCCGCCGAGCATCGCGCAGGCCGAGAGCAGCAGCGTGATCCAGACGCCGTCGAGGATCGACTCCCACGCCGCAAACACATCCCGAAACTGCAGGCCGTATTTCATCGCGCTCAGACCGCCACGGCCGCAGGCGGCGTGACGGCACGCCCACAACAAACCGACAGAGTGATCAGCGATGGTGTCATTGAGCCTCCCCTTTACAAGAGGCTAGGTTGGCTTCTTATTTGATGTCAAGCTTCACATATGAAACGAGGCAGCATGCCTGACCTTCCGGAAACAGATGACGGCGAGAAGGCCTCCTATTCCGCTCCGGCTCTGGAGAAGGGGTTGGATATTCTCGAGCTGCTGGCGGATGTCGGCGAGCCGCTATCGACCCGCACCATTGCCGAGCGACTGGAGCGTTCGAAGAGCGAGATCTTCCGCATGGTCTTCGTGCTGCAGCAGCGCGGATATCTGGTGCGGGAGGCGGGAACGGACAGGCTCGCACTGTCGCGACGATTGTTCGATCTCGGCATCAGGACGCCCAGCGGGCGGCAGTTGACCTCGGTCGTACTGCCTCTGATGGAGCGCTTCAGCGAGGAGAGCGGGCAGGCGGCTCATCTCGTCGTGCTGAGCCGTGCGCAGACCGTGGTGCTCGCGACGACCTCCGGACATCTCGACGCGACGGTTACCGTGCGGCCGGGCTATGGCAGGCCGGCGCTGGAGGCCAATTCCGGATTGCTCATCCTGGCGTTCCAGACACGGGCACGGCGTCTGACCCTGATGAAGGATGCCGATAATGAGGCGCGGACGCGGCTAGAGAGCTCCGGCGTTGCAGCCATCTTCGCGATGATCAGGGAGCAGGGACACCAGATCGCACCAAGCCGCGACATTCTGGCGGTTACCGATATCGCCTGCCCGGTCATCGGACCGGCGGGCTATGCGCAGGCGGCGATCCTGGTGCCATGCCTGCAGCGCCATGGCGTGCAGACCAATGAGAAGGCGATCCTCACCAGCCTGAAGGCCTGCTGCCACGAGGCGGGGCTGCGCCTGGCCTATAGCTGACCAGGCGCAGGATGTTGGATCAGGCGGTGACGGGCTGCGGCGTGTAGCCGGCCGCCGTGACGATCGCCGCGATGGCGGCGCGGTCACTGGTGCCCAGGACGCTGACCAGTTTCGAGGCCGGGTCGGCCTGGACGCGGGTTCCGGGAAGGCCAATTTCGATCGCCTTGATGATCGTACCGGCGCAATGCCCGCAGGTCATGTCCTCGACGCGGAAGCTGAGTGTTCCCGCGCCCTGAGGCTGTGCCTGAGTCCCAGGTGTCGTCTTCTCGCTATGACTCTGGCATCCGCACATCGTTCTGCATCCTTTCTGAGGGGTATGAAGGGAGCCTAAAGCTTCCCATGATGGGAAGGTCAAGCGCCCTCTGCGGGATGCCGGCGCACATCATGGGGAGGATCCGGCCCTCTCGCGGAGTGTTGAAAATTGGCCTTGACCTTCCCATCATGGGAAGGATCATACCCCTCGCCATCAACATGCGGAGATCAAGCCATGGCGATGGCACGGACAGCGGGAAGCCCCGTTAGAGAATTTGAGATCGAGATCGGCGGGATGACTTGTGCTTCCTGTGTCGGGCGCGTCGAACGCGCCGTGAAGGCCGTCGACGGCGTCGGCTCAGTCGCGGTCAACCTCGCGGCCGAACGAGCGCGTGTGACCCTGTCTTCCGGCGGTAGCGATGCCGGCGCGATCGCGGACGCGATCCGCGGCGCCGGCTACGAGCCCACCGAGCGCACCGTCGAGCTGAAGATCTCCGGCATGACCTGCGCGTCGTGCGTCGGCCGGGTCGAGCGGGCGCTCAAGGCGGTGCCGGGCGTGCTCGACGCGACCGTGAATCTCACGACCGAGCGTGCCACCGTGCGGACTCTCGGCGGTGCGGGCCAGATGCAGCAGCTCGTCGCGGCCGTTGCAGGGGCGGGCTATTCCGCCGAAGCGGCGAGCATCGATGCCGGAGCCTCGGATCGCGAGCAGCAGGCGCGCGAGGCGGAGCAGGCGGGTTTGAAGCGCGCGGTCATCATCGCCGCAGTCGCGACAATCCCGCTGCTCGTCTTCGAGATGGGCTCGCATATGTACGAGCCGCTGCACCATTTTCTCGCCGGGCGTGTCGGCGAGTTCAACATCAAGCTCCTGTCCTTCCTGCTCGCGACATTCGTCCAGTTCGGGCCGGGCCTGCGCTTCCTGAAGAAGGGGTGGCCGGCCTTGCTGCGTGGCGCGCCGGACATGAATTCGCTGGTCATGCTCGGTACCAGCGCGGCCTATCTGTACTCGACGGTGGCGACCTTCGCGCCGGAGTTCCCGCCTGACGGCACGGACTACACCTATTTCGAGGCCGGTGCGGTCATCGTCACGCTCGTCCTGACCGGACGCTGGTTCGAGGCCAGAGCCAAGGGCCGGACCAGCGAAGCGATCCGGCGACTGATGTCGCTGCAGGCGAAGTCGGCGCGTGTCCTACGCGACGGCGTCGAGGCCGATGTCGGGATCGAGAGCGTTGTTCCGGGCGATGTCGTCATTGTGCGTCCGGGGGAGCGCATCCCGGTCGATGGTGAGGTTCTCGACGGCGTGTCCTATGTCGACGAGGCGATGATCACCGGTGAGCCGGTGCCCGCCCGCAAGGAAGCGGGGGCGGCTGTGACCGGTGGCACGATTAACGGCACGGGTGCCTTCCGTTTCACCGCCACCAAGGTCGGTGCCGATACGCTGCTTTCGCAGATCGTCCGCACCGTCGAGGCGGCGCAGGGCTCGAAGCTGCCGATCCAGGCCATGGTCGACAAGGTGACGATGTGGTTCGTCCCGGCCGTGATGGCGCTCGCGCTTGTGACCTTCGCGGCCTGGTTCGCCTTCGGCCCCAGCCCCGCCTTGTCCTATGCTCTCGTCAACGCGGTCGCCGTGCTGATCATCGCCTGCCCCTGCGCGATGGGATTGGCGACTCCGACTTCGATCATGGTCGGCACCGGCAAGGGCGCCGAGCTCGGCATCCTGTTCCGCCAGGGCGATGCGCTCCAGGGTCTGAAGGATGCGAAGATCGTGGCGCTCGACAAGACCGGAACCCTGACCAAGGGCAAGCCGGAGCTGACCGATCTCGTCACCGCCGAGGGCTTCGAGGAGGCCCAGGTGCTGCGGCTGGTCGCCTCGGTCGAGGCTCGCTCGGAGCATCCGATTGCGGAAGCGATCGTTGTCGCTGCCCGCCAGCGCGGCCTCGCCCTCGCAGAGGTGTCGGAGTTCGCGGGTGAACCCGGCTTCGGCGTCAAGGCCGTCGTCGAAGGCCGGACGATCGAGATCGGTGCCGACCGGCTGATGCGGCGTCTCGGGCTCGACCTCTCGCCCTTCACGGAGGCGGCAGGCCGCCTGGGCGATGCCGGCAAGACGCCGCTCTATGCGGCGATCGACGGCAGGCTCGCGGCCATCATCGCGGTTGCCGATCCGGTCAAGGCCACGACCCCCGAGGCTATCGCATCGCTGCATCGGCTCGGCCTGCGCGTCGTGATGATTACCGGCGACAACCGGCGTACGGCCGAGGCGATTGCCGCGAGGCTTGGCATCGACGAGGTCGTGGCCGAGGTTCTGCCGACCGGCAAGGCCGAGGTGGTGGCCGGGCTCCAGGCCGGTGGCGCCAAGGTCGCCTTCGTCGGGGATGGCATCAACGACGCGCCCGCCCTGGCCAAGGCTGATGTCGGCATTGCCATCGGCACCGGCACGGACATCGCCATCGAGAGCGCCGATGTCGTGCTGATGTCGGGCGATCTGAATGGTGTCGCCAATGCCATTGCGCTGTCACAGGCGACGATCGCCAATATCCGCCAGAACCTGATCTGGGCCTTCGGTTACAACGCCCTGCTGATCCCGGTGGCTGCCGGCGCGCTCTATCCGAGCTTCGGCATCCTGATGTCGCCGATGTTCGCCGGACTGGCCATGGCGCTGTCGAGCGTCAGCGTCCTGACCAATGCGCTGCGCCTGAAGCGCTTCCGCGCTCGCACGCCGGCCCCGTTGCAGGACCAGCGCGCCGCCAGGCTCGCGTTGGCGGGGTGAGACTGTAGGAGGAGCATGAGAGATGAACATCGGACAAGCGGCAACAGCCTCTGGCGTCAGCGCAAAGATGATCCGCTACTACGAGAGCATCGGGCTGATCGAGGCTCCGGTGCGCACCGAGGCGGGTTATCGTGTCTATGCCGGTGACGACGTCCACACGTTGCGCTTCGTCAAGCGCGCCCGGAATCTCGGTTTCTCGATTGAGGAAACGCGTGAACTCCTGGCGCTCTGGCGCGACAAGAGCCGGGCCAGTGCCGATGTGAAGGCGTTTGCCCTGCGCCACATCGGCGAGCTCGAGGCGCGGATCGGCGAGCTTCAGGCGATGGTGAAGACGCTCGGCCATTTGGCGCATCATTGCCACGGCGACGGTCGCCCCGATTGCCCGATTCTCGAGGACCTCGCCGATGCTCCCGTCCGGCAAGCCGCGGTTCCGGCAGGCTCTCGCGGCAGGGTACGGCATCACGCCTGAAGCCGGACAGGGCGGGCGCCCCGCAAGGCGCCCGCCCCACATCGACGGCTTAGGTTTCCCGGAAAGCGCGCGCCATGCTGTCCTTCAGCGGCTGCATCAGATATTCGAAGAACGTGCGTTCCTTCGTCTGGATATAGACCTCTGCCGGCATGCCGGCCGTCGGCTGGAAATCGTGGATCGCGGCGGCGCTGTTGCTGTCGAGGCGGACCCGTACGACATAGAGATCGGACGTATTGGGGTAGCCGCGCTGCCTTTCATCCGGCAGGGCGTCGGCCGAAATATAGATCACCTTGCCCTTGATCATCGGCGTCGTGCGCTGATTGAGGGCGCTGAGGCGGATGGTCGCGACCTGACTGTGCTTGATCTTGTCGATATCCTGAGGACGGACATGCGTCTCTATGACGAGCTCTTCCTGCAGCGAGACGATCTCCATGATGCTCTTGCCCGCCTCGATGACACCGCCGGCTGAGTGGTAGCGCAGCTTGACCACGGTTCCCTTGACCGGAGTGACGATCCTGGCGCGGTCGAGAACCCCCTTTACCGTGTGTATGCGTTCACGGACATCGTTCAGATCGGCACTGACGTCCTGCAACTGCTCCGATGCGGCCTTGATCGCGTTCTTTCTGACACCATCGATCTGCTCGACTGCGCGAGCGATGCGCTCCCGCGCGTCGCCGATGTCCCCGGTGATCCGGCCGGCCTCGCCGCGTAGATTGGCGGCGTTGCGTTGAAGCGCGAGGACGTCGGGCTTGCGGATATAGCCACGGTCCAGCAGGGCCTGTTTGCCAGCGAGCTCTTCCTTGAGGAGTTCGCTCTGCTGGGCGACGGCGGCAAGTTGGGCCTTGCTGCCTGCGATTCTTTCCTCCAGCCCGTCGATGCCCTTTTGCTGAGCCGAAATGTCATTGGAGATGTTGTTCTGGCGGGCAATGAAAGTGGCCGTCTGCGCCTGGAGCATCGCGGCGACGTCGCGGTCGGTGCTGCTTGCGATCAGGTGGGGGGGGAATACCAGTTGGGACCGACCGGCCGCCTCGGTGTTCAGCCGCGCTTCGACCGCCTCCAGCCGCATCTGCTTGAGCAGGTGCCGGCGGAGTTCCGCCCGGGAAGAGGTGTCGTCGAGCTGCACGAGCAACTGGCCGGGCAGGACGACGTCGCCCTCTCGCACCATGATCTCGCGGATCACGCCGCCTTCGAGATGCTGGATCGTCTTGTTCTGTCCCGTGGTCACGAAGACCCCCGGCGCGATCACGGCGCCTGAGATCGGTGCGGTATTGCCCCAGACGCCGAAGCCCATGACCGTCATCAGCATGATGCCGATGCCGCTGAGTTTCGCCCAGCGGGTGTTGCGCGGGACGTCGCCATACCAGGGCTGGGCTGCGATCATTGCGGTCATCGTGCGTCTCTCCACCCTTGCAAAACGCCCGACTGCCCGCCCCGGCAGGGGCGTGGCGGCACAGAATCTCAGTTCGGCCTTGGCGTGTTGTCGATGCTCCGCTGCCCGACGATCAGGGGCAGGATCTCGTCGCGTGCGCCGATCGCCTGGACCGCGCCATCCTTGATCATCATGATCTTGTCGACGCTGCGCAGCAGGGCCGGTCGCTGTGTCACCGCCACGACCGTCATGCCTCGCGCCTTGGCACGCTCGAAGGCTCGCGCCAGCGCGGCCTCGCCGATCGTGTCGAGATTGGAGTTGGGCTCGTCGAGAACGACCAGTCTCGGATTGCCGAAGAAGGCACGGGCGAGCCCGAGCCGCTGCTTCTGGCCGCCGGAGAGCGGGCTGCCATCGATGCCGATCTGCGTCTCGTAGCCATGTACGAACTGCGCGACCATTTCGTGGATGTCGGCGATCTCGGCAGCCTCATACACATCCTCGTCGCTCGCGTCGTCCCGCATCCTGGCGATATTGGCCTTGATCGAGGCTGGGAAGAGTTGCGTATCCTGGGGGAGATAGCCGACATTCTCGCCGAACTGCCGCGGGTCCCAGTTGCGCTGCTCCATCCGGTCGAGCCGCACCGTGCCGGCCGTTGGCGTGATCGAGCCGACCAGCATGCGCGCGAGCGTCGACTTGCCGCTGCCCGAGGCGCCGACGATGGCAAGCGAGTCGCCGGGTTCGAGGCTGAAGCTGATGCCGTTCAGGATGACCTTCTTGTTCGGTGGCGGCACATAGAGGATGCGCTCGACATCGAGGCGGCCCTTGGGGTTCGGCAGCTTCAGCCGATCGAGATTGAGCGGCGAGGCCTGCAACAGGGCCTGAACCCGGGAATAGGCGGCACGCGCGTGGATAAAGCTGCGCCAGCCTTCGATCGTGCCTTCAAGCGGGGCCAGCGCGCGGCCCGCGACCACTGATGACGCGATGACCATGCCGCCGGTGAGGGATCCTTCCAGGGACAGCCAGGCACCCCAGCCCAGCATGGCGATCTGCGTGCCGAGCCGGAAGAACTTCGACAACCCGGTCATCATGATGTTGCGGTCCTGGGCGCTGACCTGCGCCTTCAGGGATTCCGCGGTCTCGCGGCCCCAGATCAGCACGCCCTCCGGGATCATGCCCATGGCGTTGATGACCTGCGAGTTGCGCGACATCGCTTCCGATTGAAGATTGGCGCGCGTCGCAAACGCGCTCGACCTTGCGAAGGGGACGGCCGTCAGCTTCTGGTTGAAATAGGCGACCACGAACAGGACGATGGCGGCGACCGTGACGATGTAGCCGAGATGCGGATGAATCAGATAGACTGCCAGCAGGTAGATCGGTGCGGTCGGTGCATCGAGCATCGTCAGGATGACCGGCCCGGTCAGGAAGCTCCGGATCTGCTGAAGATCGGCGAGTATCTGGAACTCCCGATTCGAACCGCTCTGGGCCGCCTTGGCTGCCGCGCTGAGAACGGGGCCGCCGAGCCGGCTTTCGACATCCACGGCAACCCGCATCAGGATGAAGCGGCGCATCATGTCGAGCAGGACATGGGCCAGGATCGCGACCATCACGATGATCGAGAGCATCATCAGCGTGTCGAGGCTGCGGCTGGTCAGCACCCTGTCCGACATCTGGAACAGATAGATCGGGACAGCCAGCACCAGCGTGTTCACGACGATCGAAAAGATCGCGACGATCACCAGGTTGTGGCGCGCCTCCGCGAGCCCTTTGCCGAGGACCTGCTGGAAATCGCGATCCCCGAGGCGTTGTTCGAGCGGTGATCGGCCGCCGCTGCCACCGCCCCCTCCRCCACCACCTGTTCCGCCCTTGCCGCCCCCAGGACCGTTCGATGTCGTCGTGCCTTGCGGGCTGCCGGCGCCTCCGACCGGTCGCAGATTGGGGACGCTGTCGGCGGGAGGAGCGCCATGCTTCGCCTCGGCGCGCAGCGGGGCTTGCCCTGGTGAGGCCTGACGGGCCTCGCCGGCCATGCGGTCGTTTGAATTGGCGACCAGCGTGAGCGGGGGCGGGGGCCTGCCAATGGTTGTCCCGAGCGGCGTGGCTCCGGGCAACCTGGCGGCATCTGGACGGTTCGGTGGCGCGGCGGGAACGGCTTCGTCGGTCATGGAGAGCCCTCGATGCGTACTGGCCTCAAGACATGATGTTGGAGGTGAGGTGATCGTGCTGGGACGGGTCGGGTACGACCGGGCGCGAGATGGAGGAGTCCGATCCGGAATGTGTATCGACGTCATGCGCGAAGGCGACGAGCTCGGGCACCAATGTCTGGGTGTCGTGGATGGTGACCTTGTCGGTGTCGGTGATCATGTTGGTCTGGATCAGCACGCTCTCCTCGTAGGCGTCGCCGCCCAGGTATTTCGAGGTCGAGAGCGTGCCCGGATCAATGATATGCGCCTCATTGAGCACCGTGTTCCCGCCGGCGGCGACACCTTGGGTCGTCCCGGGCTGAGCATTGGCCTGGATGACCTGGTCGGCGTCGTTCAGAACATTGATCTGGGTGATGACGTTCACGTCGTAATAGTCGCCGGGCACGTAGAGGACGTGCAGCGTTCCGAACCTGTTGCCGTTGAGTTGCCAGTTGGCGTCGGGCGTCAGAATTGTAGAGTTCTGATCAAGAGCGCCGAGAAGATCGTAATGCGCCTGCTGCATCGGCTTGAATGCGACGCTGTCATAGGTCGTGATATCTGCGAGATTGGTAAGGTTGTTGAAGCCTGTGGTGACAACGGTAATATCGCTGCCGTGGCCTGTTGCAAACAGCTTGGCGCTGTCTGAGTCCAGAACGATGTTGTACTGGTAGATCCAGTCGGCGCGGTGATAGTTGCCGCCAATGATGATGATGTCGTAGCTGTCCAGGCCGGTGATCTGAGCGAGATTGAGCTGGGCGTTCTCGCCGCTCTTCACGTCGAAATAGGTTCCGTTCTCCGCCTGAACGATCCTGTCGCTATCGTTCAGTCCATTGAACTGAATGACGGATTTCACATCATAGAAGCTTCCCGGCATGACATCGACCGACCAGAAGGGGGTCGCTGCGGCGCCGTTTGGCGCGATCGTCATCGTATGCGTCGCGAATTCCGCGATGTTGTGGACTTCGTTGCCATGGCTCTGAACCAAGGGGGCCAGCGTGCCATCGACGGCGACGTCGACATGGTCGTTGTCCACGAGGACATTTACCTGCGCGATGCCGCGGCTGAAGAAATAATTGCCGCCCACGATCATCGAGCCTGTTGCTTCGTTGGCGTCGACGATGACCGCAGCATTTGCCAGCATGTTCAGCCCGGTCTCCGAGACGACGGCGACCCCGCCTGTGGGTTCGGCGGCTGTAATGGATTTGGTGATGCTGTCGGCGGGCGCGTCGGCCAGGCGCCAAGGCGCGACCTCGGCAAGGCTCGGCACCGGTGGATCGTTCGCGTTGAGCGCGCCGTCGACAATTCTGCCTTCCATGGCATGTGAGACAGGGCTGCCGTCGGAATAGGGGCTCCCCGTTTCGGTCCAGCGCATATCGCGACTTTCGATAGCCGCTATCACGCTCTGGGTCGTGCCGCCCTGAAGCGCCGCGACCTCGCCGGGCACAGCGCTCTGCGCCTGGTGCAGCATGTCGCTCAGGACGCCGTCGAGATGAAGTTCGGGGGGCACGACGAGAGTGCCGTCAGGATAACGGATCGCGTCGGATGTCAGCAGATCCCGGTCGTCCGCCTGATTGACCTGGTGGATCGAGAGCAATGTCTCGGTGCCGCCGTTCTGATACCCCACAGTGACGATCTTGTGGCTGGTGACCATATAGCCATAGTCGTTATCGACGCTGTCGGGCGCATCGAGGCGATGTGGAGGCGGATGACTCGATGGGAGGATTCTGGCCGGCGGAGTGAAGGGTGTGGGCGTCAGGCTGTGGAGGGCGGGACTGTCGTCGGAGACGTTCGGCGCCCGAAAGAACACGGGTTGCGAAGCCGTTTCATCCGGTGTGATGGGCGCAACGCGATCGTAGAAGCGATCGCCCCCCTCGTCCGACACGACCCGGGACGCTTCGCCGTCATAAGTTTCGCGCGCCCGCATTTCATCAATGAAGACGCGAAGATAGCCGGCAAAATGCCATATCGTTTCGGTAAAGCCGCCAATGTTCATGGCACACTCTGCACTATTGCCTGGCAAGGCCGGTCGCGAGGGCACCAGGCATTGCGTGGGCTCAGGGGCTCACCGGCCCCGAGCAGGGAGCGCGCGGGGAGGCGACCCCGCGCGTCCGAGCATAGCTTGCCTTCCGAGCGTTGGGACGCTCAAAGTGTGCCGATGTCGTGACCTGCGACGGTCAGGTGATCGACGGAGTTGAACTGGACATTTGCGCCCATGGCGATGTGCTGTGTGAAGGCCTCCTGGGTCAGGGCCACGTTGGCAGCAGCCGCGCCGATGCCCGAGTAGCCGTCACTTCCGCCATGGATGTCGCCGAAGCTCGACGATGCTGAGCCACCCGTGGCCGTGGCGGTCATGGAGAAATCGCCAACCGCTTCCGGGATATGGCCTGGACCATAGCAGGACGGGTCGAGCCCACCAGAGTTGAAGTTCACCGACGGATTGGACAGGCTGTCATTGTCGGTGAGGTTGTTGACCTGCGCGATATTGAAGTTGTTGCCGTCATCCGTCGTCTGGGTGACGACGGACGGCATCACGATCGAGTCGTGGATGTCGTGAATCGAGTCGATATCCATCACCCGGTTATCGACGGGTGGCACGAGGGCGCCACTGAGGTCGAGGTCGACCTTTACATTGACAGTGGTGTCGACGGCGGTCTGAACGTGGTTGATGTTCTCGTTGTAGTTGAGGTTGCCGTTCAGGTTGCCATTGGCGTTCAGATTGCCGTTGCCGTTGAGATTCAGGTTGCCGTTGTCATTCCAGACGGAGGTGTCGACGGCCTGCGCGGAGTACTGCGCCTGGCCTTGTCCCTGCCCCTGGCCTTGTCCTTGCCCCTGACCTTGTCCCTGCAATTGGGCTTGAATCTCAGCCTGCGCCTGATCCTGGCTTGGATCCTGCGGGTGATAATCGTTGTTGTTCGGCATGGTGCTTTCCCGTCAAAAAAGGAAAGGCACCCTTCCGCTCGTTGATCGCCGCGTCCCTTCTGCGCTGCGCCGATCCACTTGCGTTGGATGCCATTAGTGCGGAATATTGATAATTTATGTCGAATGAATGTCCCGCCTATCTACGCAAGGAACGTTCTTCAAGATTTCGTACTGGCGACAGCAGAAACCCCTTAATTGACTAAGTCATTGTTTGCGTCTCCCGATATTAATTAGTTGATATAAGTAATAATTTTTCTGAACTATTAGTCTGGTTCGATATTGGGCCAGAGTGTGCGAAATGAAATCTGAGACATATAATTTTATGAGTCATATACTAGCAGATAGGTATAAATTCTGAATATTATTTAAAATTATTGAATGTAATATTCATTATCGGCGAACAATTTCTTTTTGTTGCCTAAATTGATAAATGTCTCAGAAATAATGTGACAATTTGGGGGTTGTGTGCATTATTCCCGATCAGCAAACATCCAACTATGCCCTTGCGGCGTCAATGTATCGAATTATTACCCATTTTCAGACTTTATTGACTTTCAATTACCCATCTGGGACCATGTTTTCGGGTTGGAGGTTGCGCCATGCCGAACGCCATCCGCTTGCAGAACGAGCGCGTCGTCCATTTGTCGCTCGAACGAATGGTCTGGCCTTCCGGACCGGTTTGCCCGCATTGCGGCGAGGCTGCCCGGCTGGGGCGGCTCAACGGCCTGAGCACCCCGATTGGCGCGTGGAAATGCTATTCCTGCCGGAAGCCGTTCACGATCAGGAACGGCACGATCTTTCACAACAGCCATGTGCCTCTGCATGTCTGGCTCCAGGCCCTCTACCTGCTGACGGCGACCCGGCAGAAGATGGGGTCGCAAAGGCTGGCGCAAACGCTGGGAGTTTCCGTCCGAACGGCCTGGCATCTGAAGCAGAAGATTGCCGGCGGCCTCGCGGTTTCTCCGCTGGAGGTGGCCTGCTACGCACCATGGCAGCATGGCGACATGGTCATGCGCTGCGAGTTCCTGGACTGCCAGGTCGATGGCGGCCCAGGCAGCGCGAGTTGCGTCGCGCGTTTTGAACGCTTCATGGCAGCGCTGGAAGGCATCGCAACCGCGGAAACGGACACCTTGTTCATTCAGGCGTTGCGGCGGCTCCTTGCAACCCGGCCGGAGCGGCTGGAAGAGGCCGGCGAGGCGTTGACGGAAGTTCAACTTGAACTCGGCTTGCTTGACGACGAGCCGGCGCAGCCGCGGGTCCGAGCTGCGAGCTTCAGCGGTTTCGGCATGCCGGTCTCTCAGGCCAAGAACTGACCTCTGCGCATATGACGTTCGACATGGTCGTGCCAGAGCTCGTCCAGCGTTCTGCTTCCGGCTTCGCTGGAAGCTGTGCCGAGCGGCTCCATTCCTACCAGTTCGCCCGCCGATGGCCGGGTGGCGTCCAAGGCTTCCAGAAAGGCGAGCGCTCCCATCGACCCTGCGGTGAAGGCCGGGTCTCGGCGGCTGCTCAGAAGACAGATTTCCTCGCCCACAAGTTCCGGGCCGATCCCGGTGAGAGCATTCAGCACCGATGACTGGGCCGAGGCGAGCGCGTGCGTTCGCAGCTCGCCGCATTTGCGTTCGACGATCAGCGTGACCAGGGTCGCAAGGAAACCGAGAATCTGCGGCTGGAGCCAGTCGCCCGCTTGCAGGCCGGCGCCATTCGCGGAAGTCTTCAGAACGAACGGCTCGAGGACGGAGAAGGCAGCCTTGCGCGCTGGTCGGGCTCTCAGAAGATCGAACATGCTGGCTCTGCCGTATCGGAGCCTTCAGGAACGGTGGACGACATGCTTAGGCACAACCGGAACGGGCCATCTACGCTGCCGCCCCGTCCTGATTTCATCGCGCTGGAGCTGGCCGCGCAACGCTCGGCCGAGCAAAGGGTAGCCTTTCTGTCGTTGATAGGCGATCTCAATTTCGCCTGGTCCAACAATGAGAGCATGTTCATCTATGTGCTGATGCTGCTGCTGGACACCGACGAGGCGGCTGCAGCGATCGTCTTTTCCACGCTCAACACGACGCGGGCGCGCCTCGACCTGGCGCAGCGCCTCGCCAAGGTCCGGATCACGGACAAGGGGCTGCGCGCCGAGCTTGACGCGGTTGTCGAGGCCTTTTCTGCGGCAACGCGGCTGCGCAACGATCTCAACCACGCCACCTTCGTCGTCGACGCGAGCGGGGCGATCACACACACACAGAGCATGAAACTGGAGGAGGCCCGGGGCAGGCTGCGTTTCGGCACCCGCCGCCCCGTCGACCAGGCTCGGCTCGACGAGATCGCGGCGGCGACGCAGGAACTCTATGCTCTGAACCGGCGGATCTGGGATCTCCTCCCGCAGCTCGAACGCGGCGTGGCCACGTCCTGACCTTGCTTGGCATCGCTCCGAAAAGTGGAGTGCGGTTTTCGGGAAAGCCGATGCAAACACAGGTGGTTAGACCGTCGGACTGGATATGATATCCGGTCCGATGATCTAGTCTTACTGCGTCATAAATTGCGTGTCTGTCGCAGACGGTCCATGGGCCTTGTGCAGCACGGACATCGTTGCAGGCGGTTGGCCAGGGCCACGGTCAGGCGTCGCCTGAGGGTCGGGATCGAGGTCGGGACATGCCGCTCGGGTCGGACCGGAGGATCCGCGCGGTCGATGACTTTCGGGAAGGCCAGGTGTTTGGC